>CAYTXF010000089.1:0-3109 GCA_964440745.1 uncultured Bacteroides sp.
ATATACGAGACTGTTTAGGAGGCGGGTTCGTCGAGGTGGTGGCGCTGGTAGGGCTGGACGGGGGATTTGGAGGGGGCGAATTTTTTCTTTCGTGGCTTTGATTTGGAGGCGGGGGAGGGGTTGGCGACAGAGTCGGGAGCGGTGGCTTTGACGTGATCCAATTTTGCGGAAGCTGATCCTTGGTTGCTTCCCAGCGATCACGCGTTTCATAACTGGCAATGGCTATGATAACGTGGCCGCGAAGAGCACTTTTTGCTAAAACAATTGGTCAATTCAGAGAAAAATAGTACTTTTGCAGAAACATACTTGCCTGCTTCCTGTCAGAACAGTGCTCAGGGTAAGTTTTATTTTTTAACTCACGAATTATAGAAAATATTTGTAACGCACATTTTCATCAAAAAATGTCCCTTACTATGGCAAAGAAAGATAACATTGCCATCTTAGATAGGAATTATGTCTTGCCTAAAAGCTAGTTGTAAAAATGGAATTGAAGACACTTATAAGTGAATGTACTGCATATGACTTCAAGTTAATGCTTGAAGAGAAAAAACCGAAGAGTTGGGTGAAGAGTGTAAGCGCTTTTGCCAATGGGTTAGGTGGTTCGCTATTTTTCGGCATTGCTAATGATGGCACAGTGAAGGGTCTTGATGATGTACAACATGTGTGTGAGACGATCAGCGTTAAAGTGCGTGATTATATTGACCCACTACCTGATGTAGAGATGATCTTCCATGAGCTTGATGGGTTACATGTTTTACAACTCAAAGTAACTGCCGGTCACTATACACCTTATTACTATGTTGGTGATGGACAGCGAATAGCCTTTGTTCGTATCGGTGATGAAAGCCTTCCAGCTACAGCAGAACAAATGGTTCGATTAGTGTTGAAAGGCTCGAACAAGACTTATGATTCTCTGCACACAGAATATAAGGCAGAGGATTATTCATTTACCATTTTAGCAAACACCTTTATAGACCGCACCAAACAGGAATGGGACAAGAAATACCTTTTATCATTTGGGCTTGTAACTGGCTCCAGAAAGCTTACTAACGCTGGAGCTTTATTTGCTGATGACTGTCCTCTGTGGCAATCTCGACTGTACTGCACAAGATGGGATGGAAAAGAAAAAGGTGATGCCATAAATGATGCAGAGTTTTACGGAAATGTCCTTATGTTGCTTCGTGAAGCCCTGAACTTTGTGAAGTCCAATACCAAAAGAGGATGGGAGAAACTTCCTGAAGGACGGAAGAATAGACCTGAGTACGCTGAACGAGCAGTTCTCGAAGCAATAGTCAATCACATTATTCACCGTGACTATACTGTAATGGGGGGTGAAGTCCATCTTGATATTTACGATGATCGTCTTACGGTCACTTCTCCTGGAGGTATGTATAATGGGTTGCTTATTCAAGACTTGAATATCAAAGAGGTGTCTTCCGAAAGACGTAACCCCATACTTGCCAATGTGATGGCTCAACTGGATTATATGGAGAAGCGCGGTAGTGGACTTACACGTATATGCAATGAAA
The DNA here is from genome assembly GCA_964440745.1 of uncultured Bacteroides sp. Classification (GTDB taxonomy): domain Bacteria; phylum Bacteroidota; class Bacteroidia; order Bacteroidales; family Muribaculaceae; genus CAG-873. Next base: position 1,530 of record CAYTXF010000089.1, read on the forward strand.
CAAAGGCTCTGGAAGGTTACAAGGAGGAATTAAAACCCAGGTTTAAGTCAACTTCCACACAGTTCCAAACCATCATCTTCGCTTCCTCGGACAAACAGAAAGTCGGAGACTATGACGGAGACTCGTCGGAGAGCAAACTCACTGAGCGTCAGGAGAAAATCCTAAATATCATCAAAGAGTCTCCGACAACATCTGGCCGTAAGATGTCGGAGATGCTGTCGGTGAGTCAACGCACTATCGAGCGAGACCTTTCTGCCTTGCAAAAGATGGGCATCTTGAAACATGAAGGCAAGGATAATGATGGAGTATGGCAAATTATTAAGAGAAAGACTTAAATCCGCGGATTAGGAGGCGGGTTCGTCGAGGTGGTGGCGCTGGTAGGGCTGGACAGGGGATTTGGAGGGGGCGGATTTTTTCTTTCGTGGCTTTGACTTTGAGGCTGGGGAGGGGTTGGCGATGGAGTCGGGAGCAGTGGCTTTGACACTGTCGATAAGCGATGGCTCGGGGATCACTGGCTGAGGATGATCCGGGGCGCAGCCTCGAACCAGCAGCACGATGGCAAAGGCCATGAGCAATATGGCCAGGATCAAGAGTCCCAGCCTCTCAGGCAGCATCATTTTAAACTTTCTGCTCATTCCATAAGAGCCTCTATGGTAGGCTGAGGCTGCTTGTTCTTTACAATCACAATGCCCTGGTTGTCCACTGCGTAGAGCGATGGGGTATTGGGCAGATAAAATAGATCATTGCCCTCAACATCGGTTGTATCCAGTCCCACAATCCAATTCTGCGGAAGCTGATCCTTGGTAGCCTCCCAGCGATCGCGAGTTTCATAACCGGCAATGGCTATGATCGACAGCCATTCATGGTCGATGGCATTGTTAACCCACTGCTCCTCCTGCAGATGGCTCATCAGCTCATGACAGTCTTCGCAGTCAGGATCATAAAATATGATGAGGCTGCGAGTGGCGCGGTCCACGCAAGAAAGCAGATTGCGAGTCTTTCCATCCCGATCCACGAATGTGAAATCATTGATCACTGTGCCAGGACGATTCAAATCCAAGCATTGATCCTGAAATTCGAGACGCGTCCGGACGGCCGAGTCGAGATCCGGATTTACAAGCTGTGCTTTCACAAAATATCGATAGCACTCTTCATCGTAAACTGGCGAATCGATTTCATATAAATACTTTTCCGCCACAGAGCCCAGCATCCTGTAAGCCTTTTCGTCAACTGATGCCTGCTTCATCAACTCATTTACCGACTTTTGCAAAGGCATTCCTGGAGTGGCTATCGGCATCACGCTCGCATAGTCGGCAAAGGCCATTTCCATAAATGTTGTGTCGAGCGCGTACTTGCGATTCGAGAAATCCATGGCATCCCAAAAATGTGCCACCAGGTAGTCAGCCCTTTGCTGAGGCACTCTCAGAGTGTCAGGAATTTGTGGTAAAGGGAGACCATTGTCGAGGTTGACGCTGCTTTTGCTGGCTTGCGAGTTGCTGCACCCTGCGCATGCAATCGCAATCATCAGTATCTTGAAGAGTGTTGAGTATTTCATTGGGATTTGGGATTTGGGATTTGGG
>CAYTXF010000089.1:3209-4989 GCA_964440745.1 uncultured Bacteroides sp.
CTATAGCTGTTGAATATCTTAGATTTGGATACAAATCCTACGTATTTCCCATTCTCTACCACGGGAAGGTTCCATGCTCCGGTGTCATCGAAGGTCTTCATCACCTGCTCCATGCTCTGGCTGATGTCGATTTTAGCGGGAGGAATCGACATGAATGTCGCCACTGTCATCTTCCGATACAAGTCAGGGCGGAACATGATGTTGCGAATTTCGTCAAGCAGCACAATGCCCAAGAGCTTGCCATTGGGGTCGAGCACAGGGAATAGATTGCGGTTGCTCTTGGAGATCACATCCACCATTTCCTTGAGATTCATCTCAGGAGTAACCGTCATGAAATCTCGCTCGATCACGCTATTGACCTTGAGAAGCGTGAGCACCGCCTTGTCCTTATGATGCGTCAGCAATTCGCCTCGGCGAGCCAAGCGCATCGTGTATATGCTATATGGCTTGAAGCACTTGATGGTGCCGTAGCTAATCGTAGACACGATTAGCAGGGGCAAAAACAGCGAGTATCCGCCAGTGAGTTCGGCCGTGAGGAAGATTGCCATCAGCGGCGCATGCATTACGCCGGCCATCACGCCCGCCATGCCAATGAGCGCGAAATTCTTGCTGCTCACACCGATGCCAATGTCAAAGTAATTGATCATGTAAGCGAAAAGGAAGCCCGTAAGGCAGCCCACATAAAGCGAGGGCGCGAAAGTGCCGCCCACGCCGCCAGCGCCATTTGTGCTCGATGTGGCAAAAGCCTTGAAAGCAATGATCAGGGCTATGAAAAGCATGATGAACCAAGCGTCGGCGCTTTCTCCGGCAAATGGCGATGCCTGCGCTATGGCCGCCACATTGCCATCAAGAAGATTGTTGATGGCAATGTAGCCTTCGCCGTATAGCGGCGGGAACAAGAACACCAGCGCGCACACTATCAAGCAGCCAACTGCGGTGCGTAGCCACCTATTCTTGAAGCGGCCGAAGAAATTCTCCATCATGTTCATCACATCGGTGAAGTACAGAGACACCAGGCCGCACACGATGCCAAGCAGCACCACATAGGGAAGACGAGCCATCAGGAAGTCCTCGCTTTGCACGAAGAAAAACTCAAAATCCAGTCCAGTATAGAAATAGGCGATCGTGGCGCCGGTGATCGAGGCGATAAGCAAAGGCATCACTGTGCCAGTGGTAAGATCCAGCATAAGCACCTCCAAGGTGAAAAGCATGCCAGCAATCGGAGCCTTGAAAATGCCAGCAATGCCGGCTGCTGCTCCGCACCCCACCAATATCATCAACACTCGCGGCGACATCCTGAAAAGCGATCCAAGGTTGCTGCCAATTGCCGCCCCGGTGTATACGATAGGGCCCTCGGCTCCTACCGAACCGCCAAAACCGATCGTGATGGATGAGGCCACAATCGATGTGTAGATGTTGTGGCGCTTCAGTCGGCTCTTTTTCTGCGAGATGGCATAGAGCACTCGAGTCACACCATGGGATATGTCATCCTTCACGACATACCTGACATACAAGGCTGCAATGAGAATTCCCACAGCCGGAGCTATGATGTAGGCGAAGTTGATATGCCAGCTTGGATCGGCGCCGATGCGTATGATGAAATGGCCGATGGTGTGGATGAGCCATTTCAGCACCATGGCGGCAAGGCCGGCGAATATGCCCACGAAGAGAGCCAGCACAATCACAAAATTCTTTTCCTGAATCTTGCGTTCGCGCCAACTGAGGAAATGGAGAAACCATTCCGGTGTGCGTTTAGCTTTTGTTTGTGGTGCAGCCATTG
>CAYTXF010000089.1:5089-11003 GCA_964440745.1 uncultured Bacteroides sp.
ACTTAATTATACTCCTTTGCCGGTGACTACGGTGCGAACCGTGTAGAAGAGAATCTTCAGGTCTACGGCAAATGATATGTTTTCCAGATAGAGCAGATCCCATTGCAGGCGCTCTACCATTTGATCCACATTGGAGGCATAGCCGTACTTGACCATGCCCCAACTGGTGATGCCGGGCCTTACCTGATGCACAAGAGCATAGTAAGGCGCGCGCTTTATGATCTGTCGCACATAATACTCCCTCTCCGGACGCGGACCCACAATCGACATGTCGCCCTTGAGCACATTCCAGAATTGAGGCAGTTCGTCGAGGCGATATTTCCTGAGCACCCTGCCGATCTTGGTGATGCGAGGATCGTCGGTCGACGATAGGGCAGGCCCCTGGCTCTCAGCATCGATGCGCATGGTGCGGAATTTGTATATCTTGAAAGGCTTCTTTTTGTAGCCTATCCTCTCTTGAGCGTAAATCACCGGGCCGGGCGAGTCATTCTTCACCATTATCGCTATGATGGCCAAGATGGGAGAAATCGCCACTAATGTGAGGGCCGACCCTATAATGTCGCCCAGGCGCTTGAGATTGGCGGTGCTGGCAGGGATATCGGCCGATGACACATCGATCAGCACTTGGCCTGCTACCATGGCCGTGCGAGGCCTGGAGGTGATGAAATGGTACAGGTCAGGAGTGATGTAGAGGCTTTTGCCGGTCGGAAGCAGCAGGTTGATGATGTCAAGAGTCTGCTGCAGCGGCATCTTATCTGGCACCAATATCAGAGCAGTGGCCTTGGTCTCTTCGATGGCATTGCTTATGTCCTCGATGGCGAAGCATGGGGAGCCGGAGATATTGGCGCTTTGATGACCTGGGTCAGTGCTTACATATCCTTGGATGTGGAAGCCCATGTTGGTGTGCTTGGTTTCCAGATCCTTGGCTAAGGCAAGAGCACGCTTCGAGGTGCCGATGATCAATGCGTTGAAGGCTACTTTGCCGCGACGTATCTGAGTGGTGGCGCTCGATGTGATCCAAATGCGTGGAAGCGAAGTAAATACCAAGAAGAGGCCCCACAGGATCAGGATCATCTCGAAATTGCCCAGGCGATCGTCTATCTTGTCATTGAAAAGGACGGCGAAGAAAATGATGATTGTGCCTATCAGCGACACAGCCCCGGCATTGAGGATATCGTCGAGCCTGGATTTGAAGAAGACTTTGTTGTAGTATCCCGAAATGGCGAAAAGCACCACCATCATTATCGGGAACAGAATCTGCCCAAGGATCACGCTTGTCATGCTCATGTAGCTCCCGAGCGACATGGAGCTGTAATTGTAGGGCAGCGTGTAGAATCTGATGATATTGAACACAAACCAAGCGGCATTGGCTGATACGTAGTCGGCCAATATGTATTTTATGCGTTGTCGCTTGGTTTGCATTTCCAATGATTGGTTTCAGTAAGGCTCTATTTCCTGAGTATTTTGAACAGGCCACCATCACTGATCTTGATGATCATCGAGGGGCGGGGCTGGGGCGGTTCGTGGCGACGCGATTCGCACACATAATCCACCTTGTCGAGGATCTCTTGCGGTATCTCAGAGAAAGTGCCAGGTGAGGGCTGGCCGCTCACATTAGCCGATGTCGACACGATGGGTCCGCGCATGCGCTGGCACAATCGCGAGGAGAATGGCTCGGTGGTGAGTCTTACGGCCAGACTGCCATCGTCGGCCAACAGCTCAGGGGCAACCCCTGCGCCATGGTCATAGACAATGGTAGTGGGGCGATCAGCCACTTCGATAAGCTGCAGGGCCACGTCGGGCACATTGTCGACTGTGCGCTCCAGGGCAGCCAGACTGCCCACCAGGGTGATTAGAGCCTTGCTGTCAGCGCGCTGCTTGATTTCAAACACGCGCTTTACGGCAGCGCTGTTGGCGGCGTCGCAGCCTATGCCCCAAATAGTGTCGGTGGGGTAGGCTATCACGCCGCCGCGACGCATAACGGCTACGGCCCGTTCTATGTCTTCGTCCCACTGGGCAGGATTCGTCATGGCTATTTCCTCTCTTTGATGAAACCGTGGCGATAAGCCCAGAGCAACTCTCTGAGTTCCTGTATCTGCTTGGCGAGCTCTTTGCCCTTGTCGGTGTCGCGCACCAGCAGACGCTTGTTGTTGAGCTCGATGATCTGGGTTGTGCTTACGATGTCAGTGCCGTTCTTCACCGAGTCAAGGGCGCTTGAGAATGGCTCATGCTGCACCAGTTGCAAGCCACGGCTGTGGAACACAAGCGTGTATCCGGCGATGCCTGTGGTCTGGTGGAAAGCCTTGGAGAATCCGCCGTCGATCACCATCATCTTGCCTTTGGCCTTCATGGGTGTCTCTCCCTTGGAGGCATGCACGGGCACATGGCCGGTGATGATGCGGCGATGCTCACCCTCCACTCCGAACTCGTCGAGGATCTTGTCGCACATGCCCTCATCGTCGCGATACTTGTAATACCATCCTTTCTCTTCCACATGGGTGGCCTTGTCGGCTATGAAATAGCGCTCGAAGGTGGCCATTTTCGACTTGTCGAAAAGCGGCGAGTCAGGACCGCACCACAGATACCAATAGAAGTCGATGGCCTCTTGGCGCTCCTCAGGCGCAGTGTCATGGTTGAAGGCTGAGCGCATCATCATGCCGATCTGGTACAGCAATTCGCGACCAGAATACTTATGCTCGCCCACTTGCACCTCGCGCATCGTCTGATCTTCATTGATAGGGATCGATGCGTGGTACATGAGGTTGGAGTTGCATATGTTGAACATGCAACCATGCGAGAAAAGCAGGGCGATATGGCGCTTGAGCTTGTCGCTGACTTCAAACGAATGGCGTATCTTGTCAATCACCTCAGCCTCTTCGTCGGTGAGAGTGTAGGGGTCTGCCGGATCGATAGTCGGGAAATGGCAGTCGAGCATGGGATAGGTGGTGCCATTGATGGTGATTGTCCCCGCCTCTTGGTCGATGCAGTGGAGCAGTTTGCGATCGGCCATGCCCCAATGGGGGTATTTGTCGATCAACTGGCCCTCGAGCTTGAATTGGATCACGGCTATGGCTTTGTGCATCTTTGCGAAGAGCACCTTGTTCTTCTCGCTCACTTCCTTTACGCCGGATATGATGCGGGGCGTGAAGAGTTCGCAGGGATCGTCGCTGTATGTCTCCATGGCGAAGGTAGCCAGTGGCATCAGATTGATGCCGTAGCCATCCTCGAGAGTGGCCATGTTGGCATAGCGCAGGCTGATGCGCAGCACATTGGCCATGCAGCTCAGATTGCCGGCAGCGGCTCCCATCCACAGCGCATCGTGATTGCCCCAGGCTATGTCGAAGTGGGGATAGTTGGCCAAGGTGTCAAGCACGATGTGGGCGCCAGGGCCGCGATCAAAGAGGTCGCCCAGCAGGTGAAGCTGATCGATGCTCAGGCGCTGTATCACATTGCAAATGGCGCACACAAATTCGTTGGCTTGTCCAGTAGAGATTATAGTCTCAATGATGCGATTGTAATACAGCTGCTTGCTTCCGCTGCTCGGAGCCTCATGGAGAAGCTCTTCGATGATGTATGCAAACTCCTTGGGGAGCGATTTGCGTACCTTGGAGCGAGTGTACTTGCTTGAGACTTTCTGTAGCACCTTGATGAGCTGATGCAAAGTGATCATGTAGAAATCTATCATGTTTTCTTCGCTTTGCATCACATATTCAAGCTTTTGCTCGGGATAATAGATCAGGGAGCAGAGCTGGCGGATGTCGCTTTCGCGCATCGTGTTGCCGAAGAGCTCGATTACTTTTCGCTTGATGTCGCCCGAGGCATTGCGTAGCACATGCTCAAAGGCCTCGTTCTCGCCATGGATGTCGGCGATGAAATGTTCGGTGCCTTTGGGCAGGTTGAGGATAGCCTCCAAGTTGATGATTTCGCTGCTGGCTGCCGTCACGCTGCCAAAGCTATTGGCTAAAAGCTCGAGATAGCGGCGGTCAGCTTCCATTATTTCAGCATTGAAATGCACGCCTGATTCCATAGCTTATTTATAGTTTATTTTTCGGTATGTTCCTCAGCGGATACTCCGGCAAGTTCCGGATCGATCATAATGCGACCGCAGTATTCGCACACGATAACCTTCTTGTGCATTTTGATTTCCATCTGGCGCTGTGGAGGGATGCGGTTGAAACAGCCGCCGCAGGCGTTGCGCTGCACATACACGATGCCCAGGCCATTGCGGGCGTTCTTGCGTATGCGCTTGAAAGCCTTGAGGGTGAAATCGTCGATGCGCTGCTCAATGTTTTTGGCTTGTTCGCGCAGGCTCTCTTCTTCGGCACGTGTCTCCGACACGATTTCGTCGAGTTCGCCTTTCTTCTCTTCGAGTATGTGCTCCTGGTCGGCCAGCTGCTCGCGGGTAGTCTGGATTTCGCCTTGCTTGTTCTCGATGGCGCGATGGTGCTCGCGAATGTGCTTTTCAGCCAATTCGATTTCAAGCGACTGGAATTCTATTTCCTTGTTGAGAAGGTCGAATTCGCGGTTGTTGCGCACATTGTCAAGCTGTTCGCGATAGGTGTCGATTTTCTCTTTTGACTCGTTGATCTTGTTGTGCTCGCTGTTGAGCATCTGATTGAGCTCTTCGATTTCACGATTGTAATTCTCGATGCGCACATTGAGACCAGCTATCTGATCTTCCAGTTCTTTCACCTCCAGGGGCAGTTCGCCTCGTATTGTTTTGATGCGGTCAATGTCAGAGAGGATGGTCTGGAGTTCGTAAAGCGAGCGCAGGCGCTGCTCTACCGAGTTTTGATCAGTTTTCTTTTCTGTAGCCATTTCTATATATTATTCATTAGTCATTATTCATTATTCATTGATATTGCACTGGATTGTCGTCAAGGTCAGTGCAATACACTGGCAGCGATGGGAATCGCTCGCGGATAACCTGGGCAAATGTCTCTTTCACTGGGGCCTCGGTCTCGTAATGTCCGGCGTCGATCACCAGGATCTTGTCGCGGTAGTCCACGAAGTCATGATATTTCACATCGCCGGTGATGTAGGCTTGCGCTCCCATTGCGATGGCGGTGGGGATGAATTCTCCGCCGGCGCCTCCGCAGAGAGCCACTCGGCGTATTTTCATCTCAGGATCGAGGTCGATTTTGGTGGTACGCACGCATTCGCATCCGAGGCGCTCTTTCACATGCTGGATGAAATCCTGTGGGCTCATCGGCTCCTTGGCAATGCCATACACGCCAAGCCCGACGTTGGGCAGGCGGTTGAGCATTGGCAGGAACTGATAGGCCGGGGTCTCATAGGGATGCGTCTTGAGCAGCGCGGCTTCCACGCTGCCGATTGATTCTGTGGCGAGCACCAGATTGATGCTCACCTCGTCGGCGTTATGGCTCAGGCCTATTTGGCCGGCATAGGGATGCGCGCCTTCCAGAGCGCGGAAGGTGCCTTGACCCTGGACAGTGAAGCTGCAGCAGTCATAGTGGCCCAGCTTTCCGGCTCCGGCGTCGAAGAGGGCTGCTTGCACCTCTTGGGCATGCGTGCGCGGCACGATGGCTTGCAGCAGCACCAGGCGGTTGGCTTGCGGCATCATGGCGCGCTTTGGCTCGATGTCCAGGCGCTCGGCCAGGCTGTAGCTCACTCCGCCGGGAGTGGAGTCGGCTGCTGTGTGGCTGCTGTAGATTGTGATGTCATCGTGGATGGCTCGCATGGCTGCCGTCAGCGAGGGATTTGAGGCGGTCAGCCTCTTCACCCCCTTGAAGAAGAGGGGGTGATGGCTGATCACTAAGTTGCATTTCCGATAGGTGGCCTCGTCGATCACATCGGGAGTGACGTCAAAGCATACCAGCACGCCTGTGCAATCCCTGGCGGGATTGCCAAGTTGCAAGCCGGTGTTGTCCCAGCTTTCCTGAAGGGCCGGATT
>CAYTXF010000089.1:11103-12560 GCA_964440745.1 uncultured Bacteroides sp.
GCCTTTTCGGGTGTGAAGCCTAAGATCTCAAACATCTTTGCCTGCAGTTGGCTGTCGTGGATACGTATTGATCCGCCACCAACCTCTACGCCATTGATGACCATGTCGTAGGCATCGGCTCTAACCTCTTCGGGCTTGGTGTCGAGCATGGGTATGTCTTCGGCCTTGGGGTGAGTGAAAGGATGGTGCATGGCCATCAGGCGCTGCTCTTCGTCGCTCCACTCAAACATCGGGAAGTCGACTACCCAGAGGCATGCGAACTTGTTCTTGTCGCGCAGGCCAAGCTGGCGGCCCATCTCCAGGCGAAGCTCACTAAGCTGCTTGCGGGTCTTCATGGCATCGTCGCCACTCATGATCAGGATGAGATCGCCGGGCTCAGCATCCATGGCTTTGCGCAGGGCTTGCAGGGCCTCCTGGTCGTAGAATTTGTCAACCGAACTCTTTACTGTGCCGTCTTCGCCTACGCGAGCATAAACCAGGCCCTTGGCGCCGATCTGGCTGCGCTTCACGAAGTCGGTAAGCTGGTCGAGCTGCTTGCGTGTGTAATGGGCTGCTCCCTTGGCATTGATGCCGCCGATGTAAGCCGCATTGTCAAATACTGAGAAGCCATGGCCTTTCATCACATCCATGAGTTCCACGAATGTCATGCCGAAACGCATGTCGGGCTTGTCGCTGCCGTAGTATTTCATGGCATCGGCCCAGGTCATGCGCAGGAAGGGCTCTGTAAGCTCGATGCCTCGGATTTCTTTGAAAAGATGCTTGGCCATGCCCTCGAATGTGTTGATGATGTCGTCCTGGTGGATATAGCTCATCTCACAGTCGATCTGTGTGAATTCGGGCTGGCGGTCAGCGCGCAGGTCTTCGTCGCGGAAGCATTTCACAATCTGGAAATAGCGGTCGATGCCGGCCACCATCAGCAGCTGCTTGAGTGTCTGCGGGCTTTGGGGCAGGGCGTAGAATTGGCCCTGATTCATGCGCGAGGGCACCACAAAGTCGCGCGCACCCTCGGGAGTTGAGCCCACGAGCATTGGGGTCTCGATTTCGAGGAAACCCTTGCTGTCGAGATAGCGGCGCACTTCCATGGTCATGCGGTGACGCAACTCGAGGTTCTTGCGTACAGCTGCGCGACGAATGTCAAGATAGCGGTATTTCATTCTCAGCTCATCGCCGCCATCAGTGTCGTCCTCGATGGTGAATGGGGGCACTTCGCTGGGGTTGAGGATCTTAAGGTCGGTGGCTATGATTTCGATGTCGCCGGTGGGCAGATTGGCGTTCTTAGCAGAGCGCTCGGCCACTTTGCCAGTGATCTGCACCACATATTCGCGTCCTAAGTGGTTGGCTGCTTCTGTTAAGGCTGGAGAAGCCTGGTTGTCGAAGACTATTTGCGTCAGCCCATAACGGTCACGAAGATCAAGGAAGGTCATGCCTCCCATTTTGCGTGTGCGTTGCACCCAACC
>CAYTXF010000090.1:0-7272 GCA_964440745.1 uncultured Bacteroides sp.
TTTGTAGATAGCATTAGCATCGTTCCAGCCACCTTCGAGCACGACGCCCTTAGGCACCAGGATTGAATAGTTTCGGGGATTTTCCTTAAGCTTGCTCTTGCCATCTTCGCCATATTCGACTTGGCGATTCGGACGATAGCCCGCAGGAATGGCCTCACCATTCTTGTCCTTTTCTGTGCCGTCAAATTCAGCTAGGCGCACCACCACCTCAGCATCCTGATTATTAGCCTTGTATCTGCCAGCAGCATCCAGCACCTTCTGCAGTTTACTCCAGCAAGCAGCATTCTCGGGCGAATCAGCAGTGCGCAAGCCATAGCCAGTTTCGCTTACGTAAAAGATAGCCTTGCCAGCATCATCGCCACTACCAGAAGCCGGCGAAATAGCCTTAGTGCCATCATACTCGTAAGCACCAATATCCAATGCACAGTCCTTCACACGATCCGTGTAATCAGCATCGTAATCAGGCAGAATGATTCTATCACCATTCGCATCTACAATATATTCAGTAGCAGAATTAATAGCCGCGCTACTGTCAACAAGATGCAGGTAAGTTGAATTCTTAGACCCATCTGAATTATATTCTTTGGAATCCAAAAGATCTGACGTAGAGGCTACAGCTTGATTATCAATAATGGTTCCATATTTAATATTCGTAGCACCTGTATTATAAAGATAACTTAAATTCTTACAAATATTATTATAAAGTGAAACGGTTGTAGACCCACTGCCAATTTTTCTCAAATATATATCAACCGTATTTGTAGGTTTATCATTATCATAAATTATGGAATTATAGATTCTTAATTCATCATCAGAAGCAAACCATCCACCAGTGGATATGGGACCATGCCCATAGTTATTATATATGGTATTGTTATAAAAATTACCCATTTCAAAATAAACTGCACTACCACTTGTTACATAACTATTATGCATTCCAGTTACATCTAATCTTTCTACTCTATTCCCTACAATACAAGTATTGTATACAGTTCCCGTGCGCATATACACTCCCCCACCATAACAACCTTTAGATGGAGTATCTGATGAAGAACTTAAAATATTGTTACGAATAATAGAATTCTTAATAATGCCATCATTAAGGAAGATGCCTCCACCTCTACGATAATTATATCCAAAATTATAATTCTTTTCAATCACACAATTTTCCAATACGCCATTGTAACGCAAAGCGACGCCTGCACCACCATCTTTACCATGATTGATATTAACAATGCCGTGACGGATAGTGAACCCATCCCATACGGTTTCACGGTCAAAGCTCAATCCTGGAACGGCACCATTTGCTAATTCCAAATCTTTTGTTTCTTTAGCCGTAAACTGATAATAAGGGAAAGGTTGAGTTAAAACTCGTTGTGTATAATATGCCTGAGCATAGTTATTTAATTCATAATAATAATCACCCACGCAATCAGTATCGTTTGCCATTGCAACGCTATTAACGGCCAAGTTACTTCCCTGGAAACTATCCTTGCTTAATGGGAAAACTTGTCCGTCCTGAGATGACAGAGATATCTCAGAAATAGAGATATTATATGTATAGGTGTAATTATTCTGTCTTCCAGTTCTTGAAGTATAGTTATTTGGTCTACTGAATACCAAAGCAATGTAGCGATAGGTACCTGAAGTTAGGTCAATGCTATTGCTAGATGTGAAACTTGAGGAGGATCCTAAGCGAGTCCAATTAGTAGTTGAGAAGCCGCTACCTCCAGTTGTCAAATTATTATAACCTGTGGCAATCGTTGATCCATAGATGGTAAGATTTGAAGGATATTTTGGATTGCTATCACCTTGAGTTGAGGTAGTGGAAGAGGAAAAAGCCAAATTGAGCTTTTCTATAGCCATCTCCTCTCCTAAGTCAAAAGCAATATAATATGTAGAATATGAATTGCTATTAGTAGAGGTTCCTGACCAAGAGAATGTTATTGAAGTACCTGTGTCACCATCAAGCACATTATTTATGGATCCGCTTAGGGTTGAATATTTTTTCCCTATATTATTTATATATACTTCCCATAGTTCTGTGGAAGAGCCCAGACTTCCTGTACCATCATGATAATAGGCATATACAGTCTGGTAATCTTCTTCATTCAGTGTTTCAATGATTGTTTCATATTGTTTGGGTTCTCGTTCATCCTCACCGGGATTGCCAATAGAGGGGAAACCTCCGAGGACATCCACCGAATTGCGCATGAAAAAGCCGTCGCGACGGAGATATTCTCCTTTAGCAACCCAAACCTTGACAGTAGCATCTTGATCTACAGTTGAGGCTGAAACATTAAAGGTAGTATTGGCTTTTACTTGGACATTTGCATAATCAATTGCACCTTTCGTCTTTTTCAGAGACAGGTAATAAGCTTGGTCGACTGCCCATTGCAAACCAGTGAGGACAGTAGAGTTGCTGTAAGGCTCTATGTCATATCCGGAAAATGCATGAGTATAACCTTTATGGGCATTTGCATTGGTGAAATCACTGGCAGTATAGTTGCCATTAATAGCCCCTGCCCAACTGAAGCCATCGCCGCCGGGATCTGTGGTATTGCCGTAGTCTCTTACATAGATCACGGTGCCCCAGGGCTCGAGGTCGGTGTTTTCGAGGGCGCCGATGTCGGCGGCGCCGCCATGGTTGCGCTTGTTGTTGAGGGAGAAATCATAGCCGAGGGCATCCTGATCAGCCATGCTATCATTGGCGCCGTTAACCAGCGGACTCATGTTGCGCGGAGTGTAGTCAGCGCTGCCACCGTAAACAGTAATGTCGCCATCAGTGGGAAGCTCATTAACCAAGGTCACACCGATGGAGTTCATCGGGTTGGCAAAGATAGGATATTCGCAGGGATAAGCATCGGCACTGGTATAGGTGTTAGAACTGTCATAACCTAATGAATAAATAGGGCTATACACAGTCTCCACTCCACTGCCTATCATATTATACTCGCTGGTCACTGTGCATCCATCGGCAGCATATATGGCAATATTATCATTGGCAGCAGAGATTGCATCAAAATATCGGCCAGCCGATCCATCATTATTGCCATGAATAGCGCTGTTCTTTATATTCAATGTGGCTTTATTTGCCACCCCGATAGCACCGATGTTGCCACGGATCAAGGCATGGTCGATGCTGGCCGAACCGCCATCAATCATGATCACGCTTGGCTTTGCCAATACCTCAGCATCGGTCACTGCCCTATTCGAGCTTGGGATGCTGCTATTATTATGCAAAATCAGATTCTCAATACCGAGCCCTATAACATCCTTAGCATAGATGGCTGCGCCAGCACCGCCATCAGCATAGCAATGGGCAATCAAGATGTTGCGCAGGGTAATGTTGCTGCTATTATTGATCCAAATGCCCGCTCCATGCTGACTTTCTGGCGCCCAATTGCCCCAAGGGAGGGTGGCGGGAGTAGTGTTTCCGCTATTGATCTTAAAGCCATCGATAATGATGTCTTGTGCTCCATCAATAGTGATTACATGGGCGATATTGTCGTCATAGTCAAGTCGGGTAACATTCGCTGAAAGCACTGAGGGATAATCGACTGGAGAACGAGCTATCGACCCATTTACTTTTATATTAAGGCCTTTCAAGTCTCCATAAAAACTGCCATAAATCTGCACATTGCTCGGAATCGAAGCTGTAAGGTCGCGCAGGCGAGTCATGCTTGCACCAGCCGAGGCATTGTCCATGTCCAGATTCACCTGGCGATTACCGATAATGCTTGTGCCCTCCTTTACCAAGATCTGGAATTTGTCTTTGGGATTGTTCTTGGCATACTCCAATGCATCGCAGAGGTAGATAAGAGGATTATCCCAGCAGTCGCCACGCGAAGAGATCAATTCAGTATTGCCGGTGGCATCATACATGGATCTGTTAAAATTGGGATCCACGAAAAGAGTGCGGATGCCCGTGGTTTTCCCATCCAGGGCCTCAACCGAGGTATGATTGTGCAAATCTAAATTTTCAGCTGTTTCGATCTTCAGGTCATGGGCAATGAAAGAACCTACGATGGTCAGTGGCGAATAGTATCGGCCATTAAGGTCGGTAGCCACCACGGCCTTCTTGACAGCCACAGCAGGCACATTGTCGTAATCGCGCATGCTGACGCCCTTACTGATTAAGTCGCTGAAATTATCTGGTACCCAATTCTTTATATAGTTATTGATGCTAAAGTCAGTGGAGGTGTCATCACGACTGCTGAATTCGGGATAATAGCTGCTCGACTTGCTACCGGATGCCGGACGACGGTTGCTGCTTTCGAGGCCAAACACGCCCTTGCGCGTAGTGCCAGCCCAGTCGGCATAGTCGAGCGAGGCCACTGCGGTGAAATAGAGTTCGGGCTTGATGTCGCCCAAGTCGGAGGTGGAGGAGGTGTGACAGGCAAACTGCACATCATTATTGGCATAGGTAGAATTGCCCCAGATCACGCTATTGTAGATCGAAGCGCCTATGTCGACATACAAGCCGCCGCTACGGCCATATTTCACGCCAGCGATGCTGACAACATTGCCAAGGCAATAGTTGTCGGTCATGGTGATATGGTTGGCTGTGCCGCCGCGCATGAGCATGCCTCCACCCTCGGTGATGGCCACATTTTTGGCTATCAGCGCGCCTGTGATCACGCTCTCCAGGGCATCGTGGTAATAAGGATCGGAGGTCTGCTCGCACTGCGGATATTCGGTACGATCCTGCCATAGGGCTACGCCACCGCCCAGTCGGGCCACATTTCTGGTAAAGACGCTATGCACAACATAACCGTTATGGTCGATGCAGGCTCCGCCTCCGTAACCGTCGGTCAGACCGACGCCCTTAGTCTGGTTGCGATCGATAAGGCAGTAGTCGATAATGCCACCGCCATCGCAGTAAACGCCACCGCCACGACGGGCTGCCGCATTGTTGCTAACAATGCAATTGCGCAGTTCGGCCCCCTCAACCATATACACGCCACCGCCAAAGGAGTTGTGGACGCGTTCGGAGATGGTAGTGTTGCTGGCGTAGCCGCCAGTGATGGTAAAACCGTCGACGCGAGCCGGAAGGTTTAGCTTGGCAGCGCGCGACTGGCTGCCTTCGATAAAACCATTGGTGGCAAACCATACCACATGGAAACTCGATCCCGGGAATGACTCGTTGTATTGGCTTTTTTCATCCGTGCGAGTCAGAAATGACTCGTAATCAGCAGAATTATTGTGGTCGCCGCTGAGAATGGTAATATTCTTAAAGTCCCAAGGGAAAACATGGTCATTGGCTAAGACATTGCTATTGTTGTCAGCGAAAGTTTTGCCATTGGACATCTCTCGAGCGCCGGGCCCGGTTTCGGTGCCGGCAAAACCGCCATAAACTGAGATGCCCTCGGGGATCTTGAATGAGGTATATAGGATGCCGTCGGTAGAAGACTCGGTAGATTCGGTAGGGGTATAGGTGCCAGCGGCAACATACACGCTGCCAGTTGTGATTTTAGTATTAGGATCTGATAATTTCAGATTGGTCAGATAAGATGCAAGGTCGTTGATGGCTTCTTGGACATCATCTTTGGCATTGACCCACGACTTGCCGTCGTTTTTGTAGCTGCCGCCGTTGTCGGTAGTTCTGACATAGCGGATGGTGTCAGGTTGGGCAGGGGTAGATTGGGCATGGGTAAATTGGGCGCAAACTAAGGGCTGCACCATCAAAAGCAAGATTAAAAGACGCAATTTGCGTATCCTCCTTTTCATTGCTATATTTTCTTTATTCATCATTTAGTCTTAAGTCTTCGAGGTCTTCAGGGTCTTCAGGGTCTTCGGTCTTCGGGTTTTCCGGGTCTTCGGTCTTCGGGTCTTCAGCCTTTAGCCTTTGGTTTGATTGGTTTATTTGGTTTGAGATTAAATTGCTTTAATTGTTTTGATTGTTTGAGAAAAAAATCTATGGTTTGATAGTCTTCAGCCCTCATCAGCGAATCCCGTAGGGATTCTTTCGATTAGCCTCCGATTCAGCCTCTCCTCAGCGAATCCCGGAGGGATTCTTTCGATTAGATGTAGGAGGCGTCAAATCGCGGCTTATATCGAGCTGGACTCGGATCCATGGGGCGTAATCGGAATTATAACTTGAAGTGGAAAACTCATTCTCATTGAGAGTGCGCTCCACACTGTTAAGCTGGAGGGCAAGGCTTTCTCTTTTCTGACTATTCACCACATAAAAACTTGTGCGCCCATACCATTGATTGCCCACGCTGGTGGAATATGTCTCGGCATAGAGGGTTTTATCAGCAGTCTCTACACCGCTATTGCGCCCCGGATCAAACAGGCTGCAATTCTGGCTGTAGAGGTCTTGGATCTCAAGGGTTTCCAATGGATAGGTCGATGTCACATTCCACATCACGTCGAGCTTGGCGCCGACGTGGTAGCAGATGAGGTCGAGCTGGGGCTGCTTGTCGGTGATATTGAGGACAGTGCCGTAATAGCGTTTGTCTGAGTCACTAATGGTTTTATTATATGGCGAAGAATAGAGATTCTTCAGGAAATCGCTCTGACCGGTCGTTGGCACATTGAAGGTCAGGCCCTTGACTTGTTCTTCGGTCAGAGAAGAAGATACAGATACTTCATCATTTCTATTGTAAATATCTACGCTACCTTTTGACACCACAGCGTATACGCGGCCAGTCTTCTGATCCTCGGGCAGACGGATGGTGACGGAGCCTTGATATTCATAGATGTTGTAGCCCTGATACACATACTCGTCCTCTGCATCAGGATTCAATGGGTCCCAATTGGTGGGGTTAAGGTCGATGTCAGCTATGGTGACATTGTCGCAGGCGGCGGCATTCTCCAAGGGCGATGTGCAGAAAAAGATATAGGCTTTGGTGGGAAATTCCCATGTCTCTTCCTGGCCGGGGTCGCCGACGGCGCGCGAGGCGGTGCCCTCCACCGGAATGGAGATGTGCACGGGCATCTCGATGTACGAGCCCCCAGGCTCATCGCCCGAGCACCCAACCAAGGCCGCCAACAGGGGCCCCATGGCTAATTGCCAACCAATATGTATGTCTCTAACTTTCATTCAAATCTTCTTTTCTATTTATTTTCCAACCAAGCAAACTAAGTTTTATTCTCAAACCAAGCAAACCAAGCAAACTACTTTTTCTCAAACCAAGCAAACTAAGCAAACTAAGTTTTATTCTCAAACCAAGCAAACCAAGCAAACTACTTTTTCTCAAACCAAGCAAACTAAGCAAACTACTTTTTCTCAAACCAAGCAAACTAAGCAAACTACTTTTTCTCAAA
>CAYTXF010000090.1:7372-12437 GCA_964440745.1 uncultured Bacteroides sp.
TTGGTTTGACCTCATATCTTTGGTTTGATTGGTTTGATTGGTTTGACCTCATATCATTATTGGTTTGATTGGTTTCATTGGTTTGACCTCATATCTTTGGTTTGATCGGGTTGAGTTAGTCGATGCCGACATCGTGGTTGCCGCCGGGCTTCCAGTCGAGGGCGACGCTGACGCCGACATCGCGGGCGTCGGTGACAATCTCACCCTTGTCGGTGAGCTTGCCCTTGATCACGCGCAGAGCGCCCGCCGGCACCGCGGTGCTGACGCTGAGCGTCGAGCGCGTGTAGCTGCCGTTCATGCGCACCACCACATCGTACTGCCACAGGCCGTCGCCATCGGCGCGGCCCACAGCCGCGTCGCGGCTCGGCAGGTGCACCGCATAGAAGGCGCGGCGCTCAGCGCCGTCGCTGATCTCCTGGGTGACCACCGCGTGGCTGGCCCCATAGGTATAGGTGCTGTCGTCGACCGCGAAGCGGTCAGCAAAGCCGCTGGCATGCGCCCACATCTCATCCGGGCTGTTGCCATTGAGGTCCACCACCAGGGCTGTGGCGCAGTTGACCATGTAGAGGTTGACATAGTATACGCTGTCCTGGACCTCGCCCGACATCGACAGGGTGCCGGCAAACACGCCATGGGCGTGGGTCTGGATGGTGTCGGCCGCTTCGCGGCGCAGATGATGGCTGGCGCTCGCTTCGGCCTCATGTTCGGTCAGAAGTGGTTCGGCCTGCTGGTTGGCAAGGGCATGGTGCCGATATTGCTTCACCGGCAGGTATATGGTGTAAGATGCTGAATTCGAATTGATGATATGCTCCTCATAGTGCGCGGTGGCGTCGGCGGCGTCGTAGAACTGCATCTGCAGGTCGGCGACAACGTCGCTGAACACCGGACTGAGGGCATTGCCCAACTGCTGGCGTATCGCCAGTTCGTCAGGGTCGGATAGTTCGGTTTGGAGAGTGTTATTGATGTCAATATGCACGTGCATATTGTAACGCACTGCGTAGTTGTAGCCGCAGTCGCTAAGGTCCTCGTCGATGCAGCTGGTCATAAGGCCTGCGGCGCCGAGGAAAACACACAAACTACATAAAGACATAAACCTCTTTATGGCTTTGTGTGGTTGTATGTGTTTGGGTGATAACATATTGTAAATGATTTTGATTGGTTTTGTGGGGGTGAGGAGGGAAAATTTCACCACGGAGACTCGGAGCCAGGGAGGGATTTTTTGACCGTGGCTCCGAGGCCGGGTGGGAATTTCACCACGGAGACTCGGAGACAGGGAGGGTGAGGTGGCTCCGAGAATCTGTGGGGAATTAGGAGGGATTATTGAATAGTTACATCAAATGAAAGACCAGCTTTCCATTGGAGGTCGACAGAGAGACCGAGCTCAAGGATGTTTGCACGGAGATCAGGAAGAGTTACGTATGCATTCTTCAAGCTTCCGATTGTGACATTAGCGGTAGTGGTGAAGTCCTGTACAAAGACACGATTTTCTTCATATGCAGGGAAGTACCCAGTAGCATTTTCGTCAAGATTCAGAGATTTCCATGCGATAGTACTGTCATCAGCAACATTGCCTCCCGTACCATTAGTAGCAGCGACTTTCATTGAACCTACAAGGTAGAATTTCTGACCATCATAAACCATGCCATCTACTCCCTTGAAATCAACGCCGGTGTTGTTGATGAATTCAAGAGCGAAGTTAACTACTTGACCATTAGTAGTGATATCATTCTTATATGTATCTAAAACCAATGTTTTAGCAGCTAAGGTCACATCATTAGAAGATGACAAATATGAAGTACCAAGCTGGTTGTCATATATTACCTGTGAGAAATTATCACCAGAAACAGGTAAGAAATTATATGTGGTTGCTGAAGGCTGACCACCAATTATAATTCCGTTGAGTTGAATAGAAGTGGCATTTACTGGAACCGAAACAGAGGTAGTGCTCTCACTATTGTATGGATTAGCCAGTAATGAAGAATTTGTCTTTTTCAAAACTACTCCTAATTGAGCCACATTATAATTGATATTGTTAACCAATGCAATAGTACGAGTAGAAGCGCTAACAGTAGTTTGCCAATCTCCCCATACGCCACTAGTTCCATTAGCTTCAATCCATTTTGAAGGAGTTGTAGGCCAAGTAGTTTCTGTAGAGCTTGTGGCTTTTAAAGGAGTGGCTGCATAGTATCCAAGAGCTGCAGGATAGTTTATAGTTTTAAGAGAAATCTGATTATCTCCACTTCCGATAGTGTAGTCATATTGATTCTCAGTAGGATAAGAGAATATCTTGTTTGATGCATCAAATGACAGATAAGCTACACCTTCAGGAAGACCATCAGCAGTTGGGAAGGTAGCTTCTGCGCTAGAAGCATTGGCATAAGAAATTACGTTGCTTGTAAGCGTAAAGTAGGTGGTGAAAGGAGTTGTATAGAAGAAGCCTAAATCCCCAGTTGAACTCATAAACTTACTCTTGATGGTAGATCCATCTGCATCTTCTGGCAGACTATTTACAGCATCATAAAGGAGTTGAAGGCGCTTAAGCACAGCTGCACCTGAACCGGCTTTTCCAAGGCTACCAGTAACCTGACTGGTAAAGGATTTGTAGATGACATCGATATCAGAATTCTCAGTCATTGCTTCTGGGAAAGCCCCTACAGCAGCATTAAGTACACTGAGAAGATTGCCTTTAGCGGTAGTTCCAGAGGTACTTAAAGAGATATTCAAAAGTTTATAGCTAACCTCGGAAGATGAGTTTGCACGAGCTATATCTGTGCCGGCAGAAACCAATGCACCTGTTTTATGCAATTCAACTGCTGAAAGATTATTACCAGTGGTGACGGCATTTCCAATGGCTGTTCCATAGAAAAGGAAATTCTGTGTCCCAAGGGGAATTGCTAAATCTCTGTAGACCTTATGAGAGTCTTCGTCTGCTGTGACAGAATTAGGATTGGTACAATCATTTGCGTCAATGCTTGTGAGGCCAATAACATCAGCAAAAGAGATAGCATCTGTTCCTGTAGATGTAGTATATGCAGAAGTTACAGGGATCAAATAAATATTTTCCATGCCACGGAATTTCTGACCAGAAGCCTGAATAATGTCTGCACTTTGACGGGAATTGGATGCGGCACTACCAACATTTATAGCCAGCTGGGCCTTGACGGTGCTGCCATCCGGGGTTACCTCCTCGGCTTTGGGGGTGTCGTCGCTGCTGCAGGCGGAGAAGGCAAGGGCCATGGCGCTCATGAGCATGAGGGCGACACGTGAAAATGATTGTTTCATCATGTTTGTAAGTTTGATTTTTTGGGGTTAGTTTATTGTTGAATTGTTTTTGGCTTGTTGATGGGGCATCCTGGATGCCGGTGTCATCAAGATAAGATTGGGTTTGTTTCTTTTTGTTTAGGTTTTGATTGTTTTTAGGGTTATTAATATATTCGCTATTTTGTAATGTTCGCTTAGGCGCCGCCAGTATCGGGTAGAAGGGGGTTTCAGTATCGGGTAGAAGGGGGTTTCAACCCCCTTTCAATATCGGGTAGAAGGGGGTTTCAACGGCTCAAGCCGAAGGCTGCGGTGTTTTTTACCGCGGCTCACGGAGCCGCTCTCCTATCTTTTGCAGGGGGTTGAAACCCCCTGCTACCCGATACTATGAAACCCCCTGCTACCCGATACTATTCTTCGCGGAGCTGGCGGAGGTTGGCGGCGGCTTGGGGGTTGCCGGCGGCGGCTGCGCGCTCGAAGTAGCGGAGACCCTCGTCGTGGTTGCCCGTCATGTAATAGGCGACGCCAAGGGCGTTCCAGCTGCGCTGGTCAGCAGCCACTGGCAGCAGCTGCTCCAGAGCCTCGGCCCAGCGCTCCTGGCCGAGCAACTCGCTGGCGCCATTGATGATGGCCGCGTTGGTGTCCGGCACATAGTCCCAGTAGATGCGCAGATAACCAGAATTGCGCTGGTCGCTCAGCACATTGTCACGCAGGTAGCTGTAGGGGCGTCCTCCGCGCAGGGCCTTCATCTTGCGTTCGCGGGCATCGGGGTTCGACTCGGTGGCCATGATCTCGAGCAACTGGTCGCGGCCCTCGAAATCGAGGTCCTCGATCTGGTCGCGCAGTTCGGTCCACGCCTCGCCGCCATTGACCACCTCGAAGAGCGAGTCAGGCACATTGTCCACATTCCTCTGAATGTAGGTCTTTAGGGCATCGGCTCGGTTCTGGCCCAGGAGCATGTTGCGCTTGAGAGGACCCTCGACCGAGGCGAGGCCTATGATTTGTATGATTTTGACATTGCTGGTGCTGTCGGAGATGATCTGCGCGGTGATGTCCACGATGCGGTCGAGAATGTCGGCATTGTCGCGGAAGTCGCGGCGCAGATCCCATTTGTCGAGCGGGAAGTGGACATACAGGGCGCCCTCCTCCTTGCGGAGCACGCGAGTGTCATCGTAAGGGCGATATTTGCTGATGTGCTGCAGCACAGGATTGTCAATCTCAAGGGCGCCGGCCTTGCCGGTATTGTCGGGCACCGGGGCCCACACCGGAGCGAAGGGCACCACCCACAATGCGCTGCCCAGTAGCAGCGGAGCCATGGGCTCCACCTTGCAGCAGCCGGCCTTCTCGCGCTCAACGCCCAGGCTGACGCCATCGGCGCCCCAGATCCAGGGCACGTCGGCGCGACTGACGGTGGCGGTATAGTTCATTGTCTCGCCAGCGGCGTATTCGGGGCAGAAAGCGGGGTCCATGTCGCCGAAATAGCGCAGGCGGTCAACATATTTGGCATTGCGCTGGGCGCGGAATATCACAGGATCGAGACGCAGGGTGTCGCCAGCGCCATTATATAGGAACGGCGTCATCTCCACGGCGTAGTCGCCGCCCACCGAGTCCTTGGCGATGCCAAGGGGCAGGCTCACCGCCAGCTCATTGCGCCCAATCGTCAGATTGTCGGCAGCATTCGCCTCTCCAGCACCCATCCACAAGCATCCGGCAATGATCGCCAGGCTCCGTATATACAGAGTTTTTAAATATATATTATATTTCGTCATTTTCATCAACTTAAGTATCTAACTGAAGACTGAAGACT
>CAYTXF010000091.1:0-5792 GCA_964440745.1 uncultured Bacteroides sp.
TTATTTATTGGAGATAAGGCTTAATCGATGTTCTGACGGAGGGTCGAGAAGTTGTTGCAATATGTCCAGTAACCCCATCCGCTTCCAAAGTTTGCAAATGTGTCGATAGATGCATAATTGTCAGCTTGAGGTGAGCTCGTCACATAGATCTCTGAGTAGTCCTCAGTCCAAGCCATGGTGATCACGCCACCAGTCTGGATATAGTTTTGGCTATCAACATAACCGATCAGGGTGTTAGTTGTGGAGCTGCTCCCCGATATGCAAGCGCCGAGTTGCTGGTTGTTCAAATCGATTGTCAGCGTGCCAGTGGCCTGACCCTTGGTGTAGTTGAACTTTACGATGATCACGGGATCACTGTCATAGTAGTTATTACCCATAATGAGGTAGTAGAAGCTGTTGTAGCCATCCTCGGTCTCATCTTCAGCGCCGTCGAATGTCAACTCGCCCACGGAAGCTCCGTTAACATCATAAGCGGTCCAGGTGCCACCGATGCGGTCGTAAGGCTCTTGGTCGTTGTCGCGAATAGTTACGATAGTCTCTGTAAGAGTGCCAAGCTGAGCGCCAGTGGCAGACACAAGCTTGATCACGAAGAGGCGGGGATCATTCATCACGCGGTCGTCCTTGAGGCGAACCTCGAAAGCAGCGGTATCATCCTCGGGCCATACGGTGATGGTCTCCGAAGTCAGATAGTAGTGCACATCCTCCATAGCGGGCTCCAGGCCTGCTGCTGAGGGATATTCCTCGACAGTGCAGGTCACGGTGATGTCACCGTTGCGCTCGCCAGTGATGGTCACGGGTATGGTTACCACACCCTTGTTTTCCTTGAAGGAGATGTCGGCCTGCGACATGCTCACATATACATTGCCATTGCTATTCATGTCGCGATCGTCGTCGTCATTGCTGCACGCTGCCAACGAAACGAGACCAAACATCAAGGCACATATTTTTAGATATTTCATCGTATGTACTTATTTGAAATTATTAAATGAGTACTCATCAATAGCCAGGATTCTGCTGGTTACGGATTTGCGGGTTGCTGGTAAGCTCATCCGATGGGATAGGCCAGGTGTAGCGATAGTCATCGTTGCTATAGATAACCTCGAGGCCTGCGGGGGTGAGGATGTTCACAACGTCAGCGTTCTCATAGTTGATGCCGTCGGCACGGTCAAAGCCCTGCTCCCAACGACGGAGGTCGCTCAGGCGGAAGCCTTCGCCGCAAAGCTCGTAGCCACGCTGCAGGCGGATTTCAGCCATCAGAGCTGCGCCGGTAAGGCTAACGTCTTCCCATGTACGGATGCGCTGTTGCATCAGAGTGTTCAGTGCCTCGTTGGCCAAATCGGTCTGATTGAGAGCAGCTGCAGCCTCAGCCACGATCAGATACATTTCGCTTGCGCGGAAAGTCTTCGACTTGTTCATCAGGTTCACGCCTGACACTTGCAGTGATGTGTTGCCCGGGAACTTGTAGAAGCAAGTGGTGGGATAAGTGTTGCCGTTTACGATCAGGTTGCGGTCGCCCAGGAATGATGCGCAGCGCACGTCGTTCCAGCCATATACTCTGTGTTTGCCCCAGCTCTCGAGATACTCGATCATAGTAGCATTTGGCACATAGTCGGCAGCGGTGTCATAGATGCTAAGCCAAGCAGCGCCGATGGCATTGCCAAGCTCCTGACTGGTCTCAAAAGGCATGAAGATGATTTCAGAGCTTGAGTCCTTTTCCCACATGTTGGCGTAATTGGTAAGGGAGGCCAGAGCATATTTTCCACTGTTGATCACGAGCTGAGCATAGTCGATAGCCTTCTGATAGTTGCCAATCCAGAGGTTGAGGCGAGCCCAGAGAGCGTCGACAGCATAGGTCGAAACATAGCTTGCCATTGATTCCAGGGGATTCTCAGCAAAGTCATCATAGGGATCTTCCTCGTAAGCCTCAAGCAGGGTATAAGCCTGTCCAAGTTCATCATTGATGAAATTGATTGTCTCATTCATTGAGCTGCGGCCGGGATACTTCGAGCGGTCAGATGTAGGATCGTACTTGGTCACGATGGGCAGGCCGAGGCCTTCAACATCGCCCTTAGCTGAGGTGTACACTGTGCACCAGCGGTCGAAGAGCAAGCAGTAGTAGAATGCGCGGAAGAAGTGAGCCTCGCCGATGAAGCGGTTGAGCTTTGCCACGGCTGTCTCATTGTTCTCCTCCTGATATTTGTCGCGCAGAGGCTCGGCATACTCCAGGAAATAGTTGATGTTAGCGATTGCGGCATACATAGTAGCCCACCAGCCGGTGATGTCGCTGTCGCCCGATGAGATGGTACCGTTAGCGATCGTACCCTTGCGGTTGCCGTTGATGGTAAGGCCATTGAACATATCGCACTGGATATCGCTGTAGGTGAAGAATTCACTGGTAGTGACGCTACGAGCCACTACATACATGTAGTTGCGCACGCTGGTCGCGTCAGTGGTAGTCTGGATTGCGCTTTCCTCATCAAGCGAGCCAATGGGTGCCAAGTCCATGTCGCACGATGTAGTGAACATGAGCGAAGCAAGCGCTATGGAAAATATGAGTTTCTTTTTCATTGTTTCTCCTAATTTTAGAATGATACGTCAATGCCAAATTCGTACTGACGGGTATTGGGATAGAAGAACGCGATAACGTTGGTTTCAGGCTCTGGATCGTAACCGCTGTAGCCGGTGAAGGTGAGCAGGTTGCGGCCGGTGAAATGCACCTTAACGTCGGTCATTGCCACTTTGCTAACCCAATTCTTGGGAAGTGCGTATTGCAGGGTGAGGTTCTTCAGGCGCACGAATGATGCATCCTCAAGCCAGCGAGTATCGAACTGCAGGGTCTGGCCTACGGCGGGGATATCGGTGACGTCGCCAGGAGTGGTCCATACGTCGAGCATCTTGGTGGTCTGGTTGAACGACTGTGCGAAGTTGTTGTTCTGGACGAACCAGAGGTCGTTGTTGATCATGTACTTCTTGGCAGCCCAGGTGAAGTCGGTCAAGAGGCTGAGGCCCTTCCAGCTTAAGCTGAAACCGAAACCGCCGGCCCAGGGAGCGTACTGGCTCTTGCCAACGCACACGGCGTCGCGCTCTTCGTTGAAGGTCTTGGTAAGGTTGCCTTCGCGGGTGTACCACATCTGCTGGCCATCACGCGGGTCAACGCCTGCGTAGCGCACCATATAGAATTCGTTGGCGCGGTGATCTACCTTGTAAATCACGTTGGCGTTGAGGAATGGAAGCTCGTCGAGGTCGTCAAAGAGCTTGGTGATCTTGTTCTTGTTGTAGTTGAAGTTGGCGTGCACGTCGAAGTACCAGTCACGTGTCTTCACGGGAGCCCAAGTGATATCAAAGTCGATACCGGTGTTGCGCATCTTGGCGATGTTGCCCCAGCCGCTCGATACACCAGTGGTGTAGCTGTAAGGAACCTCCACGAGCATGTCGCTGGTGTTCTTGTTGTAGAACGCTGCCTTGACTTCGAGTTGGTTGAACACGCTGAATTCCACACCTACGTCGAGTCCGCCTACGGTTTCCCAAGTCAGGTCATAGTTAGGAGCCTGAGCGATACCGAGCGATGTGCCGCCATTGTAGTTAGAGCCTGAACTTACGAGGCCGAAGTAAGCGTAGTTGGCGAAGGATGAGTTACCCGTGGTACCGTAGCTTACGTGGAAGCGGAGGTCGTCGAGCCAAGTCACATCGCGGAGGAATTTCTCCTGCTTCATGTCCCACATGAGACCTGCTGAGTAGAATGTAGCCCAGCGGTGACCGGGAGCGAAGTATGAGCTACCGTCGCGACGGAGGTTGAGATCGAGGAAGTATTTGTTGTCGTAGTTGTAGCTGATGTTGCCGAAGTATGAGTTCATCGACATTTCAGAAATCGATTCGCCAACGTCGAAGGTGTTGGATGAACCTTGTCCCAGGAGGAAGAGGCGACGGTCAGTCTGGCCTTCGCTCCAGCCGTTGAACGAGTGGGTCTTGGCATAGATTGACTCTTGACCGATCAGGACTGAGAAGTTGTGCACGTCAGCCAGCTTGAAGCGGTACTCAGCGGTGTTAGTGATTGTCCACTGGTAGTAGCGGCTGAAGGTCTGGCCGTTGTAACCTGCTACGAGTTCGCCGTCTTCGCTGCCATCATCGTAAACGTCACCCATGGGGGTAACGAGCACGTCGTGGGCATAACCGTAGTTGTTCACCTTATAGTCATAGGCGTCGATAGCCTGCTGAGCGCGGATTGTGAGGCCGGTGATGGGGGTGATGCTTTCCCAGAGGTTGCCGTTGAATGTGACGCGGTTGCGCCATACCGAGCGGTTCTTCTGGAAGTATTTAGCCAAGGGCAGCTGGGTAAAGTGGAGGTAGAGGGCCTCTTCGCCCCAGACAATCTTGCCGTCTTCGCCGATGGTGTAGTAGCGAGGCGAGTCCATAGGCAGGGCCTTACGAGCCTGCACCATAGGGTTACCGCCGTAGACGCCGCCGCCGCTATAGATAGCGTTCGACTCGTTGTTCTGCTCAAACTTGGTGTAACCAAGGTTGCTCTGGACGCCGATCTGCAGCCAGTCGGTGATGCGTGTGCTCATGCTGTAGCGCAGGGTCTCGCGGCGCATGGCTGACTGGTCGATGATACCGTCCTGATCCAGATAGTTGACTGAGAGGTAGTAGTTGAGGGTCTCTGTGCCGCCGCTTACAGAAGCGTCGAGAGAGTATGTGGGAGCTGAGCCGGAGAAGATCTCATCGCGCCAGTTGGTGTCGATGCCGTAGATTTCCCAAGCGTCGCGCATTTCCTGAGACACGGGCTGATTGATCAAGTCGCGATAGTGGATGTACTGCTCTGAGTTCATCATCTCGGTCTTGTCAGTGGTCATCTGCGACCAGCCGTATTTAGCGCGGATATTGATGCTAGTTTTTTCTGCGTATTTGCCTCGCTTCGAGGTAATCACGATCACACCGTTGGCAGCGCGGCTACCGTAGATGGCTACGGATGCAGCGTCCTTAAGCACGGTGATGCTCTCGATATCGTTGGGGTTGAGGGTGCTGAACACTGTCTGTGTCACAGGCGCACCGTCCAGGATGAAGAGAGGAGTGTTACTTGAATTCAGCGAGTTCACACCACGCAGACGGATTTGGTTTTGCACTGAGGAAGGGTCGCCAGAGTTTGACAATACTGAGAGACCTGACACCTTGCCTTGGAGGGCGTCAACAAACGACGGGGTGGTAACATTAGCCAACGCAGCCTGACCCACCACAGCGACCGAACCGGTCATAGAGCCGAGTTTCTTGCCGCTACCGTAGCCGGTTACGACCACAGTGTTGAGCATCTCTGAGGATGAGGTAAGGGAAATTGTCATGCGGTCTTTCACGGGCAAAGTGCGTGAGTCGTAGCCAACATAGCTGACGGTAATCTCATGTACGTTTGGACCGATGACTAGCGAAAAGTTACCGTCGACGTCGGTGGTAGTACCCATTGTCGTGCCAGCCGGCACAACCGAGGCACCAACGAGCGGCTCGTTAGTGTTGGCATCGATTACAGTGCCTCGGATGGTGCGGTTCTGCGCCACTGCGCAGATGCCCATTGCCAGGACTGCAACGAATAATAAAAACAACTTTTTCATACCAAATAATTAAACATATAAATAATTTGTCTCTTTAAGTCAAGAAATGCGTATGGCAAAAGAGGCTGATAGCAACTAATCCTCTCATTTTTTTATTGTCGTTTGCAAATTTAGGAATAATTTTTCTAATAACGTGAATTTTCATTAAAATTTTTGAAAAAATTTTCATAAAATTTCCATTAGCATATGCAAATA
>CAYTXF010000091.1:5892-8201 GCA_964440745.1 uncultured Bacteroides sp.
TTATTTTTCTCGCATGTATATATTTATGGGTGTGCCGGAAAAATCCCAATGCTCGCGGATCTTGTTCTCAAGATACCGCCGGTATGGCTCCTTGACCCACTGCGGCAGGTTGCAGAAGAAAATGAATGTCGGCACCTGCGCCCCCTTCAACATCGTCACATACTTGATCTTCACATACTTGCCCTTGTTGGCTGGTGGCGGATATGCCGCGATGTCCTCAAGCATCACGCGGTTGACCTCGCTGGTGGGCACGATGCGCTTGCGATTCTTGTACACGTCGATGGCAGTCTCCAGCACCTTGAAGATGCGCTGCTTGGTCAGGGCCGACGCGAATATGATCGGGAAATCCACAAAAGGCGCGAAGCGGTTACGGATGGCCGTCTCGAATGTGCGGATGGCGATTTGCGACTTGTCCTCGACCAGGTCCCACTTGTTGACCACAACAACCAGACCCTTCTTATTCTTCTGAATGAGTGAGAAGATGTTGGCGTCCTGGGCTTCGATGCCTCGGGTGGCATCAATCATCAGGATGCACACGTCGCTGGCCTCGATGGCGCGAATCGAACGGATCACCGAATAATACTCGATATCCTCGGTCACCTTGTTCTTCTTGCGGATGCCCGCAGTGTCGACCAGGTAGAAATCGAAGCCAAACTTGTTGTAACGCGTGTAGATGCTGTCGCGGGTGGTACCGGCCACATCTGTCACGATATGGCGATCCTCGCCGATGAAAGCATTGATGAGCGACGACTTGCCGGCATTCGGCCTGCCCACGATGGCAAACTTGGGGATGTCCTCAAGCTGCTCCTCCTCGTCATCCTTGACGGGAAGCTCCTTCACCACCTCGTCGAGGAGGTCGCCGGTGCCGAATCCGCTGACAGCCGACACAGGATACGGCTCGCCAAGGCCGAGTTTGTAGAATTCCGGCACATTGTGTTGCCATTCGTTGCTGTCGACCTTGTTGGCTACCAGCACCACCGGCTTCTTGCTCTTGCGCAGGATTTCTGCCACATGGTCGTCGAGGTCGGTGACGCCGTTCATGGCGTCGACCACAAACATTATTTCGTCGGCCTGCTCGATGGCCAGTTCGACCTGCTTGTTGATTTCACTCTCAAACACGTCCTCGCTGTTGACCACCCAACCGCCGGTGTCGACGATGGAGAATTCGCGGCCATTCCAGTCGACCTTGCCATACTGGCGGTCGCGCGTGGTGCCCGCCGTGGGGTCCACGATGGCCTGGCGGCTCTGAGTGAGCCTATTGAAAAGGGTGCTCTTCCCCACATTGGGGCGCCCCACTATTGCTACTAACTGACTCATTTCTTTTAGGGATTTGGGATTTGGGATTTGGGATTTGGGAATAATACTTTAAATTGGGGTATTCTCCCCAAATCCCAAATCCTAAATCCCAAATCCTATTCTATGTATCCAAACGTGCGGAGCTTGTTTTCGCGGTTGCGCCAATTGGGCTCGACCTTTACGAACAGCTCGAGATAAACTTTTTTGTCGAAGAAAGCCTCGATGTCCTTGCGGGCCTCGATGCCAACCTTCTTAAGCATGGCGCCGCCTTTGCCAATGAGGATGCCCTTCTGGCTTTCGCGCTCCACATATATCACTGTCATGATATGTATGGAGTTGTCCTTCTCCTCGAATTTCTCCACGATCACCTCCACGGAGTAAGGGATCTCCTTGTCGTAGTTGTTGAGGATCTTCTCGCGTATGATCTCGGTCACGAAGAAACGTGCCGGCTTGTCGGTGAGAGCGTCGGTGCCGAAATAGGGATGCCCTACGGGCAGGAGTTCCACGATGCGGTGCATCAGATTGTCGACATTGAATTTCTCCTTGGCGCTGGTGGGGAAAATCTCGGCCTTGGGCAGGATGCCGCGCCATTTCTCCACGATGGCCTCCAATTCCTGGTGGCCCCCCTTGAGCAGGTCGATCTTGTTGATGACCAGCAGCACGGGCACTGTCTCCTTGGCCACGCGCTCCAGGAAATCGGCGTTTTTGGTGGGATCCTCCACCACATCGGTCACATAGATGAGTATGTCGGCATCGGTAAGAGCGCCCTCGCTGAAATTGAGCATGCTTTCCTGAAGTTTGTACTTGGGTTTAAGCACACCCGGGGTGTCGCTGAACACTATCTGGTAATCGTCGCCGTTGACGATGCCCATGATGCGGTGGCGTGTGGTCTGAGCCTTGCTGGTGATGATGCTGATGCGCTCACCCACCAGGTCGTTCATAAGCGTGGACTTGCCCACATTGGGGTTGCCCACGATGTTTACGAACCCAGCCTTGAATTCTTTCTCTTCCAT
>CAYTXF010000091.1:8301-10460 GCA_964440745.1 uncultured Bacteroides sp.
ACTTCTTCTTGGCTTGCTTTTGCTGCTGTTCGCGGAGCATGGCCTGCTGGCGGCGCTGGGCCTCCTCGAGACGAGCCATGAAGCCGCTCTTCTTGCGCTTCTTGGGGTTCTTGGCATTTTCGAGCATCTGCTTGCGCATGGCCTTCTCATCCACAAAGAAGCGGAAAGCGTAGGTCTGGCCGATGGTGATCAGCAGCGACAAGAAATAATAATAGCTCAAGCCCGAAGCGTAGTCGTTGAAGAAGAAGAGATACATCAGCGGCATCAGGTACATCATCACCTTCATGCCCGGCATCGACGACTGCGACGGCTGGTTGCTCATGCTCAGTTTGATGTACACCACATTCACCACGGTCATCAGCAAGCAGAAGAGGCTCACCTGGTTGCCATACCATGGAATTGTGAACGGCAGGGTGAAGATCGTGTCAGGAGCCGAAAGGTCCTTGGCCCAGAGGAACGACTGTCCGCGCAGTTCGATAGCATTGGGGAAGAATGCGAACATGGCGATCAGCACCGGCATCTGCAGCAGCAGAGGCAAGCATCCCGAGAATGGCGACGCTCCGGCGCGGTTGTACAGGGCCATGGTCTCCTGCTGGCGCTTCATGGCATTTTCCTGGCCGGGATATTTCTCGTTGATCTCCTTGATCTCCGGGGCCAGGAGGCGCATCTTGGCCTGGCTTTTGTAACTCTTGTATGTGAACGGGAAGAGAATAAGCTTGATAAAGATTGTCAGCAGCAGGATGATGATGCCATAATTGTGGGTGTAATGGCTCAGGAATGTGAACACCGGGATCACAATCAGCTGGTTGATCCAGCGGAAGAGAGTCCAGCCCAGGGATACCAGGCGGTTGAGGTCGAGATTGTGGCCATCCTCGATCTTCTTGTCGATCGACGAGAGCAGAGGATAGTCGTTGGGGCCGAAATAGAAATCGAATGCCAAGGCTGTGCCATCGGCCGTAGTGTACGGCAGGATGCCCTGCATGCGCATGTTCTTGAGGTAGCCCGGATTGTTCTTCAGCACCACTGAGGTCACCTCAGCCGAACTGAATGCGCCCTGCGGAATCACCACTGATGAGAAGAACTGATTCTTGAATGCCACCCACTTGATGCGGCCGTTGAGTTTTTCGGTCTTGTCGCCCGTGGCGCTCAGTTCGGTAGGCTTCTCATCGAGCATCTTGTAAGTGAGCGCGCTGTTGCGCTCCTCAAAGGTGCGGCCCTTCTCGTTGCGCACCATCTTCTGGCGCCAGTCGAAGTTGACCGTAGTGCAGCTCGGCGGGATGATGGCATCCATGCCCTTCTGCTCCACCTCCATCTTCACGATGTAGATGTCAGGCACCAGGGTGTAGCGGATGTTCCACTCTATGCCGTGGCCCAGGGGCAGCGACATCACCAGCGAAGAGTCGGTGACCTCGGTGGTGCGGAAATAGAGCGAATCGGTGACGATGCGCTGGTCGCTGGTGACAAAGCCAAACGAGTATCCGCCTGTCTGGGCTGTGAACAGGGTCACATCGGTGGCCGGAGTGGTAGTCTCGGTAAGATATTTCTTGAGCGTAACCTCCTCGATGATGCCGCCATGGTTGTTGAAGGTAATCTTCACCTGGTCGTTCTCGAGCGTGGTGCGCTCCTCGCTGCCATAGAAGAAGGGAGCGAAGCTCTTATATTTGTCGAAAGTGTTGACCACCTTGTGCAGAGCGGCTGTGGCGCGGGCAGCCTGTTCGGGAGAATAGTCGAGCAGGTCGTTGGCCAGTACTCGGCGCACGTCGATGGTGTCCTTGCCAGCATATACCTTGCCGGAGAGAGCCAGAGCCGAATCCGGGCCTGTCACCATCAGGTCGACATTGGAATTGCTGTAACGGTACACGCCCGGGTCTGTGGCATCCTGGGTGCCGTGCTGACGCACGATCTGAGCCAACGTAGTGCCAGCTTCAGGCGAAATCAGGTCTTTAGCAGCGGCTTGTGACGACTGCAGGGCTTGCTGGGCCTGTTCTTGGGCGGCGCGCTGAGCCTGGATGTCTTTCTGCGAGGGTTTCATCCACCATAAGAAGAGGAAGATGACGGCAGCCATCAGCAGCATGCCCGTAAATTGATTCTTATCCATTTCTTGGGATTTGGGATTTTGGTTTTGGGTTTTTGGATTGTGGTTTTGGTTTTTGGGATTC
>CAYTXF010000091.1:10560-12106 GCA_964440745.1 uncultured Bacteroides sp.
ACCTCTACGAGGCCAGTCTTGGGATTTTCGCCCACGCACTGCATGCCGGCAGCCTCGAAAGCGGCGCGATATTCGTTGTTAAACTCAAAGCGATGGCGATGGCGCTCGCTAATATCCTCTTTACCATAGGCTTGCGCAGCACGCGAGCCAGGACGCAGATGGCAGTCGTAGGCGCCGAGACGCATGGTGCCACCCATGTTGCTGATGCTCTTCTGCTCCTCCATCAGGTCGATTACCGGATGGCTGGTGCGAGGATTCATCTCTGTGGAGTTGGCATCTTCGAGACCCATCACGTTGCGGGCGAATTCGATCACCATGCACTGCATGCCGAGACAGATGCCGAAGGTGGGCACGTCATGCTCGCGGCACCATTTCAGGGCCACGAACTTGCCTTCGATGCCTCGCTGGCCAAAGCCTGGGGCCACGATCACGCCGTCAAGGCCGCTGAGTTTTTCGTCGACATTGCTCTCGTTGAGTTTCTCGGAATGCACATACACCAGGTCGAGTTTGTAGCCATTGTATGTGGCAGCCTGGAATAGCGATTCGTTGATCGACTTGTAGGCATCCTGCAACTCCACGTATTTGCCCACCAGGCCAATGCGCACTGTCTTCTCGGCCGTGTCCATAAGGTCGAGGAATTTCTTCCAGGGCCCCATGTTGGGATCGCCGTCGGCATTGAGGCCAACCTTGCGCAGCACGATTTCATCGAGGTGCTGCTCATGCATCTTCAGGGGCACTTTGTAGATCGAAGGCACATCCATCGACTGGATTACGGCCTCGGGGGCTACGTTGCAGAACTGCGCGATCTTCCGGCGCATGTTCATCGGGATGTCCTTCTCGGTGCGGAGCACCAGGATGTCGGGCATGATTCCCAGCTCTTGGAGCTGCTTTACCGAGTGCTGGGTGGGCTTTGTCTTGAGCTCCTTGGCAGCATGGAGGTAAGGCACGTAGGTAAGATGGATACACAGGCTGCTTTGGCCCAATTCCCAGCGCAGTTGGCGCACAGCCTCCAGGAACGGTAGGCTCTCGATGTCGCCCACGGTGCCGCCAATCTCGGTGATGATGATGTCGTAGTCGCCCGTGTTGCCGAGAAGCATCACATTGCGCTTGATCTCATCGGTGATGTGAGGCACGATCTGCACTGTCTTGCCCAGATAGTCGCCCCGGCGCTCCTTGTCGATCACGCTCTGGTAGATGCGGCCGGTGGTGACATTGTTGGCGCGCGAAGTGCGCACATTGGTAAAGCGTTCGTAATGGCCCAAGTCAAGGTCGGTCTCCGTGCCATCAGCAGTGACGTAGCACTCGCCATGCTCATAGGGGTTGAGCGTGCCGGGGTCGATGTTGATGTAAGGGTCAAACTTCTGTATTGTCACCCTATATCCTCTTGCCTTAAGCAAGTTGGCGAGCGAGGCGGATATGATTCCTTTGCCCAAGGATGACACCACGCCTCCAGTTACGAAAATGTATTTTGTATCCACAATTCTTGTAGTTTCGTATTTCAAACTGCAAAATTACTAATTTTCTCTCAAATGAAAGCAATTTCAGT
>CAYTXF010000092.1:0-12057 GCA_964440745.1 uncultured Bacteroides sp.
TCTCTAAGATTTCAGCAAAAATAGCTAAATTGAATCATAAAAAATTACTACCTTTGCACCTAAAATAACACCTGTAGAAAATGGCATTATCACGATCCATAGCCACATTCGGCAAATATTGCATTTTCATCAGCCGGGTTTTCACCATTCCCGACCGTTGGAAAGAATTCGGCCGACGCACCATCAACGAAGTCACTAAGCTTGGAGTCGACTCAATCCCCCTGGTGATCATCATCTCCCTTTTCATCGGAGCCGTGATCGCCATCCAGATGCAGCTCAATATCGCTTCGCCTCTCATCCCCGCCTATTCGGTGGGCTTGGCTACCCGCGACATCGTGCTGCTGGAATTCTCCAACTCCATCCTGTGCCTTATATTGGCCGGAAAGGTTGGCTCCAACATCGCATCTGAAATCGGCACCATGCGAGTGACCGAACAGATTGATGCCCTCGACATCATGGGCGTGAATTCCGCCAACTATCTGGTGCTGCCCAAGATTGTGGCTTTCGTGCTTTTCATGCCAGTGCTGGTAGTGCTTTGCATCGGCACATCGATATTTGGCGGTTACATGGTGGCTGTGGTCACTGACATGATCACAGTGTCGCGCTTCGTCTATGGCCTGCAGGCCCTGTTCCAGGAATGGTATGTGTGGTACGGCATCATCAAGTCGTTCTTCTTCGCCTTCATCATCGCCTCAGTGGCCTCATTCTTTGGCTATTATGTCAAGGGTGGCGCTCTCGAGGTAGGATCAGCCAGCACCAAGGGCGTGGTCACCTCTTCGATCCTCATCCTTCTTTTCGACGTCTTACTCACTAAACTCCTGCTGCAATGATCGAGGTAAAGAATGTAACAAAGTCGTTCGACGACAAGACCGTCCTCTTCGACGTCTCAGCCACTTTCTATACCGGCAAGACCAACCTGATCATTGGCCAAAGCGGTTCGGGCAAGACTGTGCTGATGAAATCGCTTGTGGGCTTGCTCAAGCCTGAAAAGGGAGAAATCCTATTCGACGGCCGCGACATCATCACGATGAACAACAAGGAAATCAAGGGCCTTCGCAAGGAAATCGGCATGCTCTTCCAGGGCTCTGCCCTGTTTGACAGCGAGACTGTGCTGGGCAACGTGATGTTCCCCCTCAAAATGTTCACCAACATGAGCGTAGCCGAGCAGAGAGATCGAGCCATGTTCTGCATTGAACGTGTAAACCTCAAAGGCGCCGAGAACAAATATCCCAGCGAAATATCGGGCGGCATGCAGAAGCGCGCCGCAATCGCTCGTGCAATCTCGCTTAATCCGAAATATCTCTTCTGCGATGAGCCCAACTCGGGTCTCGACCCGCGCACATCGATCCTGATCGACGAGCTGCTGAGCGACATCACCCATGAGTATGACATCACCACTGTGATCAATACACATGATATGAACTCAGTGCTGGGCATTGGCGAAAACATCATCTTCATCTACAAGGGTCATCGCGAATGGGTAGGCAACATGAAAGAAATATTCGCCACCACAAGCGAAGCGCTCAATGACTTCGTGTTTGCCACTGACCTCTTCCAAGAAGTCAAGGAATACATCCTCAAAAACGGCTTCACAGCCCGCGGCGCAGCCCGGCGCTCAGCCAGCGAACTGAAAAGTAAATAGTTAACGATTCTCCGCATGCTCTTCTCTGAGATTCCTTTCCATGAGGAAATAAAAAGTCGCCTTCGCGCCATGGCCGACAATGACAAGCTGCCCCATGCTCTCCTGCTCGACGGCCCTGCAGGCAGCGCAAAGTTCGCCCTGGCTCGCGCTTTTGCCCAGTACATCCATTGCCAGAATCCCACCCCTGAGGGCGACAGTTGCGGTCGGTGCCCTTCGTGCAAGCAGCATGCGCAGTTCAACCATATCGATACCATCTTCTCATTCCCCGTGGTGAAACGCGGCTCCGGCAAAGCCACGATTTCTGACGATTACATCCAGGAATTTCGTGAGTTGATGACTGACTCGCCATTCATGGACTTTGAAGAATGGATCTCAAAACAAGAAAATCAGAACGCTCAGCCTCAAATCTATGTTGACGAGGCTGCCGAGCTTGTGCGCAAACTCAGTTATACTGCCCATCATGCGCGCTACAAGATAGTGCTGATGTGGCTTCCCGAGCGCCTAAAGGTAGAAGCTGCCAACAAGCTGCTCAAGCTAATCGAGGAACCCTTCTCCGACACAATCTTCATTCTCACCACTGATAATTCACGCCTCATTCTCCCCACCATATATTCGAGATGCCAGAGCATAGTGGTAAAACGTTATACCAACGAGGAGGTGGCCCAATACCTAAGGCAGACATACAGCCTCAATGATGAGGACTCGGCCCAGATAGCGCGCTTGGCTGAAGGAAACCTCAACCAGGCATTGCGACTGATCAGCGTGAATCAAGAGAAGGACAAGTACCTTGACCTATTTAAAGAACTCATGCGCAAGGCTTATCAGCGCGATGTGGCAGGACTGAAGAAATGGGCATCGGATGTTGCCGACCTGAAGCGCGAACGCGAAATGAAGTTCCTCGACTATTGCGCCCATATGCTGCGCGAGAATTTCATACTCAACATCCGCACGCCCCAGCTCAACAAACTCACAACGTCGGAAGCGCAATTCAGCGTCAATTTTTCGCCCTTTATAAATGAGCGCAATGTGCTGAAGCTCTTCAATTGCATCAATGACGCCAAGGTTGACATTGCCGCCAATGCCAATCCCAAGCTCGTGAATTTTGACTTAGCCATAAAAACCATCCTCTTGCTCAAGCAATGAAATTTCTCCAGCAGGTGGCCAGCTATTACAGCGCAAAAGCTGACCAAGGCCTAAATTTGGGAAAATACACCTTTGTGCTGCCCAACCAGCGCAGCGCGATGTTCTTGCGCAAATATCTACGCCAACTTAGCAGCCGCATCTCCTTCCAGCCTAAGATTGTCACCATCACGGCCTTTACACAGATGCTCAGCGGTACCGAACTGGCTGAGCCCCTTGAGCTGCTCTACATCTTGTATAATGCCTATTTGCGTGTCATGAACGAGCAGTCATCGAAAGAAGAGCCGATGGAATTCGATGCCTTTGCTCACTGGGGAATAATCTTGCTCGATGACTTTAATGAGATCGACGCCTATCTTGCCGATTCCCATCAACTTTTTAAAAATATCAACGACGAGCGAGAAATACGTTCCTATTTCCTTACTCCCTCGCAAAAGCGCGCTGCTGAGGCCTTGGGATTGTCGACCGAACTGGCCGAAGACGAAAAGAAAGGCTTTTGGGCGCATGTCAAGGGCGAAGGGAATGCCAAAGAAAAATTTATCCATCGCTGGCAGCTTTTAGGGCCTATCTACCAAGAATTCCAAAAGCTTCTGGGAAGGCACCATCTCTCCTATTCCGGCCAGCAGTCAAAAGACGCCTACTTGCGAGCCAAAGAGGCCAGCAAAGAGGATTTCTATGATCAGAGATTCGCCTTTGTGGGCTTTAATGTGCTCTCAACATCCCGCCTGCTTATTTTCTTGCGATTCAAGGAATTAGGCATTGGTGAATTCTTCTGGGACATTGCCTTCCTGGGCCATACTCTACCAGGCAGCAAAGCAGGCCAGACTGTGAGCCGATTGGCCAAATGCCTGCCAGCTCCCGACGATTTTTCCCTGCAGCCAATCACATCGTATCCCGAGATCCACTTCTATCCTGTGCCCTCAAATGTAGGCCAGGCTAAGGTGGCAAGCCATGTGGTGGAAGCCATAGAGAATCCCAACACTGTTGAGACAGGCGTGATCATGGCGCGAGCTGACCTGATGGTGCCATTCCTATACGCCCTTCCCGACAATGTGAGCCAAATAAATGTGGCCATGAAGGTGCCTTATTCTAACACCCCATTCTGGGCCCTGATAGGCACCATTATCAACATGCAGGAACACGCACGCAAAATTCGCCAGGAATTCTGCTATTTCTACAAGGATGTCATCGAGGTAATCTCGCACCCCTACCTCTCTACCATTTCCTATGAGGGCTGTCAAAGAATCAAGAATCTCATCTCTGAGGCACACCTTTACAATGTGCCAGCATCCGACTTGTGCCAGATTGCCCCACATCTCGAATTCATCTTTAAGGTCGTAGACAATGTAAAAGATCTCGACGAGGTATTCGATTACATGACTAATCTTATTGAGCAATTGAGAGTTACACTTGAAAATCTCAATATTGTCAAGAGATTTGGAAATGTGAGTCTGGTCACTCCCTACGAGATTACCGTGCTCGAGGCTTATCGCAAGCATGTTGACAAAATCTATGATCTTGCTCACCGCCATTCCATAACCATGGGCAAAGGCACGTTCTTCTCGCTCCTGCGACGACTGCTTTCCAATGAACATATTTCCATCAATGGCGAACCACTCGAAGGCATGCAGATCATGGGCATCGAGGAGTCGCGTGTGCTCGATTTCAATAATCTGCTCATACTTTCCCTCAACGAACGCATTTTCCCGAAACGAAGCTTCAACCCCTCATACATCCCGCCAGGCTTGCGAGCCGGCTATGGGCTTCCCCTCAATGATGTGCAGGACGAGGCAGTGGCCTACCACTTCTATCGCCTGATATCCAGGGCCAAAAAGGTTAGCCTTTTCTATGACAGTCGCACTCCCGACCTTTCGGCAGGCGAGGCATCGCGTTTTGTAACCCAGATGCAGATGTTGCTTCCGCCTTCAGCCTACACCGTGCATGAGCTCCAGCTTGGGCTCTCTATGGGCGACCGGCGCATTCTTTCCATAGAGAAAACGCCCGAGGTGCTTGAAGAACTCTCAATGTACACCGAGGGTCGCAGCCGGAAAAACTTTTCAGCCTCTCTGCTAAAAACTTACATTCAATGTCCTCTGCGATTCTATCTGGAAAAAGTCAAGGGGCTAAGCATCGAGGATAACAATCTGGAGTACATGGATCCGGCCTCCTACGGCACCATCATGCATAAGCTGGCCCAAGAATTCTACGAATCCTTAAGGACAAAGTATGGCAATCAGTTCTTGTCGCCTGAAACCATGAAGGATGAAATCAATAGGCCGGGATTTGAGAGTGAGTTGGTGCAAAGGGCGCGCGTAATCATGAACCATGAATATTACCGCGACAAGCATGATGTAACTACCTCGGGAGCATTCTTCCCGGGCGAAGGACGAGTGCTTTCTGGCCTTATGGCTAAGTATCTGATAAAGATGCTTGAGGCCGAGACCGAGAACGGCCCTTTCAAATATGAGCATGGAGAATACAATGGCGACAAAAAGCAGCATCTATGGAAATTCGATCCTTCGATGCCGGCCATCAACTTCACCATGTCGATAGACCGCATTGATGAGATACCGGGCACGGGTAGCACCCTGAGATTTATCGATTACAAGACTGGCAAGGAGGATTCAGCGTCAAGCACCATCGATGCGCTTTTCACCAACCCCAAAAAGAGCGCCATATTCCAGCTTTTCACTTACTCTCTGGCTTATCACGATTTGGTGGACTCCCAGGCCCACATCCAGCCCTTCATTTACAGCTTCCCTCTCTTAGTTACTAAGGGTCTGAACCCCATCTCAATAGGGAAAAACAACTTTGTGATGAACCTTGATGATCCTGGAGTTTCGGGCAAGCCTCTACTTGAAGAGTTCCGCGACGGGTTTACCCGACTTATCAAGGAAATCTTCAATCCTGACATTCCCTTCACTCAGACCGAAGATGATGAGCGATGCAAATACTGCGCATTCTTGCAGATTTGCGGTCGCCAGAAGAACAATGACGAAAAGTAATGGCCGGCATCTACGCGCACATACCCTTCTGCCATTCAAAATGCGCCTATTGCGACTTCTATTCGATGCCACGGCTAAAGAATGCTGAGCGCTTGATAGAAGCCCTGAAAAGTGAATTTCTGTTGCGAGTCTCTGAATTGCAGGACGCTCCTATTGAGACCCTGTACCTCGGAGGCGGCACTCCTTCGATCATCGACCCTCAAATACTCAGCAGTTTTGTAAAAACTATTCCAACCGACCATCTTAAAGAAGTCACCATAGAGGTCAATCCCGAGGATGTGGACCTGGCAAAGGCCGAGGCCTGGCGCTCAATGGGCTTCAATCGCGCGAGCATGGGCGTGCAATCGCTCGTGGATGCGGAATTGGCCAACATCGGACGCCGACACTCTGCCTCGGAGGCCATGGAGGCTGCCTCAACCCTGAGAAAGGCCGGTTTCGACAACCTTTCGCTTGACCTGATCTATGGACTGCCGGGGCAGACAGCGGAGTCATGGCAATATTCTCTCAACAAACTATTGGAACTCAAGCCAACTCATATCTCGGCCTACACCCTGACCTACGAACCTCGCACCCGGCTTACAGCAATGCGCAATCGCGGACTCATCAGCGAAGCGAGCGAGGATGACATCCTGAATTATTACGGCATGCTCTGCTCCACGCTGCGCCAACATGGATATGATCATTATGAGATCTCCAACTTTGCTCTGCCTGGCATGGAAGCAATGCACAATTCAAGCTATTGGAATTATGTGCCTTATCTTGGCTTGGGGCCATCGGCCCATAGTTTCGACGGCACAATGCGCAGTTACAATCCTGCAAATCTAAATGATTACTTGAAGTGCATTGAGCGAGGAAAAGCTGCTTCAATATTTGAAGAAGAAGATGAGAATAATCGATTCAATGATTTATTAATCACTTCATTGCGAACAAAGAAAGGATTGTCATTGTCACGTATTGACAATAAGCGTCGGCACCAGCTGATGGCCGATGCCGACGCTTATTTGCGTTCAGGCGATTTAATCCTCGAGGATGATGCTCTTCAGATTCCAGAGCCCTCTTGGCTCATCTCCGACAGCATCCTCGCCTCCCTAATTCAGATATAGCTTAGAATTTGCGGATGCCCATAATCTGACGGGCCTCAGCCAAGGTGTCAGCAGCGCGCACGCGAGCGCGTTCGGCACCGTCCTTCACCACGCGACGCAGATAATCGTCATTGGCAAGAATGTCGTTGATGCGTTCGCGTATTGGGGTAGTCACTGCCAAGATGTCCTCGGCAAGCTGCTTCTTGAGGTCGCCATAGCGGATGCTGCAGTCGGCATAGGCATCTTTGAAATGCTTCACGACATCGGGCGTGCTGGTGAGTTCGAGCAGCGAGAAAAGGTTGGCAATCGGTTGCGATACAGGCGAATTGGGCTCTTTCGGACCTTCGTCGGTCACGGCACGCATCACCTTCTTGCGAAGCACCTTGGGATCGTCGATGAGATAAATGCAATTGCCCTCGCTCTTGCCCATCTTGCCGCTGCCATCGAGGCCGGGCACCTTCACTGCGGCTGCGCCGAAGTTGAAATTCTGAGGCTCAACAAAGAAATCCACTCCATAGAATGAATTGAATCGGCGAGCAAAGCGGCGGGTAAGCTCCAGATGCTGCTCTTGATCCTTGCCCACAGGCACCCACTTGGCCTTCTGGATGAGAATGTCCACTGCCATCAATGTGGGATAAGTGAGCAGGCCGGCATTCACGCGCTTGTTGGTCTCGGCACCGATAATCTGTTTCTCAAAAGCCTCCTCATCATCGTTGCCGTTGGCAGCCGCTCCGATGCCCAGCATCTTGCGAGCCTTGTCCTTGAACGAGGCTGTGCGCATCAGTTCGCCGATGCCCACATGCATGTTGAGCAGCAAATAAAGCTCGGGAATCTCGGGTATGTCGCTCTGTATGAAAAGAGTGGCTTTCTCAGGATCGAGACCAGCAGCAAGGTATTCAGCCAAGATCTGCTTTACACTGGCATGAAGCTGCTTAGGATCGGGATTGGTGGTAAGGGCATGGAGGTCGGCTATGAAGAAGTTGCAGTCATAGTCGTCCTGCATTCTTACGAAATTGCGAAGGGCACCATAATAATTGCCCAGATGCAAATTGCCTGTACTGCGGATTCCGCTTAGTACTATTTCTTTGCTCATAATGTTATCATTTTTGTATTTTGACTGCAAATTTACTAATAATTTCTCACATTAGGCAAAAAGTATGCGAGAGTTCTCAATGAATTTTCTTAACTTTGTGGGATAATACTTGAAAATATGAGAAAAACCATCCTTTTTGCCGTATCCCTTCTCTTAGCAATGATGCCCCTTGGCATGGCAGCCAAGACTCTCCATGACTTGCAACAGGAATTTGTGGACCTGCGCTTCGGCCTCTTCATCCATTTCGGCCTTCCCACCTATGCCGGCGAGGATTGGCCTGATCCCGATCTGTCAGTTGAAGTGTTCAATCCCACCCAGCTTGACTGCCGACAATGGGCCGATGGCGCTGAGTCAGCCAACATGAGTTTTGGCATGATGAGCGTGAAGCATCACAGCGGATTCTGCATGTGGGACACCGAGACCACCGATTACAGCGTGATGTCATCGCCATTGCATCGCGATGTGGTGGCTGAGTTCTGCGAGGCCATGCGTGAAAAAGGGATGAAGGTGATGTTCCATTACTCCATACTCGACACACATGCTCGTCTGCGGCCTCATGCCGTAACTCGACAGCATGTGGAGATGATCAAGGCACAACTCACAGAATTGCTCACACGCTATGGCGATGTGACTGCCATCTGCTTCGACGGCTGGGATGCTCCTTGGGGCCGCATCTCCTACGATGATGTGCCCTTCGACGACATCTATCACCTTATAAAAACACTTCAGCCCGACTGCCTCGTTATGGATATGAACTCCCATAAGTTTCCGGCAGAAGAGCTGTTCTATACTGACATCAAGTTTTACGAACGCGGAGCTGGTCAGAAAATCGACACTGAAAGCAACCGTCTTCCCGCCATGTCTTGTCTGCCCATCCAGCGCACATGGTTCTGGAAAGAGGAATTTCCCAAGAATCCTGTAAAGGATCCGGCGGAGATGATGCGGGATGTGGTGCAGCCTCTCAATGAGGCTTTGTGCTGCTTTGTGCTGAATGTGGCTCCGAATCGCGAAGGCCGATTTGATGACAATGCCGTGGACGCTCTTAAGGAGATTGGCAAGATTTGGCAAAACACGGGCAGCGTGGCCATGGTGCCACAAACCAATGATCCCATCACGGCTCCCAACATAGC
Organism: uncultured Bacteroides sp.; assembly: GCA_964440745.1. Classification (GTDB taxonomy): domain Bacteria; phylum Bacteroidota; class Bacteroidia; order Bacteroidales; family Muribaculaceae; genus CAG-873. The sequence continues at coordinate 9,093 of CAYTXF010000092.1, forward strand.
TGTGGGTCAGAGAGCAGAGGGCAGTTGGAGTTGGGACATCGCGCTCCACGACTTTGCCACCGACGATGACTTCACCACATGCTGGGAATCAATGGACAACATCGAGAATCCAACAATTAGCGTGCTGTTTGATCGCGAACAGTGCTTTAATACCATTGCCATTACAGACTGCGAGTATGACAATCTCAGCCGTTATCGCATTGAATACCGCTCTGCAAACCGGTGGTTGCCCTTGTTCGAGGGAGAAGCCCCCACTCCGTCAAGAGTGAAGCTGCATAGGTTTGATGCACCCGTATGGGGCGATGCCGTGCGTCTCACTTCGCTTGAAAGCAAGGGCACGGTTGCCATAGCCGAACTCGGCGTCTATCACGAGCGCCGATAGTGCGGCTGCATGCGGTTAAACGCTAATTTGGCTGTATGCGATAGGTGGTGTTAGGAGTGGTCTCGAATTGAATAAGGTAATAGCCTTGGTCGGGTTCACTGATTGCTTCTATGCCCTCAACAGTGACCGGCTGGGCAGTGCGCAGGGTAAGCGGGGCTCCAACCACGGACGTAACAGTGGCTTCTGTCAAGCGGCCATCCTGCCAATCCATGCTTACCTCGAAATTGCCTCGAGCTTTCAAGCCCGATACGCAGCCAGTGCTCCAAGCCGAAGGAAGGGCTGGCAGAAGATGAAGTTCGCCATTCTGGCTCTGCAGCAACATCTCCATCATGCCGGCTGTGGCGCCAAAGTTGCCATCGATTTGGAATGGAGGATGTGCATCAAAGAGATTGGGATATGTGCCCCCTGCCCCTCCTTGCTGGTGAGGATCGCAGTAGCGCATGATCTCGCGGATCATCTTGTAGGCATGATCGCCATCGAGCAAGCGAGCCGCAAAATTGATCTTCCAGCCCTTGCTCCATCCAGTGCCTTCATCCCCACGGATCTCAAATGTGCGGTTGCACGCCTGAGCCAATTCCTTGTCCTTGAGCGGAGATATTGAGTGGCCCGGGTGAAGGCCAAATAGGTGTGACAGATGGCGATGATGGGGGTCGGTCTCGGGATATTCTTCATCCCATTCCAAAAGTTGGCCCTGACTTCCGATTTGGTAGGGGCAGAGGCGCGAAGTGCGACTTTGCAGACGCTTTCTCAACTTTGAATCCACTCCCAAGATCTCGCTTGCCTCTATTACATTGCCAAAGAGGTCGCGAATGATAGCCAAGTCCATTGTGCTTCCAGCCACTACAGAATAGGCTTTGCCGTCAGCTGCGTAGAAAGAATTTTCAGGCGATGTTGAGGGCGATGTCACCAAGTAACCATCCTTTTCGACCAGCCAGTCGTCGCAGAACTGAGCTGCATCTTTCATCACGGGGTACACCTCAGCAAGATATTCTTTGTCCAATGTGTATTGGTAATGTTCCCATAGATGCTGACAGAGCCATGCGGCCGACATGTACCAGTTGGCCCACTGCGGATCGCCATTGCCAAAATCGCCCACTGGATTCGACAGGCACCAAACATCGCTGTTGTGGTGCGACACCCAACCTCGGCACCCATAGTAATCATGCGCCGTTACGGCTCCGCTCTTTGCCAATTGCTGGATCCATGCCAACAGAGGCTCGGTCATTTCGCTCAGATTGCCTGGTTCGGCAGGCCAATAGTTCATCTGTGTATTGATATTGATGGTAAAGTTGCTGCTCCAGGGCGCGCGCCAATGGGGATTCCACAGACCCTGGAGATTGGCCGGAGTATTGGTGCCTCTTGATGAGGAGATTAACAAATACCTGCCATATTGGAAGAGCAAGCGCTCCAGACCAAGGTCTTGATTGCCATAGCCATAGAGCTTGAGGCGGAGATCGGTAGGCAGTTTGTCATTAAGCTCGCGATTTTCTTTTTCATCAGTAAGGTTAAGTTCTACACGGCCCATAAGGCTCTCAATATCTGCGGCATGATTGGTGCGAAGTTGGTCATATGTCTTTGAAGCATTGTCTTTGATGTGGCTTTTGGCAATGCTGTGTTCGTCGCGGCCATCATAGTATGGGTCAGTGTACGGACCATTGTAGCTTGTGGCCGAAGCGATTAAGATTGTGACTGCATCTGCGCCATTGACATGCACACCTTTGTCATCTGCCGTTATGGTCCCCCCTTCTGGCATGGCCTGGGCATAAGCAGCAAACCGCATGCCACGCTTGTTATCATGGGCCAAGACTTCGGGATTGCGATCTGCGCGGTTGTAGTATGACGGATCCACATTGATTGGCGCCTCGCCACTAAGAAGAAGCATACCCTCCTCGGCTTTTTGCTCATATCCCGGTACTTGGCAGGCATAGTCCAAGTCAAAGTTGATCATGCCGGGCTTGTCGGCTGTGATGCGCATTACAAAGGCTGAGTCGGGATATGACACAAAAAGTTCACGCTTGTAGTTGACGCCATCGACCGTGTATTCCACGGCTGCAATGCCAGTGTTAAGGTCAAGACTGCGCTTGTAATTCTGGGGGCGCACACGCGAGGCATTGTATTTCTGCTTTATCTTCACATCGCCCAGGGGCAGATATGATTGAGTGTAGGGGCCTTGCATTTTCTTGCAAAGCTCAGTGGCCAAGGCATAATCGCGGTCAGCAATGGCTTGGCGCAGCGGCTTGAGATATTTGATGGCCTCGGGATTTTCTCCGCGTTCTTGCGGTCGGCCGCTCCAGAATGTGTTGTCGTTGATGGGGATGATTTCGTCCTCAACAATGCCATAGACCATGGCGCCAAAGTTGCCATTGCCAATGGGCAGGGCCTCTTCCCAGGCAGAAGCCGGAGATTCATACCATAGTGCGAGGTCATCGATCGCACGGACGCTCGTCGCGCTCAAGCCTATTGCAAGACATAAAAGGGTGAATTTAAGACTATTTGCTATCTTCATGGCAGAATTCTTATGTATTTCATGCAAATTTAGCGCTTTTTATTTTCATATTTTAATATTGGAGAAACTATTTTTTA
>CAYTXF010000093.1:0-11649 GCA_964440745.1 uncultured Bacteroides sp.
CGCCAGGCTGGCCCTTCACCATCACACTAACTCCGATTGCGGGTTCCCCGTCGGGTTCGTAAACCGTACCCGTCACGGTGATCTTCTGCGCCAATGCCGGGAATGCCATCAGCACTGCCATGATTATGGCAAGCCAGGCTCTCCGACTCATTTGTTGACAAATGTTCTTCATGCAAGAGTTGTATTTAGTTAGTATTATACGTGAATTTTTATATAGGTGGGAATAATTTAAGTAAAATTCTCGCGCTTGTGACATGCCGTCATAAACGCACACAAAATTAAGGAATCAGTATCTCTACATTCATCAAGTAATTGATTAATAGGTGAGTATTAGGTATTGGTATAACAATGCTTTCACGGCTAGACTTAGGAGAGTTCGGGTTAGCTCCGAAAAAACATCACAAAGTAAACAATTATTCACGACATTTTGATGTTTTTTTGCCAAAAAAATTTCACATACATTAAATATTTAACACTTTTAGCTAAATTCAAAATCGATTTTAACACTTTCATGCGCCTCCCCCCCTCAATTTCTACCACCCTCAAAATACGCCTCAAATACAACTTTACGCCCCCACCCTCGTTATTAAAAGGTACCACCAACTCACCAACCCACCAACCCACCAAACCACCATCTCACCCACTCACCAAACCACCAAATCACCAAATCACCAAATCACCATCTCACCAACCCACCATGACCCCTCCTACTCTCAAACCCAAAGATAAAGTTGCCATTATATGCCCGGCCACGGCCGTGAAACCCGAATATGTTGAAGGAGCCGCCCGATGGCTCTCCGACGCCGGCCTCGAACCCATAGTGATGCCTCATGCCTTAGGCCCCAAATGCGGCAGCTACGCCTCAAGAGAAATCGACCGCCTCGACGACTGGCTCGCGGCCCTCACCGACCCTGACATCAAAGCCATACTCTGCGCCCGCGGCGGTTACGGATGCGTGCACCTGGTGGCGCAGACGCCACTCGATGTGGTGCGCGAGAATCCCAAATGGCTTGTAGGCTTTTCCGATGTCTCTGCCCTCCATGCCCTGATGCATCGGGCGGGGGTGGCCTCAATCCATGGCCCCATGGCAAAGCACCTCAGCGGCTACGAATCGCCATGCCAAGAGCCCGGCATTGACCCGCTTGGCGCCCTGAAGGCCATCCTCATGGAAGCCCCGAAAGCCGAGTACGAAATCACGTGTCCGGCTGAGAGCCATCCCGGCAAAGCGCGGGGAATTCTTCTTGGAGGCAACCTGCAGGTGCTCAACAATCTTGCCGGCACCGACCTTGACCTATTTGCTCAAGCTCTGCAGCACGATGTCATACTCTTCATGGAGGACATCCACGAGCCCATCTACGCCGTAGAGCGCATGCTCGTTCGCCTATGGCTCGCCGGCATACTGTCAGCAGCCAAGGGCCTGATATTCGGCCGATTCACCGACTACAAGGGCGATGCCAACTATCCTGACATGAATGCCATGCTCATCGACTTCTTCCGCCGCCATCCGGTAGGTGAAAAGCCCATAACCTTCAACTTCCCGATCGGCCACCTTGGCGACAATCTCCCCATGATCGAAAGCGCGCCCGCTTCCCTTGAGGTAGCTGAGGGACACTGCCGCCTGACGATGGATAGTCGCATTATCTGACATATTATGGACAAAATTGTAAATTTTTATCAGGGTTTTGCGATATCTTGATATAAATTGGAGGGGCCGCTTTTTCTTGCTATCTTTGTGGAAAAATTGTCAAGAATCATGGAATTGAAAGAAAAACTCCGCGCAGAGGTGCTGGATAACCTCGAGAACAACATACTCCCCTACTGGATGGAAAAGATGGTAGATCGTGAAAATGGAGGCTTCTATGGCCGTCGCGACTCCTATGACCAGCTTGACCCCACCGCCCCCAAGGGAGCCATCCTCAACGCTCGCATCCTATGGAGCTTCGCCGCAGCCTACCGAGTGCTGCGCAAGCCGGAGTATCTCGAAATGGCTCTCCGCGCTCGCGACGAAATCATCGACCGCTTCTACGACAAAGACCATGGCGGCGTATACTGGAGCCTTGATGCCAAGGGTCAGCCACTGGAGACCAAGAAGCAGTTCTACGCCATTGGCTTTGCCATCTACGGCCTTAGCGAATTGGCGCGCGCCACGGGCGACGAGAAAGCCAAGGAGTATGCCCTGCGCCTATTCCATGACATAGAGAGTCATAGCCGCGATCGCGAAAAGAACGGCTACATCGAAGCCCTCACATGCGACTGGCTGCCTATCGCCGACATGCGCCTCAGCGACAAGGACTGGAACGCCACCAAGACCATGAACACGCACCTCCACATCATAGAGCCATACACCAACCTGCTGCGCACGCTCACCCCCGCCGACAAAGACTATGCGGCAGTGCGCGAGGCCACGGAAAACCTGCTCGATCTCTTCTTTACCAAATTCGAGCAGCCAAACGGCCACCTGGGACTCTTCTTCGACGACGATTGGAACCGCCAGGACAAAATCATAAGCTATGGCCACGACATCGAAGCTGCTTGGCTGCTGCTGGAGACTGCCCAGGTGCTTGGTGACCAGGAAACCATAGAACGAGCTTTAAAGCACACCGCCAAGATTGCCGAAGCAGCCCTCGAGGGTCGCTGTACCGACGGGTCGATGGTCTACGAGCGCCATGGCAACGGCGCCTACGACAACGACAAGCACTGGTGGGTACAAGCCGAATGCGTGATTGGACAAGTGTATCTATATTGCTTCCATGGCCAGCCCGAGCAACTCGAAAAGGCCTATCAGACATGGCGATACATAGCCGACAATATTGTCGACCATGACGGAGGCGAATGGTACTGGAGCCGTCAGAACGGCCAGATTAACCGCACCGACGACAAAGCAAGCTTCTGGAAATGCCCCTACCACAACAGCCGCATGTGCCTGGAGGTGGCTGAGAGGCTCAGCGATTAGTCATTCTTGACGTTCAGTCGTTCTTTAAATGTGTGATATACTCTTCGGTGCGGCGCACTGGGTCAGTAGCCTGGGTGATTGCCGCGCCCACGGCTAAACCGTTGAGGCCTATTTCTTTAAGCCTGCGTATCTGGTCGAGATGGTAATTGCCCTCGGCCACGATAGGCAGTTCGAACTTGGCATTGCGCAGTGCCTCGATGTTTTCGCTGATATACTCAACTGTATTCCGGGGACCGAACACCACATAGTCAATATCTGCTCTTACCAAGGCTGTGGCTGCTGAGGCAATGCCTACCTCAGCTCCGATTATGGCCTCGGGGCCCAGAAGTTCGCGCACGGCCATGGCGGACTGCGGACAGTCGCGCAGGTAGATGCCATGCACGCCAAGTTCCTTGACTGCATCTACATGATTTTCAATTGTGAAGATGGCCGAATTCTCCTTGCACAGGGGGATGATTTCATTGGCCACCTCGCGCACTTCTTCGTCCTTTGCATCGGGCATGCGCAATACTATCCACCCGCAGCCTCCCTCGAGGGCCATCTGGGCCTGTTCGGGCAGCGAGTAGCGATCATTGTCTTCTATTATTACTTGTAACATGGTGGGTTGGTGGGTTGGTGGTTTGGTATTATAACAATTAAATATTGAGGAGGTTTCTAAATATTGAGGAGGTTTCGGAGGAGCCACCATATAAAATAGGTGGAGACATAGGCTATGATTAGCCATTTGAGCCAGAGCTCGCCTCGCGGACCCAGGCGTCGGCGAAAAGCGAGGGCCACTATGGCTACTGCCAAAGGCACGCTCAGCAAGAGCCACCAATTGTAGGCCACAGCCTGGAGGAAATGGCCATGCATCAGCTGATGCGTGGCGCGCATCACTCCGCAGCTGGGGCATCGCCAGCCGGTAAGGGACAGCCATAGGCAACGCGGCATCCACCATGTCTCGGCAGGATTGAAGAAATACACCACCGCAGCCATGCATGCCGCCAGAGCCACCGCGACCCAGGCAATCGCTCTCCTATTTCGGGCTATCCAGTCATTCATCCCACAAAGTTACAACTTTATTTCCGTTTTTCAGCCGATTTAGTTAATAAAGCTAAAAAGACAAGTATTCTGACCAATTTCCAAAATCTCAAAACCCTAAAACCCACAGAAAATTTGTAACTTTGCAGGATATTTTCGCAGACACCTACTGAAAATGAAGAAATACAATCTGATCAACAATGCGCTGGGGTGGCTTTGCTTCGTAATCGCTGCTGTCACATATCTGCTTACGATCGAGCCCACAGCAAGTTTCTGGGACTGCCCGGAATTCATATCGCAAGGAGCAAAGCTCGAAGTGGGTCACCCGCCGGGCAACCCAATATTCATGCTTACAGCCCGCTTCTTCGTGACTCTCTTCGGAGGCATCCAAAACGCTGCCATCGCTGTCAACAGCATGAGCGCCTTGCTCTCGGCAGCCACAATCCTGCTGCTTTTCTGGACCATCACCCATCTGGCCAAGAAGATCATGGTGAAGGATGATGCCCAGGAAATCACTCTGTTCCAGATGCTTACCATCATGGGAGCCGGCTTGTGCGGTGCTTTGGCCTATACTTGGAGCGACACTTTCTGGTTCTCAGCCGTCGAAGGCGAGGTGTATGCCTTCTCAAGCCTTTGCACAGCATTGGTGTTCTGGCTAATTCTCAAATGGGAAAACCGCGCTGACCAGCCTCATAGCGACCGCTATCTGGTGCTCATCGCTTATGTGATAGGCGTGTCGATCGCCGTGCACCTGCTCAACCTGCTCTGCATCCCCGCCATCGTGCTCGTATACTACTACCGCACCCACAAGGATGCCAATGCAACGCAGTCGATCGTGGCTCTCATCGTGTCGTTTGTGATCGTTGCCGCCATTCTCTACGGCTTGGTGCCGGGCTTCATCAAGGTGGCTCAGGGATTCGAGCTCTTCTGCGTCAACGACCTGGGCTGGAGCTACAACATGGGCGTGCTTGCTTATACGGTGGTGCTGTTGGCTGTGTTCATCTGGGCCATCATCGCCAACTATCGCGGCAAGAGCCCGGCTATGATGAAAGGCTCAGTATTGGCAGTGGCCGTACTCTCGGGCCTTACCTTCATCAGCGACAATGGCTGGATATGGCTGGGCATTTTCGTTGTGTTTGCCGGTTATCTTTTCTTCTTCTGCAACAAGGTGCCGCAGCGCGTCTTCAATGTGGCCGTGCTCAGCGTGTTTGTGATCTTCGTGGGCTATTCTTCTTACGCCCTGCTGCTCATTCGCGCCACTGCCAACACCCCGATGAATCAGAACGCTCCCGACAATGTGTTCTCGCTGTCGAGCTACCTCAACCGCGAGCAGTACGGCCAGCGTCCGCTCTTCATGGGCCCGGTCTTCGCTGAGACTGTCAACGCTTACCGAGGCGACAATGGTAACATCGAATATATTCAGGTCAACAAGAAGGGTCTGCCCGCCCTCACCAACCTCGGGCTGAGCGACGCTCTCTATTATCGCCTTACCACCGATGCCAATGGCAATCAGTCGTACCTGCCCATCGACAATGGCAAGAAGGGCTGGGCCAAGGTGGCCAAGAGCAGTCCGGATGAACCCGACAAGTATGTCGACAACCTGTGGAGCCCTGACTATGTCTACTCGCCCGACCTATATATGCCCTTCCCTCGCATCTACAGCTTGGATGGCCAAGACATCAGCGGATACAAGGGCTGGATCGGATACCGCAATCCCGATCTCGACGCTGTGATGATGGTTCCTCAGAGCGTGCGCGATCAGTGGGGCCAAGCCGGTTGGGCGCCTTTCTATCAGATTGCCCCGTATCTGAGCCACCTCGACTACATCTCGCTATTCGAGGACAGCCATGAATACGAACGCGTACCTGTGTGGAAGGCCACATTCGCCGACAACTTCCGCTATTTCATGAATTATCAGCTCAATCACATGTATTGGCGCTACTTCATGTGGAACTTCGCCGGCCGACAGAATGACTATCAGGGCAATGGAGAGCCTAATCTTGGCAACTGGATTACGGGCATCCCCTTCATCGACAATGCTCGCCTGGGCGACCAAAGCCTGCTACCCAAGGAGTATACCACGGACAACAAGGGGCACAACGTATTCTTCATGCTGCCTCTGCTCTTAGGCCTTCTCGGCATCATTTGGCAAGCTCTGAGTTCACATCCCAACAATCCGAAACGTGGCATCGAGCAGTTCTGGGTGATCTTCTTCCTATTCTTCATGACTGGCATAGCCATCGTGCTTTACCTCAACCAGACCCCAAGCCAGCCGCGCGAGCGTGACTATGCATTCGCCGGTTCGTTCTATGCGTTTGCGATCTGGGTTGGCCTCGGCGTGCCGGCTATCGCCCGATACATCAGCGATTTCTTCGCGTGGATCAAGAAAAAGCATTTCCCCGACCTGGGCAACGAAATATTGCTGCCCGCTGCCGGAGTGGCTTGCGCAATCGGTCTGTTTGTGCCTATACAGATGGTGTCGCAGACTTGGGACGACCACGACCGCAGCCACCGATACACCACTCGCGATTTTGGCGCCAACTACCTCAATTCGCTTGAGCCCGATGCCATAATCTTCACTAACGGCGACAACGACACCTTCCCTCTTTGGTACAGTCAGGAGGTAGAGGGCTTGCGCACCGATGTGAGAGTGGTCAACCTATCGTATCTGAGCACTGACTGGTATGCCAACCAGCAGCTGCACCCCTACTACGATGCCAAGGCTATCAATATGATGGCTAAGCCTACCGACTATGCTTACGACCGACTCGGATACAACCGCGTGGCCAAGAATGCGCCCGACACCGTGGTCGACGCCCTCGACGGCCTGCGCCAATTCTACGCCAACCCGGGAGCCGGATTGGCCACTCCATTCATGGAAAGCCATGTTGGCCGCAATACGGACGTCTATGGCACCGACGGCCAGGCATTCAGCCTTACCACCGAGGCTACGCGCGACAGTCTGGAGAAGTGGATGGTAATCGAGCGTTTCGGTCTTGATGTCAATTCCAATGACACCATCAATGTAATCCCATACATCAAGCCTATCACTATGAATGGCTTGGCCCAAGGATTCGGCCTGAGCAAGCTGCTCAGCTTTGACATGATCGCCAACAGCGTGGCCAACAATTTCGATCGCCCGGTCTACTTCGCATCCACTGTGCCAGTGACATATTATCTCGACCTCGATGCCAACCTCTATTCCACCGGCGTGGCTCAGATGGTGACACCGTTCCAGAACGCGCCCGTTTCGCCAATGGCGGTGAAGGCCTACGAGAACATCGTGTCGAAATATCGCTGGGGAGGTCTCGACGATGTCAAGCACAACAAGAATCTCTATCTCGACGAGACAGTGCGCCGTATGGTGTCGACAATGCGTAACAGCATGATCACTACCGCCGAAGAACTGGCTGCCTTAGGTGATGAACCCGCATCGGAATTCGCCATCAACTGGGCCAAGGAACACAATGAGCCTGTGCCTGTCAACCGCTATGACATGGCTCGCAACCTGCTCATGCTGATGGAGGAAAAGTTGCCCGACTATGTGTCGCCATATGAAAGCCTTACCGACTACCAGACCATAGCCCTCTACATCGACCTCTATGTCAAGACCGGCAACAAAGAGGACTTGGCACGCGCCGAGCGCATAATCGACAAGAGCCTTGAGCGCTATGCTGCCCTCACCAATTATGCCTCATCGCTGAGCACGGGCCAGCTGGGTCTTATGGGAGGTCCCGACCTGTACATGCTGCAGTATGTGCCAGTGCTGATCGAGTACAAGAACTATATCGCACTGCAGGATGCTCTTGCCGGTCAGGAAATCGATCCTGAGATTCTGGCCCTCGTCAACAACGCACTGCCGATGGGCACGGCTGCCAACGTGGCGCAGTTCGTATATCTCCAAGATGAGACCTCGGCTGAGGAAATCGAGGCGACCATGCATGAGTACAACAAGTCATGGGAACCGATCCTCAAATCCACTGTAGCTCTGATGCGCCTCAATGAGCAAGCTGGCATCAAGCCTATGGACTATGCCCGAGAGATCATGGCCAAGTACGGCACATCGCTCGAAGATGTCAACTATTTCTCTGGCAACTAAATAGCACTGGACAGCATCTATTGAGTGATGTCACATTTGATCGAACAACCTCCGCTCGCCTATCGCCTCCTTTTCCCGGAGGCGATATGGCGCATAAAGAAACGCCAGCGCAAGGTGGCGTTTCTTACTTTTGACGACGGCCCAATACCTGAGGTAACCCCCTGGGTGCTCGATGTGCTCGACCGTTATGGCGTGAAGGCTACCTTCTTCATGGTAGGCGACAATGTCAGGCGCAATCCTGAGCTCTTCGAAGAGGTGAAGCGCCGGGGCCACAGCTATGGCAACCATACCATGCATCATCTCCAGGGATTCCGCACAAAGTCGGTCAACTACTACCGCGACATTCTGGAGGCTGACAATTACATACAGAGCACTCTCTTCCGTCCGCCCCACGGCATCATGCGATGGAGCCAGAGCCGCGCCATCAAGGAGCATTTCGACATCATCATGTACGACCTGGTCACTCGCGACTACAGCAAAAAGCTGGGGCCTGAGCAGGTGCTCGACAATGTGAAGAAATTTGCTCGCAATGGGTCGATCATCGTGTTCCACGACTCTCTCAAGGCTAAAAAGAATCTTATGTCGGTGCTTCCCCAAGCCATAGAGTGGCTTCTGGCCCAAGGCTTCGAGCTGCTGCCGATGCCAATGTAAGGGCTTTGCCCTCAGTTCCCCCCCCTGCCTATTTGCTTTGTTCGCATGCTAAAGGCTTCTTTAAAAGAATCTGTGCGCCTTCGGGCCCTCTCGCTGGGGGCTTGCGCGTGCGGCTTCGCCGTGGCCGAACCTGTCGACGCAGCCACCCAGGAGCATTATCAGCAGTGGCTGGCGCGCGGGGGCAATGCCTCCATGGACTATTGCGCTCGCTATGCCGACGTGCGCTCTGACCCTCGTCTGCTTCTCGAAGGGGCGCGCACTGTCATTTGCTTCGCCTTCGCCTATCCTGAGACGCAGGGAGATATCGCCTCCTACGCTTTAGGACTCGACTATCATTATGTGATCAAGGACAAACTCTCGCAACTATCTGCTTTCATCAAGGAGCAATGGGGAGGCGAGTGCCGGGCTGTGGTGGACAGCGCGCCCATGCATGAGCGCTATTGGGCCGTAAAAGCCGGAATCGGATTTATCGGGGTTAATCGCCTGCTGATTGTGCCCGGAGCGGGCACCTATGTGTTGTTAGGCGAACTTTTATGGACAGGGGCCATAGAACCGGATGAGCCCTGCGAACTTTCGTGCTATCAGTGCATGGCTTGCGTGAAGGCCTGTCCGGGAGGGGCCCTTGACGGCTGCGGCAACTTCGATGCGAGCCGATGCGTGTCGTACCTTACAATAGAGCATCGGGGAGACCTGCCCCCCGATGCCAATCTGGCTGGCAGCATCTACGGATGCGACCAGTGCCAAAGAATATGTCCTCACAACAGCGGCAACCCTCGGCCAAGCGTTTTGCCTGAGTTCATGCCGCGAGCTGAAGTGTGCGATTTATCTCGCGATGAGATTTTGACCATGACCCCCAGCCATTACAAAAAACTGGTGGCTCATAGCGCGATGCGCCGGGTGCCGCTTGCGCAGCTCCAGCGCAACGTGCGTCACGATTCTTAGCGTCCGCCAGGACCCCAGCCTCCGCCACCGCCCATGCCGCCGCTATTGCCCACGGTGGTGATGGTCGATGAGGGGGTAAATGTGGCAAGCTGCGAACCGTCGGCCCAAGTGCCTCCAAGGCTTAGGCCATTCCAGGTGCTGGTGGCTCCGCTGAGAGTGCCACCGCCGGAAAGGGTGTATTGGCTGCTGCCTAAGTCAGCACAACTGAAGGTGAAGTTGCCGCCGCTGAGCGAGCGCGGCATCGTAAAGGCCAGCACTGATGCGCCTGACGAATCAAGCACGGCCAGGGTGACATTCTTGCTGACACTCAGGCCATTCACCACCACCACTTTTTGCTTGCTCGATGATGAAGGACTGGATTGCAACGTGCCGCCTGTGCTGATGACTGTGCCGCCGTTGATCTGAAACTTACTTGATGAGTCGCAGTCGATGCCGCCTTCGGGCGAACCGCCTCCGATGCCGATCACAATGCCGCCATTGATATAGAGGCCTCCATTGCTGTCGATGCCGTCGTTGGCACTGCTGTAGGCGTACACGCGTCCGCCAGTCACGGTGAAGTCCTTGCTGCTGTTGATGCCATCCTCGTAGGCCCACACATAGATGTCGCCTCCGCTGATGGTGATGTTGCTCTTGCTCTCAAGGCCTTCGCTGCTGTCGGAATTGCCCGATACCATGATGTTGAGGGTGCCTCCGCTGATTTGGATGTCGCCATCGGCTTTCACGCCCTTGGGCGATGAGGTCAGGCTCTGGGTGTAGTAGTATTTGCCTCCGGTAGTGGTGACGGTGGTCTCGCCGCCGCTGATGTAGAGGTTGCCATCGCAATTGATGCCTTTGCCTCCCTTGCCAGTGGCTTTCAGAGTCAGGGTGCCTCCGCTGATGTAGACATCGGTGTCGGTCTTGATGCCAGCGCCCGACGAGGTGTCCTGATCGTCGGTGTCATAGTAGGCCTCGCCCGAGGTGTTGAGCTGGAGCTGGCCGCCCATCACTTCCACCTTCATGTCGCATTTGATGCCTTTTCCGGCTTCGCCGCTGCTGTTGGCATAGATAAGGCCGCCCATGATGCGCACTCCGATATCGTCGTCGTCATCTCCCTTGACATGAATGGCATTTTTGGCAGCATCGTTCACCACGATGGTCACGCCGGGACGCACATAGAGGTAACCGTCGGTGACAAGGCCATGTTTCTTGTTGCCAGTCACTTGCAGCACTCCAGTGCCACTGAATATCAGATTGCCTTCGCTGAAGAAGCATCCCTTGCGATCTTCATCGTCGGCTGTGGCGGTGCCGAGGTAATAGGGATCGTCGGTGTACTTTGAGGCGTCCACCAAGGCATTTTCGGTGCCATCAGCCACATTCACATAGATGCGCTTCTTGCACTGGCTATTGATGGCCGGACCTTTCTGCGAGGTGAGGCTCACGCCATCGAGGGTAAGCATATATTTGCTTCCGCCGTAGACCTTGAGGGCGCCGTCGGTGCTGGTACCGGAGACCTTGATCTCAGTCTTGTCGACATCGTTGGTGGCCATGTCGATGGTCACATAGGCACCGCTCACATTGTAGAGAATGGCGTCGTTGGTGGTTGTTACCGTGGCCGACGCGCCATTGTAGGCGATGGTGACGGTATTTTTCCAAGTATTAAGCTCGTGGAAGAAGTCCTTGTCGGTGCCCACGACATCGCTGCTGGCATCAGTGGCCTTCTGCCCATTCCAGGCCGTGATGACAGGATCGAAGTCAGGAGCTGACCCATCGTCGCTGGTGCTCCCGCCTACTCCGCCGATGCCTCCCTGCGAAGGATCATTGGGAAGAAATGAGCCCCAGTCATTATCATTGGTGCTACAGCTTACCAAAGCCATAACACCCAAAATGCAAAAAGTCTTACACTTCATAACATAGATTAAATTTTAGGCTTCAAATTTTTAGAGTAAATTTTTAGGGTGTAAAAAATTTAGTTCAAACTTTTATTAGCAGAAATTTGCATATCTCG
>CAYTXF010000094.1:0-11595 GCA_964440745.1 uncultured Bacteroides sp.
TCCACGATCTCCAGGCCATAGCCCTGCAGGCCCACGCGCTTCTTGGGGTTGTTGGTCATCAGGCGCATTTTCTGCACGCCCAGCATGTGCAAGATCTGGGCGCCCACGCCGTAGTCGCGTTCGTCAGCCTTGTGACCCAGGTGCAGGTTGGCGTCGACTGTGTCCAGGCCCTGCTCCTGCAGCTTGTAAGCTTTGATCTTGTCCATCAGGCCGATGCCCCGGCCCTCCTGGTTGAGGTACAGGATCACGCCTCGGCCCTCGGCCTCGACCATCTCCATGGCGCGGTGGAGCTGCGGACCGCAGTCGCAGCGCTGGCTGGCGAAGATGTCGCCGGTGGCGCAGCTGCTGTGCACGCGCACCAGCACCGGTTCGCCATTGGCCACGTCGCCCTTGATCAGGGCGATATGCTCCAGGCCGTTGCTAAGCTGGCGGAAGGGGATGAGCTTGAAATGGCCGTACTGGGTGGGCATGTCCACCTCAACGCCCATCTCCACGAGGCGCTCGTTGCGCAGGCGGTATGCTATAAGGTCGCGAATTGACACCAGGCGCATGCCCCAGGCGTCGGCCTTCTTGCGCAGTTCGGGCAGTCGGGCCATGGTGCCATCCTCGTTCATCACCTCCATCAGGGCGGCAGCAGGGGTGAGGCCAGCCAGGCGAGCCAGGTCGATGGCAGCCTCGGTGTGGCCGCTGCGCTTGAGCACTCCCTGATCCTGGGCATACAGCGGGTTGATGTGGCCCGGGCGGCCAAATGTCTCGGGCGTTGACTCCGGGTCGGCCAGGGCTCGGATGGTGGCGCAGCGGTCTACGGCGCTCACGCCTGTGGTGCAGCCCTCGAGCTTGTCGACAGTGACCGTGAACGGCGTGCCCAGCATCGAAGTGTTGTGGCTCACCTGCACGGGCAGGTCCAGTTCGGCGCAACGGCTGATCGTGATTGGCGCGCACAGCACTCCGCGCGCGTTGTGAAGCATGAAATTCACCTGCTCAGGCGTGATTTTCTCGGCGGCCACGATGATGTCGCCCTCATTCTCGCGGTCTTCATCATCGACCACTATCACCATTTTGCCCTCGGCAAAGTCTTGAATGGCATCCTCGATCTTATCTAACATCATATCAGTCTTGTGTTTGGTCCTCAGCCTTGGCTGTAGGGGTAGGGGAATATATCTTTATGAGATCCTCGGTATTCTCTATGATACCGGGGAGGTCGGTGCGGCGAATGTTGAAGGGGTAACGGTTGAGCATCGTGATCACCATCGGACTGCGCGCATTGCTCAGATACTCGATCAGATTGGTCAGCTCCAGATTGATGTCGCGATAGCTGGCCGGATGCAGCCATCGCTTCCACCAGGGGCGCTTGGCCAGCTTGGCCAGCTCCTGGGCCTTCTCCAGGAATGGCTCGAGCATCTTCAAGGCCTCGGCGGGCTCAACCTCGGTCATGATCACCTCCTTCATCGACAGGGTGCGCATCATGCGCTTGCCGATCAGGCGGTCGAAGAAGAGCTTGTAGGCATCGATGTTGAATACCTGCGAGTCGCCCACCGCCTTGTATGTGAAGAAGATGCCCAGGGGCAGCATCACGGCGGTCGACAGCCAGATGCCCTGCCAAACCTCGAGCTTGCCCTCGCGAGCCATCTTGAAGCCCATGTTGTCGAAAATGAAGTACACGATGAACAGGAACACCGAGATCACCAGCGGGGTGCCGATGCCGCCCTTCTTGATGATGGCGCCCAGCGGAGCGCCGATGAAGAAGAACACCAGGCAGGCGATCGGCATGGTGAACTTTCGGATCAGCTCTATGCCGTGGCGACGGCTAAGCTTGGCCTGCTCGATCACCAGCGCGCTGCGGAACTCGAAGTCCTGCTTCTGCCGCTTGGCTTTGGCTAAGGCCTGGTTGATGTAATTGCGGCCTACATTGGGAGTGGCTCCGGCGAAAATGGAGTCGATGTCGAGGGGCTTCTCTATTGCCACGGGCGGACGCACCAGCTGCACGGGGCCAGTGTCGGTGCGCTCGTAGACGTAATAAGGCACGTTGACGTAAGATCGCGTCTTGAGTTCGCGGGCGTAGTTGTCGCCGATGCTGTCCACGATGCCGTTGATTGAGTCGATCGAGGTGCGCAGTTCTTCCACATTCTTGCCCACATACTGGCTGCGCATCGTGCCCTCGTCCATGCGGTTGAAATTGGCGTCGAACACGAAATAGATCTGCTTGTCGGTGAAGCTCTCGCGGCGGAATGGCAGGAAGTTGCTGCTCGATGTGCCCATGGCGCTCTCCTTGAGGTTCTCAAACATCTCTCCCCGGTACAGGTGTAGGAAGAGGCGCGTCTTGTCCTCGGTGAAATTCATCTTGCCGCTGTCGGCCAGGATCACGCGGCTGTTGTCGAGGCCTCGGCTGATGTCGTACATGATCATGTCGTAGAGCATGCCGGTCTCGGGATTCTTGCTCTCCACATAGATGTTCATGCCGGGGATTTGGTCGTAGAATGTGCGCTCGGGGATTTCCACCTCGGGGCTCTTCTGCCTCATTGAGAAGAGCAGTGTCCACATCTTGGTCTGAGCTATGGGCAAGACATCGTTCTGGAAGAAGAAAGCACCCACCGACAGGGCCACCATGAAGATGATCAGAGGCTTCAGGATGGTGAATAGCGAGATGCCGGCAGCCTTCATGGCCGTGAGCTCGAATTTCTCGCCCAAGTTGCCGAATGTCATCAGGCTTGCCAGGAGCACAGCCAAGGGCAGGGCCGTAGGCACCATCGACAGGGAGGCATAGAAGAAAAGCTCGGCTATCACGCCCACGCTCAGGCCCTTACCCACCAGTTCGTCGATGAATTTCCATAGGAATTGCATCATCACGATGAACAGGCAGATAAAAAAGGTCATGCACAGCAGTGGCAAGAACTGCTGCAGCATGAATGTGTATAGGCGCTTTATCTGCATTTCTTCTTTTAATTACGCGCAAAGTTACGAAATTTATTTGAGGATACAAAAAAGGCAGCCTTTTGGGCTGCCTTTTTGCGGGTATTGTGGGAATTTATTCGCAGATACAGATAGCTACGCGGTTGAGCACGTAATCGGGGGTGTCGTTGGGGAACGGCTGGTAATCCTGATTCTTCATGCTCGATACGATGAGGCGGCTTTCGGCGATGCCATAGTTCTGGGTGAGAGCCTTGGCAACGGCCTGACTGCGCTGCTTAGCAAGACGCAGGTTGATAGCCAATGTACCAGTGTTCTTATCGGCATAGCCGGTAACTGAGCACTTAGCATCGGGGTTAGCGCGGAGGTATTCAGCCACGTCGCGCACCTTCTGCATTTCCTCAACGGTGATCACTGAGCTGTTGATAGCGAAGAATACGTCGCGTTCCATCGGACCTTCTTCCTCTACCACTTCCTCAGGAGCGGTTACGTACACTTCCTTAATAACCTCAACAGGCACTTCCACGATCTTCTCGATCACTGTGGGCTCGTTGCTGATGGTGCGCTTGGTGTAGGTGGTGCCGAAGGCATACTTCAGGCCAACGAGGCCGTTGAAGTACCAGTCGCAGTTAGCAGCGTGCTTTGAGTTGTACTGGTCGTTGATCATGTTGGCGTTGAATTCAATGCCAAGCTTCAGGTTGTCAGTTACGCGGAAGTCGAGAGCAGCGCCGAGGCGGCCGATCATGCGGCACATTGTGCCTGTCCATACATGCTCCAGACCGGGCATCGGGGTTGAGAAACCAGCTGATTTGCCAAGAGCCAGGATTTCATTGTTCACATTGTTGGCCTCATCGTTGTCAAATGCAACGTTCAAGCCGATACCGGCCAACAGGTTGAAGTCAACCAAGCGTTCGGGATTGTAGCCCCAGATAGCGTGAGTCACGTCGAACATCACGTCGATAGCGGGAGCCACATAGTCAAATTTCCACTTCCTTTGTCCCAGGGGATCGAAGTCGATGGCACCCTTGCTCTGGTAGAAGCCGAGGCCGAAGCGGGCGCTCCAGATGGGGTTGAACTGATAGCCAACGGCTACTTGGAAGTTAGGAGCGAGCAATTTTCCGAAGGAGGCCTCTCCCAGAGTCTCCTGCACACCTCCTTGAACCTGTACGAAGACATGTTTCTGGAAGTCATATACTGTGCTTTCCGTGGCAGTCTGGGCGCTCATTGATAGAGCGCTCACACCGACTGCTATGGCAAGCAATGATTTTTTGATATTCATTGTCGCAATTTACTTAAGGTTACTTAACTTTTACGTAGTACTTCTGGGTTGAAGTAAAGCCGTGGAAGTCGAGAGCCTGATAGAAGATCTCGTAGGTATATCCATGCTGGAAGCAGAAGGGCACTGTCTGGAATTCGCCGATGAAGGGCTCGTTCATGCGAGTGCAGCTGTTAGCAGCGCGCAGAGCGGCTACGCAGTCAGCATTCTGATCAGCAGCGCTGTTGCCATCAGCATCCCAAACATTGGTGATAGCCACATACTTCTTGTAGGCCGGTGTCAGAAGTTCGGCATTCAGGGTAGTAGCAAGCAGAGTGACAGCGTCGCCATTGCCAGAGAAGATGGTGGGGGCAGCCTTGGTGTTGCTCAGACGGCCGATGTTGCCAGTGGTCGGGTTGTGATAGAACATGTAGGCCTGCATGTAGTGGTTTGGATTCTTAAACACATTGTAGATGTGGTTGTAGATGGTTTCCATCTTGTCCCAGTATCCGCTAATCTTGTTAGCAACACGCTCAATAGCATTGTTGATGGTCTGCTGCATGTCACCAAGAACCTCAGCAATTGTGCTGTTAACTTCGCTGCTCATGCTGTCAACCATGTCATTGATTTGTACCTGGAGGTCAGCGAGCATATCGTTGATGTCAGTACCTACGCTCTCTGAGTATTCCTCAAGTTTATCCTTGATTTGCTCAAGTACTTCGATAAGATCTTCACCGTAAACATATACAACTGCGCCAGTCAGAGGATCTGTGAACTGACCGATTACGCCCTCGGGAGCATCGGGATCAAGAGTAACATCGATTTCAATCTTGTCTACATTGAACTCACCAATTTCGATGGTGCTGAACTCAAAGTGGAGCTTGCTGTTGTACTCGTCGAAGTAACCGTTAACCTTGTTCTGAATGCGGGTTACCCAATTGTCGAGGTTGGGCCATGCTGGCAGTCTGTCAGAATAGTTTGCGCCATCGAGAGTGCCATAGCTGAGCGGACGGATTGTACCGGCACCGATGTTGAGCTGTGACAGAACGGTCGAACCGTCGGGGGTGTATGTGGTCTGGAGACCGAGAGCGGGCAGAGTGCTGTTGTTGGTGATTGCCTTGTAAGCTACAACACCGATTTCAGCCAGTGACTTGAGTGAGCGCTCCTGGAGAGCATTCTTCACGGTCTGCTTCAGATTGCTCTCTGAGCTGATCTTCACAGCCATGATGTCCTCAGTAGCGAGAGTAGCGTCAGCTACCCAGAGGGTGGTAGCGCGTGAGTTGCCGAAGGTGATCACCTTTTCGCTCGGACGGATGTTGCTAAGAGTAACTTTAGAAGCTTCGCCCTGGCTGTTAACGAGAGCTACTTCATAGTCCTTGCTGAGGTCAACGCTGGTGGGGTTAGCGGTGAAGTAAACCTGACCGAAGTTGCCGTCGTTGCCAAGATAGTTTTCATTCTTATCGATGGAAACAAGCTCAGGATTCAGGATGCTCTGGATGTAAGGATCAACAAAGTCGATGCCCTGGCCGTGGCCATAGCCGAAGTTATTGGTCTTTGATTCGAACTCAGGAAGAGTAACTGAAGTGTCTTCAGCATATTCGTTGAGACCCCAGTAGTTGAAGAGGATCATTGTGCGGATGTCAACGGGCAGAGAGATGCTGCCGAGGATAGGATCGGTAACCTCTTGTACAACCAGTGATGTTACATGCTCCTCGAGGTTCTTAACGCGATTAGCAATTTGGTTAACCTCGGCTTTGAGATTAGAGTAGTTGATATAAAGTTCATCGATAGCTTCCTGGTGAGCTGCTACGTCGCCCTGAAGAGTGGAAACATCGAATTCGAGGTTGTTGTACTTCTCAAGAAGATCGGCGTAGTTTTCTGAAAGGGTATTAACTCTTTCATTAAGATCTTCAAAAAGACCCTCAAAATAGGCGTTCATGTTGATGAGCTCAACGCGGAGTTCGTTGTAGCCAGCAGTAACCACTTCACCAAGGTCGTTGATGAGTTGCTCAAGATATTCGTCACGCTCCTGGAGTTCGCCGATAAGCTTATCCTGAGCAGCGTCGTTCTTCTGAAGGGCGTCTATTAACAATGAGTCAGCTTTGAGGCGCTCCTTGATGTACTCGATATCGCTTGTTGCGCCGTTGAGCACTTCCC
Source organism: uncultured Bacteroides sp. (assembly GCA_964440745.1). Taxonomy (GTDB): domain Bacteria; phylum Bacteroidota; class Bacteroidia; order Bacteroidales; family Muribaculaceae; genus CAG-873. Next base: position 6,320 of record CAYTXF010000094.1, read on the forward strand.
AAATCTTGTCGAGACCGGTCTCAGGATCGTTGAGGCGTTCGTTGATGGCATTTACTTGAGCTTCGAGGTTGGTAACGCGCACCAGAGTCTCGTTAACAGTGGTAAGCACCAGGTCGAGGTCATAGTAGAGATTGTCGATGTCAGCGTAGAGATTTTTGATGTCAGCTTCAACGTTGTCCATGCGGTTTTCAAGAGCAGTGATCTTGCCTTCAGCTATCTCCAAGCGGTCGCTCAGATCGCTAACAGTACTCTCCAAAGCTGAGTAAGCGCTTTCGAGGCGAGTCACGTGAGCCCAGAGGCTGTCAACATCCTCAGAAAGGTCAGGAGGAAGATTCTGCAGCACATTGTTAATAGAGTCGATGCGCTGGTTAAGTGTGCTCTGTGCGCCCTGGAGGGTTGAGATAACATCGCCCAGGCTGTCCACTGTCTCAGTGAGAGCTGCCATAGCGGCTGTATTGCACTTGCAGTTTTCGATTCCCTTGATTTGGTCCTCAAGATCCTTCTTCAGTTTGTCAATAGCGTCTTGAAGGTCCTTGTCAGCCTGCTCCAGCACGGGGATAGCGTCCTCGAGAGCCTTGATGCGGGTGTTGGCGGCATCAGTAAGCGAGAGAATCTGATACTCAAGTTTGTTGAACATGTCATCATCAGTGTCTTTGCAGGATGTGAAGCATCCGGCGGCCGACGCGATGAGACCTGCAACGAGCAGAGAATTTGTGAATTTTAGTTTCATCTCATTGTTTAATTAAGTTAATTATTCTTTTTGTTTGATAGTTGTTCGTGCTTTACTACGATGAGTTTCGGAAGGGAGTAAAAGTGTCTGATTTTTGGTTGTGAATTTAGGGTTAGAAAATAGTGTATGAAATGCTGAAGTTGAGCGAGGGGTACACCTTGAGGTGCTTTACGAATTTCACGTAGTCGCCCACTTTGCCATGTATGTCGTCGACCTCTTTGGTAAGGTTAACCGTGGGGTTGTCCTCCATATTGAGGTTGGCATGGGTCTTGATGTCGGGAGTGCCTCCCCAAAAGAGGACTCCCAGTTGCGTGGAGAATTTCCAACGTTTCTCTTTGCCAAAGGTTGTGTGGTATCCGGCCCCGAGATAGGGCTTGAAATGGTTGACATACATGTTGGCCTTGACCATGCAGTTGTCGTCGGGCACCATGATGTAAGGGTCGCCCGTGTCCTTAAAGTTTCCCAAGTGCACGCCCATGCGGCCGTATCTGAGGAAGCGCTCGCGCACCTCGTCGCCGAGCTCGATGTCGAGGTCGATGGTGCCGAATAGCGGCTCATACCAGTATTTGCGGTCTACAAAGTATTGATACATAGTGTTGTACACCACCACTCCCACCAGGGTGGGGGAGTCGAGGATGTCGTTTTCGATATGGCCAACCTTTGAGTTGCCCCAGTAGAAGCCGGCGGTCACTGACCAGTGCTTGTTGTTGGGTATGGGGTAGAAGTCGAGCATGAACTTGAAGTCGACCATGGTGCTTTTGGCGTTCATGTCGATCTTGTCGTCCATGTCGATGCCCATTTGCTCGGAGAGCATTTGCTGGAGGTCGGCAAATTTATTGGTATTGACGCCTTCGACGTCGAAGGTTTCGAGGCCGAAAGTCATAGGAATGTTGAACTGCGGCATCCAGCTGACGCCGGCGCGCATGTCGAGCCATGATGTGATGGGAGTGGTAGCCTCCAGGCCAATCCCCGTGGTGCCGGCCGAGAGACCGATGCTGAGGTTGCTGAAGGGCTTCACTTCAGATGCGGCGGCAGCTTGGGGCTTAATCACCACGCTCTGCGCCGAGGCGCTTGCGGCAATGAGGCTCAAGGCTGTAACCATTAATATGTGTAGTTTCGCTAAGCGGAGCATATTGGCTTCTTAGTTGCTCTATAGGCTGATATGTTAGTTCTTACTAAATTTTTTGTCAGTTTACTCTCGGGTACAAAGGAGATTCAACCGCAAAAGTAATAATAATTTTTGTATTAAAACACTTTTTTTAACAAAAAATTTATGAACTTTGTTTAGAAACGTGTAAAATTTATTAGGAATTAGATTTCCCCGGAGGGGGCAGGGGGGAGGGCCCCCCCTGCTTATTTGATGCGAACCTTGGCGTTGGATTCGGGGGTGCGCACGATGTAGAGGCCCGGACGCAGGTCCATGCTGGCGTCATTGCCGCTGTAGACCTTAGATCCGAGGATGTTGTAGACCTCCACTTTGGCGCCTGCGGGGTTGAGGATCGTGCGTCCGCTGATCGAGAGACCATCGGCCATGATGTCGGCGAGGCCGGCAGTCACGTTGAAGCTCTTGGTCACCGTTGGGGCAGCGTCGTATTTGTAGTTGCCGCTCTGGTTGGCAGTGATCTGGAAGTCGCCGGCTTCGGTGAACGACAGCACTCCGCCTTCGATCGAGCCCTGGCCCTGGATGATGGCGTAGGTCACCTCGAGGCCGCTGCTTGCGGTGGCGTTGAGGGTCACCTGGTCATTGTCGTAGAGGCCGTCGAAGGTCTGGTTCCAGGTGATGGTCTGCTGGTGCTTGTTGACAGTGACAGCGCAGGTGGCGCTCACCTGCTGGCAGGTGGCTGTGATGGTGGCAGTGCCCTGGCCCACGGCTGTGACGAGGCCGTTGGCGTCAACGCTGGCGATGGCCGAGTTGCTCGACGACCAGGTTACGGTCGGGTCGGTTGTGTCGTCGGGATTGACAGTGGCGGTCAGCTGCATGGTGTCGTCGACGAGCATGGTGGCTTGCGTCTTGTTGAGCACCACGTCGCTGGGCAGGATGGGCTGCGCGAGGATCTCTTCGTATTCGGCGCGGGTGACGAGGCGGAGTTCGGCGGGAGTGCCTTCAGGCACAGCCAGATAGCCGGCATTGCGGGGGCAGCGGTAGTCGTCGATGGTGACCATGCCGAGGTAGCCCTCGCTGGTGACGCCGATGTGGCGCATGGTGGCCTGGTTGTTGGCGGTGTAGCTGCGGTGGTCAGCGTCGCGGTCGCAGTCGAAGTACACGCCCACGAGCATGCTGCCGCTGGGGGTAGTGCCGGCGGTGCCGACAGTCACTTTGTTGTCGGCTGCCGTGGCGCCGTTGCACTTGATGAGCACAGGCACGCCCTCGCCCACAGCGTCGCTGCCGAGGGGCTCGAGGATGGCCACAGCGCGGCGAGCGTCGATTTCCTTAACGACATAGGCCTCCAGACCCTCGCTCAGGCCGTAGGAGAAGCCGCAGTACCATGAGGCCCACATCTGGCCGCCAACCTCCACGGTGGGCTTCACGCCCAGGTAGTTGGTGGCGTCGCTCATGGGCAGGATGTCCCATTTGCGCATGTCGTTGGGGGTGGTCACGGGGTTGGCCGTCATGTACGAGTGCTCGCGGTCGAGATGATAGTCGCCATCGCCGAGGTCCTTGCGCACTCCGTAGAGGCTGCCGTAAGCCATGTAGCAGTCTTCGTCGGGGTATTTGGCGATCTTCAGGTATTCGCCGACCATGTCATGCACGCTATAGCCCTGGCCGATGAGGTCGTAGTAGGATGTGCCGGGCTGTTTCTCGATATAGAAGATGGTCGAGGGGTCGGAGAGGAACATTTCAGTATCCTTGAAAAGCTCGATGGCTGTGACGTCGACATAGGTGGCCGAGGCATTTACATAGCCGTGGCAGTCGAGAAGATAGCAGTATCTTTCCGACATTGTGTTGCGAACTCGGTAGAAACCGTCGCCGTTGAGCTGAGCGGAAGCTGAAAAGGCAAGGGCGCCGAGCGAAAGAGCAAGAATAGTTTTCTTCATTGTCTAATGAGGGACATAAAGGTTAGAAAAAGAATATTTGGTGCAAAGGTACAAAAAATAATTGAATAATGAATAATTAATAATGAATAAATATTAATGAATAATGAATAATGGAGGAAAGGGTAAATTGTGGCGACGAAACGAAAAAAAGAGAGTGGCGGCGTCTAACGACGCGACCACCCTCTCCACGTTTCAACTATTTATTTATGAGAGCTTTTTAATCCAGTATCACTACTCGGTTAAAAAGACGAGGGAAATTATGACGCTTAGTCTCTTCTTATTGGTCTGCTTCAAAACTGCTTGTTGATGTCCTTTTCTCTTCGTTGTACGGTATTATAACAATTTGGAGAGGTAATTTGTAACTTCGGGTTGATTTAAAAAATATAAAACTGCGCTTAATTCCTTACAATTTTAGGCTAAAATGCTATTATTTTGTTAATTCCCGACGAGAGAGACGAGACGAGAGAAACGAAAGACGAGAGACGAGAGAGACGAGAGACGAGAGACGAGAGAGACGAAAGACGAGAGAGACGAAAGACGAGAGAAACGATTTTAATTTCGTTTCTCTCGTCGATTCGTATCTCTCGTCTAATCAGGAACGAATGATTCGTATCTCTCGTCTAATCAGGAACGAATTGCTCGTCTCGTATTACATGGGTATGGCGTCGGGGATGTCGCCAAAGCGGTTGGGACAGCTTTCGCTGGCGCGGCATTCCCAGATGATGAGCCAGATCACGCCGATGCCCGTAAGGATCAGGAAAATCCAGCCGCCGCCCTTGCCTACGTCGTGGAGTCGGCGCACTGTGACGCCGAGGCTCGGCAACAGCAATGCCAGGAATGCGAAGCCGGGAAGCCAAGGCACGAACGATGTCACGGCGGCAACGATCACCATGAAGAGCTGCCACCACCAGAATTCGGCGCGGCTTGCGCGGCCGCGGAATGTGCAGTACTGATTAAACCCCATCTGGATTGCTTCGAAGAATCCCACCTTGCGCTGCTTGCCAGGTGTGAGGATGTTATTTGTATCTTCCATAATCGTGCAGATTAAAAGTTGAAACTTATGTTTTGTGTTTATATATCTAACAACCCTCGTTCCCGTTATGTTTTGTCGCCACAGAAATAAAAAACGCGGGCCAATCTCGGTCCACGCATCTTAAATAAACTAATCAATCATTTTACACAATGTAGGGTGGGCGCTTCTTCACAGGAGCTTTTGCCCAAGCCTCGCTTACTGCTTGTTGAAGCCGTTGAAGTACTGGCTGTAGTTGTAAGTCTCGGCAGCTTTCCTCACATACCATGCGAGGGCTTGTTTTACGTGGTGTAACATAGTGTGTTAAGATTTAGTTAAACATCCGTTGATTTTGCGGCCGCCTCTGCGGCCCTTGCTTTGTTATTTCAACGCTGCAAAGTTAAGCAATGTTTTTGAATTATGTTATAAAACATAAAAATTTTTCAGCAAAAAATTGCAAATACACCACGGAGACACGGAGAATTTGTCATCCACGCGCCC
>CAYTXF010000095.1:0-11303 GCA_964440745.1 uncultured Bacteroides sp.
GTGGTGCGCGTGTCAAGGTCATATATTTGCACCTTGAAGCGCAAGTCGGCCTTGTCGTTGCTCATGTGCAGCTGATTGTGAGGCATAAACAGCTTGAAATCTGACCAATGAGTGTTTTCATATGTAGCGTCGTCGGTCTTACCGATAGCTACTTGCCCATCCGGCGATTTATACTGGCCGTCATAGTCTTTAAGCGGGGTGCCATTGGCAAACTCAAAGAAACAGCCTACTTCGACATCGTGCCCACGGATTCCCTTGGTCTCAAAGTCGACATGGATAAGCATGCCCTTTAAGCCATTCTGATATTCATTATGGTCAACCCAAACCCTGTTGACAGTCGCACTCGCCGAGTTTCCGGCCGACTGGGAAATGTCGATTCTCACCTCCTGCCCATCGGTCTTAATCTTCATGTAATCGCTGCGAGCGCTGCCTGTATTGTTGGCATTGCACTTCAGAGTGAACGATGTGGATGTGCGATTTGTAACCTCGCAGAATGATGGGATGCCCCAAGTAGTCCACGAACCGGCATCGGTTGATACCGTGAAGGTCTCGGTGCCACCTGAGCTTGGGAATGATGTGGATACAGCCGTCTTGTTGTCGACATAGAGATACGAGCCTGAGCTCGGACGGTAGGTATAAGCGAGATCGTCCTTGCGAGCAAGCGACACATTCGGGTCAACCGACTTGTCCCATATAATCACATCAATAAGCAGAGATTTCTCACCCGAAAGATGCAATTCGCTATAGGGAATCGAAATCATATAATCGTTGTAGACAGCCGACTCATATCCGGGCTTGAAATTGCGGCCCGATGACACCTTGCCGTCAGTGGTCTTGTAGCTGCCATTCTGATCCACAAGAGCATTGCCCGATGAGTCGTAGAAGTATGCCGAAATGCGGCCGTCCTTTTCAAGCATGCCTTCGGTTGAGAATTTGACATGCACGCCAAGACCTTTCACTCCATCCACATCGATATTGTCTTCAGTCCATACTCTTTCAATCGAAGCGCTCTTGCTCGACTGGCCGTTGTTATTCTGAGTTGGCGTTACGGAAGAAGATGCTGCAGCCGACTTTCCTGACTGAGTGACATTCACCTTCACTGATTTGCTGCCTGCATTGATGTAGAAGTAATCAGAACGTGAACTCGTGCTGGAATTGCTTGCGCATTTGATGCTAACCGAGGAAGAAGCTACAGAATTGGTCGTTATCCAGGACGGGAGGCCGCTTACCGAAGGCAAGCCCTGATTGGTAAGCACTTCGAATGAACGATTGCCCCCATCGGCTCCAAAACTGATGCTTAGCGAAGATGAATAGCCATCGACCGTAAGTCGAGGAGACAGAGAATTTATCTTATTATCACATTTGCGTATGCCTTCGTTTATGGCCGTGTCGTGCTCTGCAGCCACATATCCTACATCGTACTTTGCCGACTGGAATTTTTTCTTGGCAGCCTGATACTGTTCGACCGTGGTGGCTTTTGTGAACATTTGCTGCGCTTCATTGAGCGTATTGTTAATGCCACAGAATGCAACCGAGGCACATACGATCAGGATTGAGAAAAGTGATAATAAGCGTTTCATTTATCTGCCTATCTTTTGGTTATAGAAAACTATATTGTTACTGCTAAGCTTAATCTGATTCATCCCTGAGAGGCCGCTCATGGATGTGTCAATTCTTACGCTTTGGCCGCTGCCGGGGCGCAAAGTGATGGAGCTTTGGCCAGTCTTGGGCGAACCGCTGCCCGATAGCTCGTACTTGAGGGTGAAATCCTGCGACTGAGAGTTCAAACCATCATAATTGATGATCAGATAAGAGCCGTCGATTGTGACATTGGTGACAAGCATGTATGCACCTTTGCAATTGTCGCGCGATGCTATGTTGGCCAGTGCCTGCTTGATGGTGGAATTGTCCTGAAGCAGCGCGGCAATGTGGTAATACTGAATAGCCGACGCTACATCCTCGGCCACATCATATTGGCCTTGGGCCGAACGTATCCAAGCCTTTTGAGCCTCTTCGAGCTTTGCATCCAGGCTCGTTTCAAGGTTGAATGACTTGTTCTCGGTCAGATAACTATATTGATACTCATATTCTTTGAGCGAATCAATCAGCGATTTTGCCTCGAGCAGAGCGGTATAATTCTGGGCATCGCCCACGCGGATATTGTTCTCGCACATCGATGCTATGCTTTGATAGCGCTGCTCCACGGCCATCATCTGATGCTCAGCTTCTTTGTCATTTTTGAAGATGAAAAAGAGGAGCACGCCCACTACGGCAGCGCCTATCACTGCCGGCAAAATCCAGGAGGTCTTTTTGGGCTTTGCTTCTACTGGGTCTGTTTTTTGAGGCATGTCCTGTTCGCCTCTCTTCCATTGCTCCCAAGTGAGATTCTTGCCTCTCATCAGCTGCTGGGTGTAGTCGACAAGATCTTCGGCTGTGGGTCGGTCCCAAGTCTCCTTTGCCAAGCAGGCTTGCATTACATCGCTAAGGTTCTTCGACCACTTCGACTGATCCAGCTCGGGCAGAGCGGCTCCGGCGTTAAGCATGCCGCCGCCTTGTCCCATGAAGGGAAGGTCGTTGGTTGCCAACTCGTAGATCGACACTCCAAGCGACCATATGTCGCTTGCCTTCACTGCCATGGGATCTTTGAGAAAGCGCTCGGGGCCCATGTATGCGATCGCACCCGACTCGATTTGGCGCTTCGACTGCTTGCGCATAGTGGTGCGCATTTTCTTGCTGATGCCGAAGTCGGTGATCAGGAAATTGCCCTGATCATCGATCAGGATGTTTTCAGGCTTGATATCCTGGTGCACGATTGGCGGTTCCAGGGCATGAAGATACTTCAAGCCATTGGCCACATCGTGAATGAATCGCCATATCTGAGCCTCGCTGGCATTGCCTCCGAGATTGGCGGCTGAGCCTTGCGAACAGTATTTCATGATCAGGTACGGACGATGATCCCATACGCTATAATATTGGGCTGTGAGCAGATTCTCATGGCTCAGTCCGTAGGCAATCTTGTATTCGTCCTTAAATTCCTCCTGGCCTTTTTGGTCAAGCGAAATGTAAAGCTTTATGGCCACATCGAGGCCAAGTTCCAGGTCCTCAGCGAGCCATACCTCGCCAAAGCTGCCGCTTCCCTTGTATTGTTTCAGACGGTATCGGCCGGCTATGGTCGAGCCTTGTTGTAATTCTGGTCCGTACATTTTGTGTCTGTTTTATGAGGGAATGGTCAATTCTTCTTGGCTTTGCACTGGGGTTGGTTGTGAAAGCTGCTGTTTCAATGTATTTATTTCCAGACGATAGCTGCTAATAGCTTGGCGAGACAGGAATTCATTTGAGGAATCAGATATTTTCTCAATAAGTCCTTGGGTCAGATCTGGTCGATTCATGGCCTTCAATTCATTGATCAAAGTAGCACGTGTTTGAAACTGATTGATCAAACTAACGCAGTACTGAGCGTCCTGACGATTGCCCTCTCTCATGCCATTGATGGAGTTTTCAGCTTTCTCCTTTAGCCAGTTTAATTCCGGACAGTTGGTTTGGGCCAAGACCTGCAATAGTTGGTTCTTGTATGCTTCAAAGTCAGCAGATCCAGTTGGCTGCTGGGTTGCGCCTTTTGGAGCAGCTGATTCGCCACCGCTATTTTCGGCAGGCTGTTGCTGACTGGGAGTAGTCGCTTTGGGTGTGGTTGTTTCTTTTCCATTGCTGCCTGGTGCATTTGTGGCACCTGGAGCCTCTGGCGAATCCACAGGCTGGATTTCCTGACCCTCAGCCTCTTCGCCATTGAATATGTCAATAGTATCCAGCGGGTTGATGCCCTCCTTCTCTGATGCATTACCAGCCTTGTTGAAGCCTATATAATAGAAGAGACCGCAAAGCAACATCACCACTATGATAATCAGAGCAATCCAGAGCCACTTACCATTTTTTTTTGTTCCTGGTTCAATGGGTTCTTTAGAACTTTGATTGCCATTTATCTTAAGAGGAGCCGATACGGCAGGCTTGCTTTCCCGCTTTTCCGGCGCAGCGCCACCCTCCACGATTTGACAGAGGAGCACGGTGACATTGTCGTACCAGTCGGCCTTTTCGGCAGCAGCTATCAAGGCATCCTTGCATGCGCGCATTGATGCGGTATTGGCAGCCATGATATCCTCGATATTGTCGCCGGGATAAAGATTGCCATTATGATCGAGAGTCTTCTTGTCGCGAAGCACTCCTGAGAGTCCGTCGCTGCAGAGAAGAATGATGTCGCCATTATATACTTTGAACTCGCGCGATTCGGGCTTTGCTGCCGATGAGGGATCGCCGAGCGATCGGGTCACGATATTGCCCTGTGGGTGCTCGAATGTGTCCTCGTAGGAAATAGTGCCCTGATTCACCAGTTCTTGCACATAGCTGTGGTCGCGGCTAAGAGGCTCAATGCCATTGGCCGGATTAAACCGATATGCGCGACTGTCGCCGCACCAGCTCAGAGTAAGCTCATCGCCTACGATCCAAGCCAAAATGATGGTGGAGCCCATTCCCTCGTGCTGCGGATTGGTCTTGGCGTCCTGCTTGATGCGCCGATCAGCGTCCTTGATCAGATTTTCAAGATAAGCACGGCGATCTTTGGCGCTTTTGGCCAGCGACGGAGTGATTTTGCCTGGTGAGAACCAGTCCTGCACGGTCTGGACAGCAATGGCCGAGGCTACCTCGCCGGCATTCATGCCACCCATGCCGTCGGCAACGCACATCAGCACACCGCAGTCGGTCATCTCGATCACTTGGTCAGGCTTGCAATTGCCCGGTATTTCGTCGGTCAGGTCGTCGTCGACGTAAAAATTGTCCTCATTACCCAACAACGGTGCAGCTGGGTCGTATTTTCCAGCTGCATCGGTGTAAGCGAAAAGTCGAAACGATATTTTTTTCATTTTTTCTTCTTGTTGTCCTTATCCTTATCCTTATTCTTCTTCTTATCTTTCTTCTTGTCATTGCCCGAGTCATCGTCGCCTTCATCGCCAGGGGTCACCGCCTGGGGCTGAACGATCGGAGTAAGCTCATTTCCTCCAGCAAACAACAATGTGCTTTCTGGCATTTCGGGAAGCATGATTTTCCAAGCGTCACCATCCTTATTCACGAAACCAGCCAGTTCGAAGGATATCACCCCTACCCCCACTGTTTTTGGCACGACATACACGCCTGTCAGCACTTTAGCATCTTGCTGAGGCAATTCCAGAGCGTAGGAAGTGGTATCGGGCTGCACATCCAGGGTTTTCTTATATATGGTATATTTGACATTGTTGAGACTGTCAGAGCCATTGGCGCACAGAAGCACTACCCAACCATTTGTTTGTCCCTGGGGCTTGGTCACTGACAAGCCTCTCTTTGCTTTGGGATAAGGTTGCAGGGCAAAAGAGCCAGGCGCCACTTGGCGTCCTTCACAGCGCGCGCTGTCAACCGTCGCTGCCATGCTGTCGCCGATCTCCTTGCATGAGATTTGATAGAGATGTGGAGTGTAGTCGTTGCGAAAACGCTGATAATTCTCATCCCCTTTCCAAGGCTGAGCCACTTTCTCGCTGACGATTACAGCACTGTCAACCAGGATTCCCAGACCGATGGCTTTGCCGAACTCCGGCTGGCCATAGCGTCCGAATCTCTGACCTGTCGAATCCTGCAATTGGTAGCTTTGCTCTACTATCACGAAGGCTGGCTTGATGGCGCTTTCGATCATTTGCTGGGTTGACGATTGGAACAGCTGCCCCATGCCTGTCAGGGGCAGCATAAGCATCGTGCATGCCAATGCTTTCAAGCTTGTCAGTCTCATAATTTATTGGATGTTACAGATTGGTACTGCCCAGTTGTATTCTTCGGTGCGATGGTCGCCTCGCGATACAATGCCCACCACCACAAGCTTGTTGTCCTTGAGGGCAAAGATGGGACCGCCTGAATTGCCATGATCGGTACCGCGCGAGTGCAAGATGCATCCGTTGGCTGCCAAGCCCTGGCGCGAAGTAGTCATGGTGTAAGGGATTGGCTCAATGCCATTGTTGCCATCGTTGGCGCCAATGCCTCTCGGGAAGCCGAGCACAATGAGGTCCTGCAGCGGCATCAGGCTGCGGCTAAGTGAGCCATCGGCCTCGATTTCGCCGCGCTTGCCACCGGTGTTGGTAGTATAAGCCCAGTCAGTCGACCACATGGTCTCGGGCATGCTCGAAAGCACCGGATACGGGAAAACCCAGTATGCGGGATCGCCATCCTCGTCGACGCCAATCTGCACCTTCTTGTCCAGGCTGTGATTGATGGTGAAATCATCGCTGGTGAAATTGAACGTATTGCCCGACTTTGAGGATACTGCGGTAAAATAAGCCTTGATCTTAATGCCTGAGAAAGATGATGCGGCTGTCACGGCCTGGGCAATTTCGCTCTCCTCTTCAAAATCTTCATATAGCCAGCCCTCTACACAGTGGCGAGCCGTAACGAACTTACCATCGTTGAGGAGGAAACCTGTGCCGCTCCAACCGTAGGGATGGGAGCCACTATTAATCTGGTGCTCCTGACCATTTACTTCATAAATCACTTTGTTGGCCCTGAAGTAATACACATCCTTGGCCACACCTTGTTCTTCGAGCAAGGCTGCGAAACCCGTTACATTGTTTTGGTTGCGACGGTTTTCCTCAGCAATTCTTTGCTCAGCAGCTGCAATGGCTCGGCTATATTCGCCGCGCAGACGGTTGATTTCTTGCTGATGCTGTTGTTGCTGGCGCTGATTCTCTTCTTCTTGAGCTGCTCGAGCCTCTTCGGCTGCTTGCTGCTGATCGGCAAGCTTCTGCTTGAATTCTTCATTAATTCTCACATTCTCGGCGCGATACTGCTCGATAGTGTCTTGCTGCTGCAGGATGAAGAAAGTACCTACACCCACGCAAAGCACCAGCACGCATGCCAAGGCTGCCAAGCCTTGCTTGTAGGGACGCAGGGCCTGCTTGCGGAATAGGCTCAGACGCTGTGACAGCCCTATGCTCTTTACCAGTCCCTTGTCGCCCTCGGGTATGATGAATCCCATGCGTGGACCGTTGGTGGAAAGCTGGATTTCGTCACCATTCTGAAGATACCATTCCTTTTCTACCTTATGTCCGTTGAGATAAGTGGAGTTGGTCTTGGAGAGCTGCACCAGTTTCCAGTTGTCGCCATCCTTCACGATTGCTGCGTGGCGGCGGCTCACTGTGTTGAAGCTTTCGTCAAAGCGAACCTGGCACTTGGGATCGCGACCAAGCTCGATCTGGTCCACGATTATTTTCTGGTCTTCTCCTGCTTTGTGATATTTGGTCGACACCTTGTGCTCGAGCACATAGTATCTGCGTCCCTCACCTCCCATGATGGACTTCATTCCTGCCCCGATTGATCCTGACAGGGATCTCTTGTATTTCTCAGTTGGTTGAGCCATATTTATTGCTTGTAAAAACGGTTTATCAGATTTTCTATCATGTATGAATTCATGTGGGTGAACAGAGCGTCCTGCCTCTTTTGCACATAATGGATGCCAAGCATCAAGAAGATGCTCAGGAAGAGGGCCACCAAGGTAGTGTCGAATGCCACCGCCAGCATGCTGGTCACTTTGCTAATGCCTTCGGGCGAACTTGCCTCATTGGCAAATCCAAGCGAACCGGCAATTCCAAGCACAGTGCCAATGAAGCCTACTGATGGTATTGCCCATGCCACATAGCGGATGAAAGCCTGGTCGCCTTCCATCTGTTGGTTGTAAATCTTCACTTGCGAGTCGACAAGGCCCAATACCTCAGATGATGATTTGCTGAGCCTGTACTTAGTACAAGATTTTTTAATTAGGTCAGTAAGCAGGAACGATTGCTTCTTTTCCATCTGCTGCATGTTGAGCTTCAGCTGGTTCACATCGTCGATGCTCAGCACCCAATTGTCCTTTTCTGGCAAAAGATGGGCTGAGAAAGCATCGTATTCATGGGTGATGTCGGAGTTGACAGCATAAAGCTCAGCCATCCCGAAGAAGAAGAGGAAATATGTGAAGCCCTGGATCAAGCCCTCGGGCATTGTGCCTCCAAGCATCACTAAGAATCTCGACGGATTCTCCTTGGATGTCATCACCACAAGGGCTACCATTAATATTACGGTAAGACCCGCAGCGACAAGAATGCGTATTAAGCGATTATTCATTATTGTAATTGTATATTGTTTTCTGTTACGATAAGCGTGCCGATCACCACATCCTGGCCTTGGCGCGTAAGGGTGATGTTAGGGAATTCTATCTTCTTCTGGTTGCTCAGTCCCGGATACATGATGACATATCCCTCAACATGGGCTGGTTCGCCATTCCATTGAGCGCGAGCAAAGATATTCACGTAGATCTGATACTGGCCTGGAATAACGCGGGTCTGGTAGAAGAGCTCATAGCGATCATCATCGGGTTCGGTGCGGCTGGTGATGTCCTCGTTGAGATTGCCGAAGGTAGTCTGTTTGTTCTGATAACAACAGATTTCACCTGAGGCCATATTTTTCACATAGAGGTCTACATCGATGTTTTCTGGCCACACGATCACCACTCCCAAATCAGCATTTACGCCGAAAACTCGGCCTCCGCCCTGATTGCGGTCGCCGGCTCGCTGGCTCTGCGCCACCTGATTCTCAAGATCGCGGATGCGCTGAGCCTGCTGCTCATTGGTCTGCTGCAATGACTGATTCTGTTGGCGCAGCTGCTCGTTTTCTCTCTGAGTGCTGGCCAACTGGCTTTGCAGATTCTGCACCTGGCTGCTAAGTTCACGCACTGTATTCTGGAGCTCATCCATGCGCCTTACGATTTGCTGGAACACCTCCTCAGGCACAGAATTGCGGGCTGCCTCAAGCAAATTGGCCAGCTCGCTCACCTGCACATTGAGGCGATCCATCTCCTCGAGGGTCTCCTGCTGCTCAGTCGACATTTTAGGCACAATTATAAATAGGATGATCACAGCTGCCAATGCGCCTGAAAGCAGATCCAAAAAACTGGTGCCGAATATGTTTATTTCCTTTCTTGCCATACTTTCACACGCCTTCCACTCGCAGCTTCACGTCGCCAATCGAGATTATGTCGCCGGCCCTGAGGATTACCCCGTTATTGTCAACCTCAGTGGAGTTGACATAGGTGCCATTAAGGGAATTCTTCCATCTATACTGGGCGTAAGTCATGCCGGGCCTGGTCTGGTTGGGACATGTCTCTCGCGGACATCTCTTGCATATACCCATTACATTGCCCCGACTCCTAAGCCCCACCTCGCATTGGAGGCGGAATTGGCCATCGCGGATAATCCACAGATTGTCAGTCTCATCCTTCTCTATAGTGCAATGCTGACGCGAGATATAGCAACTCTCGTCCTCCTTGAGGGCGATGTGATTCCATATCGATGGAGTATCTCTTCCTATAAATAAGATCTGCGATCCAGGCACGAAATATCGGTCAAGCACATAGGTCTTGCCCAATTCCTCGCCTTGCATCACCTTGAGCTGCACTCCTCGCCTGATATCGTGATTGAAATCTGTCTTGAGAGATTTGATGCCCGAGTCGAAAAGCTTCTGGCTGCGCGGGAGCAGCTCCAACACATCGTCGATGGTCTGCAAGCGCTCTTTGAAGTTGGGCAAAAGGCAGCCTTCGATCAGCGGAAGCCATTTTTCGCCGTTGCGCACTGAGCGCAGGGCATCGCGATTCCAAGTGCCATTCTTGCCGTTCATCACATACACAGGCACGTCGGATTCATCCGAGAGGCGACCAAAAGGCAGCCCTCCGGTGAGCAGCTGATACATCATCACTCCGAATGAGAAAATGTCGGTAGTGGGGAGCACTGTGGCGTTGCCTCTCTTGGGATTGATTTGCTCGGGAGGCATGTAAGCGATGGTGCCAAAGCGCTGCTGGGGTATTCCCGACCATCCGCGCTGGGTAAGGCGATTGTTCTGGTCGCCCGAGATGCCAAAATCAGTGAGCACGGCATGATCCTTGGCGCGAAGAAGCACGTTCTCCGGCTTCAGATCGCGATGAACCTTGCCATTGGCATGCAAATCGCGCAGTCCAAGAAGCACCTGCTTGGCCACTAAGGCCAGATCAAGCTCGGTATTTTTCAGTGCGCTGTGCAGATCGCCGTGGGCGCAGTATTCCATCACAATGTAGGCGTTGCCTCGCACATTGCCCTTGCATATCGAATGCACCAGATAGTCGCTCTTGATGCGGCCAGTCTCATATTCTCGGTCAAAGCGCTTGAGCAAGTCGGGTCGGTCAGCGCTCATTACCTCCCAGAGCTTGAGCAGCTTCAGAGCGTACTGAGTGCCGTCGGACTTGACTTGGAACACTTGGCCGAAAGTGCCTTCGCCAAGAAAGGCCTCAACCTTCCAAGTGCCATCGATAGAGTCGCCTTTTTTGAAGTTGCATCTCTCAGCAACACATGCCGAGTTTGACATCGTCTATCCTTTTTTGAATTCGAACATTCTGTTGCCCAGCACGATCACATCGCCGTCCTCAAGCTTCATCTTGCGGTCAACTCGCAGCAGAGTCGTCTGCAATTCGCTGCGGTTTTCGATGTACCACTCGCCATCCTCGCATGTAAGCACTGCCTGCACCTTGGAGGTGATCGAATTATTATTCTGGTCAGTATTGGCGCGATTGAGCTCTATCTCCTGGCCTGAATAGCTCACGGGATCATATTTGATGCTCTCATTGTGCCAAGGTATGCGGCGAAGCATGCAGAATGAATCATCAGCGGGTGTCGACCAGGGATTGATTGTGCCTTGCATCTGGGGGCGACGCGGAGCGCGGGGCTCTTCCCGGCGGGGCTCTTCCCGGCGGGGCTCTTGGGGCTCGTAAGGATTTCGATTGCCATTATTGTCAGGATAGCGCGGTCTCTCCGGAGCGGGACCTCCCACCGGTGTCTTGCACATTGGGCATACGCTCACACCTGGGCGCAGAGGGTAGCCGCATGTGGTGCATACGGATGCCTGCTGAGGCTTTTCTTCCACTATCTCTTGGCGCAAGCCCCCTGTCGACTCTCTTATAGTAGCGCCTAACTGTTCCGGCTCGTCATTATCATAATGAGGAGTCGTCGGTGTCTCTATCATCGAACCCTGAAGGGGCGCATTGCATTTCACACAACGTGCAACGCCAGCCTCGTTGGGCCATCCACAATTATTGCAACGCATAATTGATCGGTTTATTCTTGGGTTGTTCGGTTACTTTATTATAAAGTGCAAATTTAAGTCTAAAATTCTATATTGACAAATTTTTTCGGGACTTTCGCAGTTTGTTTAGGATTTTTTAACTAACGAACTATTGCACA
>CAYTXF010000096.1:0-11240 GCA_964440745.1 uncultured Bacteroides sp.
CCGGAGACCCTGAAGACCCCGGAGACCCTGAAGACCCCGGAGACCCTGAAGACCCTGGAGACCCTGAAGACCCCGGAGACCCTGAAGACCCTGGAGACCCTGAAGCCCCCGGAGGCAGGCGATTGCCGCCGCTGGCTCGGGGCGGCATTGGAGCTCGCCGATGCGGACCTGGTCGACGATGGCGGCCAGGGTGTTGAGCAGTTGCTCCTGGAATTCTGGCACGGCGCGGACAGCCGAGCAGGAGGGCAGCAGAGTGGTGAAAGCCTGCGAGTCGCAGCGCTCAGCAAAGCGGTTTTCGGTCCCTTGGCTGAGGCGCACCATTCCGCCAAGGGGCATCGCGCAATTGTGGTAGCAATTCTCCTTGCCGCTCCAAGGCGAACCGTAGGCCATCACAGCGCCCTTCTCGAGGCGCAGGATGGGGTTGTCGTCGTTGAGCAGCCAGGCGTCGCTGAAAGCCTTGAGCCATTGCTGCGAATGAGTGCTCTTGCCTGTGCCGCTCTTGCCTAAGAAGAAGTAAGCCTTATCGTGGAGGCACACTGCTGATGCATGCACCGACACTGCCCCATGAGCCAAAATGAATTGTGAGAAGGCAATCCGCAGCAGCGAACTCAGCACGCAACCCGCCATGGGATCATCCATGTCGATGCGCACCTTTACGCTCTTCAAGGCGCGGTCCGATGAAAAGCAATGCCTGAATCGGCCCCCTACCATTCCCGTGGAGATCATCTCGGTCCAGAAGCCTTGACCGGCTGAGTACATAGTCACTCGGCCAAGGTCATCGCTCGACGATGCCAACTCGGTCATCGACTCTGGTGCCATGAGATTATCTATTATGGTCACCTTCTGGTCAGCCTTAGCCTTTGGCTCATCAGTGGCAAAATTGCGCCATGATGGCAACAAGTCCATAAGCCTGACACTATCAGGAGCGGAAACAATTACATTGAAGCCTGCGATGCTGAAAGCATGCTCTTTCATCGCAAATATCTTTTTAATAATGATACTGAAATATTGGTTACGTTTTCGGGCGCATAGGACCATAGGGCCAGATTGTTGCGCAGCACATGGAGCAGGCGATGCGGATAAGCAACCGTGGGCGTGGATTTTGCCGACACCTTTCCGAAATTGCCACCCTGCACCACAATACTCATCAAGGGCCGCGCTGACTGCTCGCCAATGCCCAAGGCCTTGGTCTGAGGCAAGCCAAGAAAATGAGTCATGAAAGTGTCGACCATGGCAGCCCAGCGACGCGCCTGACCCTGGATAAAGAAGTCAGCGAGTTCGCGCCGACGCTCCGCAGTCATGGCATCGTTGTATGCCATGGCCAAGTCGCAAATCTGGCGCAATCCCATGCCGAAGCTTGAGGCATGGCGCAGGATATGATGGTTGAGCATGATCATATCCACAATTGGCGAAAGCGTGGCCACAGGTCTTTTGCCCGACTGAAGTTGCAATTCAGTGTGAGGATATGTTTGCATCAGTCGGCAGAGACGCTCGAGATGCGATTTGGGCATAAGCGACACCATGGTGGTGTGCAATTCCACAATCGACCGATTGGCATACAAGAATGCATAACTGTCATCAGGCGCGTAAGCCTTTTCGGGATTTACGCCCAAGACCTTCAGAGCCTTATCCATATCGTTGGCATCGGGAATCCAGAGATCTATGTCGCCGCTTTCGCGCAATTCCGGCTTGGGATAATGCACAGCGGCCGCGTGGCCCTTGATCAGGATGGCGCGGATGCCGGCTGAAAGCAAGGTTTCATTGATGTCGATGAGGTCGGCAAGAAGAATGGCATTCTTATTCTCTATGTGGGCGCTGATCGATGCCCAGCGGGCTATCAAGCCGGAACTGGGCAACATGCTATCGGGCAGCATGCACACGCCCGAGAAAACCAGACCGCTCACAGTCTGCCGCATCGATTCATTGAGCACTTGCTCCCACATTGCATCATCGATTGGAAAAAGGTCGGGACGATCGATTTCCCGATTCCACAGAGCCGATCTCAGAAGCGTCAGCAATATTTCATAGACTTTGCTCACCAGTCTTACTCCGGGTCTTATTCTATCGCGATTAGGCCCATCTCATGCCATTGCTGAATCTGGGTGTCTATGTCGCGGCGCGCTGACTCGTACTCGATCTCATAGTCATTGCACATGATTCGAGCGAGCGAGTTGATGTCGCGACCGTGCTTCTCCATGGCGCTCCAGAGCCAGGCGGCAGTGTCGTTGAGAGTATACACCTTGGTCATGTTGGCGCAATTGTTGAGAATCTCCACCATGATGTGCTCTTTGCCAACTTTTTTGAGTGCCAAGCGACGCGGAGCATTGCTATAGGCATTCTCCATGACATATACCTCGGGCGAAGTCTGCGGTTCCAGGATCTGGTCATAGTAGGCTCGGCACCGACTGATCATAGAATTGAGGGTGAATGTCTCTTCAAATCGCGCAAGAGCGTTTTGCGAGAATCGCGCATAGGTGACCTCGTCGTCACAAATCGCAGTGATGGCCTGGGCCAAAGCCTCGGGATTGCAAACCTCGACATTGAGACCTGTGACATTATGGGCATTGACGAACGGCACGCCCGAGTCGGGGATGTCAGTGGCCACAATGGGTTTGCCCAGCGACATGGCCTCGAGAAGCACCACCCCGAAGGCCTCCGACTTCCAGCAACTGCTCATGCAATACACATCGCAGGCTGTATAGTAAGCCGGCAGGTCATCCTCGTGGATACGACCCAGCAGGCGCACCCTACTCTCCAGGCCCTTGGCATCAATCTGCGACTGCAATTCTTTCATGAGCGGACCGCTGCCACCGATTAGCACCACATAGTCATCGGCAAGGTGCTCGGCAGCATCAATCAGGTAGCGGAAACCCTTGTAATAGACCAAGCGGCCAAGCGAGAATACAATCTTCTTGCCGGGATAGGCTTTGCGAATCTGCGCAGCGCCAGCATAGTCATCAGGCATGCGGCTGATGCCTATGGGCAGTGCGCGGCACTTGTCGCGGAATGGCTTGAGCCAGGGGCTGCCCTGTATGTAGGCATCTGAGGTGCCCACAATCAGGTCGGCGCGCTTCAGCATCCAGCGCTGCAAAGGGCTGAAGAATGCCAAGGCCAGGCGCTGACGGATGATGTCGCTATGCCAATGCACCACCACCTTGCCCCGGTAGCCCGAAAGGTAGAGAGCCAATGAGGCCATGGGATTGGGATGGTGCACATGCACAATGTCGTAATCGTTGCAAATGCGGCGCAGCCGGGCGATCATCGAGGGCGAGATCATGGTGGATGCCGCCTCGGCGATGGCGTGGCATGCGAGGATGTCAGAGTTCTCGCAGTATGTCTGCTGCTGAGGCTGGCGGTCGCGAGCAGTGACCATGACGTCGCATTGGCACCCCTGTGCTGCCATGCCGCGCGCCAAGTCGTAGACTACGGTTTCGATGCCGCCGCCTCCGGGCAAGAACTTGCCAAGTTGTAGGATTTTAATGCTTTTGTGCATAATATGCTTAGGATAAAAGAAAATATGCTTAGGATAAAAGAATGTGAAAGAGAGTGTGCCAGTCTTCGGCATAAGGCGCCTCGAGCGGGATTTTTTCCACTGGTTCAAGTAAGAATGGATGACCATAGATTATTCTACGCATCAACGCCTCGAGAGTTTTGGCAACAGTAGGAATGAAGAAGGCTACCTTATCAGCACCTTGGGCTGTTTCGTAGGCATATGGCAGGTCGGGGAGCAGCATGGGCTTGCCGTATTTCTTGAATTCTGAGATGGGCAGCCCCCAGGTCTCGGAGCGTGAAGGGAACACCAAGCAGTCGGCTTTGGCATAAACATCCTCGAGTTGGTCTTTTGGCATGAAGCCAAGCCATTCCAATGATCTGAGATGTCCCCAGTGTTTTTTAAGCCAACGGGCATAGCGGTTTTCATCGCCAGAGATGGTCAACTGCAAGCGGAAACTGTCAGGGCCGATCGTTTTTTCAAGCATTTCGGCAGCCTCGCATGCCAACTCGAAATTCTTGTGGCTGTCGGCTCGCGAAGCATAGAGGAAGGTGTAAGGACCCAACTTGGCTTCAGTCTTGGAGACAGTAGCGACGCTGTGAGCATGCTCTGGCGGACTTACGATAATCTTCTGACGATCGAGGCCAAACATTTCTACGAAAGCCTCGCGCAGCCATTGCTGCTGCACCACCACATAATCGTTTTTGTGAATATTGTGCTGATATATATATTTCGATGTGAGAGAGAATGCCACAATCTTGGGCTGAAGGAGCAGGTCGCGCATGCGCCAATCATAGAATGGGAAGGGATTGTGGCAATACACGGCGCGGCGATGAGCCTCGACATTGGGAGTGGTGTCGTGGAGGGAGAACCACAGTTCTACAGGTGCCAAGCGGCGCGACACCTCAAGCATCTCGCGGTATTCAATCTTCAGTCGGCGGCGCCAACTGGTCACTGCATCGGGCATGTCGATGTAATTGATGTTGGCGAAATCGAAAAGCCGATGGTCATGCACAAGCGCATATACATCGTAGCCTGCTCCGGGAGCCCAGCGATCAAGGAAGCCAAGGCAGTCGCGCAGAATGGAGAGAGTGCCGCCGGTGCGCAGATTCACTGCCGATATTACAATTTTCTTATTCATGCCCGATTAGGCGAAAGTTTTTGGAAGAGAGCGAGGAGGGATACCTGGTTGAATCGAGGCTGCACGTGGCGATTGTAAAGATATGCCAATGGCAGGCATGCCGCGATTGCCAAGGCGGTGATGAGCAAGGGGTATGAGACAGTGTTGCGGCCCCAGGCATCATTGGCAGTCAGCCATAGCAGTATGCGATAGATGGGCCCATGGAGCGCCATGATTACCAAGGTGCTCGAAGACCGACCCACATGCATCAGCCATCCCATGCACGGCAATAGCATGCTGAGGAATACCACGCCCAATAGGCCGCACAGCGCAAGCGGAATAAAGAAGATGTCGATTACATGCAGGGCCAGGTCATAGCCAGTGAAGTAGTCTGATGCCATGGTGGCACCATACAGGAAGAGCAGGCTTGCGCCAAGCGCGAGGGTCTGTATCTTGCTCAGCACTATTAAGCGATAGTGGGCAAAGAGATTGCCAACGTTGAAAAATATCACCACGAAGAGAGCCATGTTCAAGCCTCCGGGCAACCAGCCAAGTCTTAGGCGCACCAATGCCAAACCTATCAAGAAGAGGCCGAGCGAAGCGGCGAGTTGGCCGATTACGCTTTTAATCTTATGCTCGATCACACACCATAGGATTTCGGTGGTCATCAGAGCCGGAAGGAACCAAAGCACAATGTTGTGCCGCATAATTCCGGCGGCATTGCTGCCCCATATCAATGGGAAGAGCCGTGCTGCCTCCGGATAATCGAGAGGCTGGGTAACAAAATGCCGCTCCACCGCCCAGAAGTAAATGAGCGTGAGCAGATAGAAGAATGCGAATGGAAGATAGATGCCGCGGAAGCGCTTTTCGATCAGTTCGGACAACGAGCATGACCTGTAGAGATATCCCGAAAGGAAGAAGAAAAGCGGCATGTGGAAACCGTAGAAAAACACATGGAGAGGGTTGATCAGGCACACATGGGCAAACACCACCATGATAATGCCTAATCCGCGACATTGATCAATCCAGACTATTCTCTCTCTCATATCAGTTGACAAGGCTCTTGAAAAGCCGATCCCATTGCGCCATAATGGCATCCTGGGAAAATCGAGCGCTGCGCTGACGGGCTTCCTGGCCCATCTGATGACGCAGGTCGCTGTCGGCCATAAGGCTGAGAAGACGACGGCCAAACAAGCGAGTGAAACCTTCCTTTACGAGATAGCCATTGATGCCATCATCGATGATTTCCTTTGGTCCGCATTTGCAATCGAAGGCCACTGCTGGCAGGCCGAATGACTGCGCCTCGATCAGAGCCATGGGCAGGCCTTCGTAGCGAGAGGTCATCGCAAGTATCGAACTTCCGAGATAAATCTCCCCTATTTCCTTGGTGGCTGGCAGCAGTTCTACGGTGTCCTGCAATCCGTATTCCTGGATTTTGCTGATGAGCATATCCCGGTCCTCGCCCTCGCCCACGATGGTAAGAGTCCAGAGGGGCATGCGGGGTGATACATGGGCCCATATATCGATCAGGGTGTCAAAGCCTTTTTGGTAATTGAGGCGGCCAATGGCCAAAACGCGCTTCGCATTGAGTTGGCATTGAGGCACATTCTCAAAAGGCGAGGCATTGGGGATGGTGATGACATTGGTCAAGCCTTCCCAATATGAAGCGTCTTCGCGAGTAAGCACCACAAATTTTTCAAACTCTGAGGCCTTGCGCAGGTCGCGGTCCTTGCGATAGATGTCAGTGAGTTTCCACAGGCCGCTGCGATGGATCTGCAAGCGCCTGAAACGCGAGAAATGCACCTCGAGCACCTTATGGCCTCCGGCGGGAATGCTATTGATGAATTCCAGATCATTGCAAAACATTGACACTGTCACATCGGGCCTCTCCTGTTCGAGAACCTGAGTCAGCAGGCGACGATGACGGCGTTGCTTGCCGGGGAAATGCACAAGTTTGTTGAATACCGACTTGCCATTGTTCTCCTCATAGTTGATGCCAAGGTCGATGCAGCGGATTGCCGGATTGAGCGGGAAAAATGGCTGACGTCCGCGCTGCTCAGTGGTCACGATGATCACCTCGTAGCCGTGCGCAACGAGCCAATTGGCCTTTTGGGCCAGTACGCGCTCCATGCCGGCGCTGTTATACGTACCCCCTATGCAGTACAAGACTTTCATCTGTGAGATAATCTTTTGAGTTTTCTTCATGGTCAACCATTATGAAGATGGCTGAGAGCATGAAGATGTCGGTGGCTACCTTGAAGAACACTGACAATGTGGTGAGCAGTAACAAGGCAAACATCGTCCATTCGTGGGGATATTTCTTGCACCCTATCTTCATGGTCATCCACAAGAAAGCGAGGAAGGCCGCCAAGCCAATGACTCCGAAATAGAATATGAATCGGAAATAACCCACATCAGTGCCCATATAGAAGGCATCGGTGTTGCCACCTATGTAATAAGGATCATTTTTGGCAGAGTCAAAGAATCCGTCGCCTATGAACCAAGTTTTCCAATTAGTGGGCATGATGTCGTACATCGACATCAGTTGGTTGTTGGATTTAGTTTCCCAGTGACCTTGTTCGATGAGGTTGAAGAAACCTTCGAAGCCAAAGCGGAAATTGCGAGCGAATGAGTCGCTATTGTTATAGTAGATGATGACCAATGGCAAGGCAATGCAAAGCATGGTAAAGAAAGGCTTGACGAATCTCCTAAGGCGCATTGTGTCCTCGCGCAGCGGCAACATCGACACAAAGACCAAGTAAGCAAAGGCTAAGACAATGCCCACGGTGGTGGTGCGCGCTATGATATTGCCTATTACGCAGATGGCGATGAAGGAGATGCACAGGAAATATGACTCGTATTTAGAGAATTTCACTCGGGTGCTGACAAGCATGGCGGCTATTATAACCAGCACGCCGGCAAATTTTGCCCCCGAAGGGTCGAGCTTAGCGCCCATGCCATACCATCGGCCGATATAGTCTAAGTTGCCATGATAGTATTCGAAATGCGCATCGATAAAGCGCTTGACCATTGGCGACACTTGCACCAGCAAAGCAATCGCGCACTGTCCCAGGCATACGCCTGCCAAATACAGGGTGACAAGGCGCAGCGACGCGTAGCCATGCACTAAGCGGATGCATACCAGCGCGAAATAAGCAGCTCCCACCCATACAGCCATCGAAACCAAATAGTTGGCATAAGAGACATCATGGGTGTTGTTGATCACGATGGATACCCAACCCACTACCGAAACAATCAAGGCGAAACCGCAGAGAGTAGCCATCTCATAGTTGAGCACTCCTGAGCGCTTTTTGGCATTGGAGAATACGAAAGCGACGAGGCCCAGGGCAGCCAAGGCTTTCTTGGAATTGCCCACTATGGCCATTTCCTCGATTGGGAACAGGAAGAAACTGACCACTAAGCCAGTCAGAAAAATTCCCAACCACTTGAATATTATGGGATATCTCTCCATTAGCGATAGATGCGACCGTAGACGGTCTTGATCACAAGGCGATAGTAAAGTTTCACATACCACCAATGCCCATGCGCAGCCATCCATTGCAATATGCGGGTGTAGAGCGGCAGATAGGGATTGGCCATGGCGTAGCGGTTCGACTCGGGAAAGATTTCCGCCCACTCCCGATAGCATTCTTTCTGATCGCTGATCAGGTAAGGGAGCTTAGAATGCAACTTCATCATGCCGATTTCGGCATCATAGGCGTGGCCGCATTCCGTTTGGAGATATTGTGCAATGATTTCAATATTTTTCGAGAGGTCAATCTGCTTCCTTTTGTCATCAGCGCTGGTGATGGCGTTGCCATTGGTCTTGACATAATGGTAAAGGGGCTTGGGCAGGTGCGCCACTCGCTTGGCATGCACGAAAAGCAGCATCATCACCATGTCCTCGCCCAACATCGAGCCGGGGCGAAATCGAATGCCATGGTCGATCCATAGTTGGCGCCGCGCAATCTTGTTCCACAAGTTAAACTTCATGGCGCCACTAAGCATCATTCTCAGGGCTTGGTCGGGAGTCGCGGGCGATGGTTCGCGCATGATGCGCTCGTTGGTGCCGAAGGTCAGCAGCCAGTCGCACCATACGATGTCGGCATCTTCCTGCTGGGCCTTGTCGAGCATCAGTTCCAGGGCATTGAGTTCGAGGAAATCGTCGCTGTCACACCAGAATAGGTATTCGCCCTGGGCAGCGTCGAGACCGGTGTTGCGCGCTGTGGCCACGCCCTGATTTGTAGCATGGCGAATGATTTTCACTTGCTCCTGTCGCTGTGGGTAATAGCCCAGGGCATCGCGCAGCATGTTGATGCTGTCGTCAGGGCTGGCATCGTCGACAAATATGAACTCGATGCCCTCCTTGAGAGTCTGGCTGAAGAGCGAGTGAGCGCAGCGGCCGATGAAGTCGGCGACGCGATACACAGGCACAATCACTGATATCTTTGGGGTCATAATTGACGCAGAAGGATTTTCATTTTCAGGCGCATAAGGCGCATGATGCTTGCACTGCGTTGTCCTCGGCTTAGCAACAGGCGAGCCCAAGCGACTGCGCTCTTGCGATAATCGGCCACAGCGGCCACAGCCTTGCGGCTTTCCACTGGCATCGAAGCGCCGAAGCATTCCATGAGATGGGCTGCTCGCTGGCTTTCGATGTTGCCGGGAGGAAAGATGAATTCTTTCAGATTGAAGAGTTTGCGACGCAGTGGCGACGACTGTATGTTGGAGAACTGATGGTCGTGGATGCGATACTTCATCGAGGGCACTGGATCATAGATCACTTGGCCAAAGATGGCGGCAGCGAGCATGAGCCAGGTATCGTGAGGGTCGGCATAGTTGACCTGATGGCTTCTGACTATCTCCACAAGCTGGCGGTTAAAGACATAAGTGCAACCCTGGATAATAGGCCAGATAAGGAGGCTTTCGAGATTGGTGTAGAAAGTGGCATCGTGCCAAGCGGTGAGCGGATCGTCGCCATGCCAGCGGTATGAATTTGAGCAGTAAAGAGCCGGCGATTGGATGGCATGGATCTGCTCCACGCCGCGACTGAGTTTGGTGGGCTGCCAGAGATCGTCCTGATCGCTGAAGGCGTAAAATTCGGCCTTGGGAGCCATCCTGACAAGATCGTGGAAACTGCGCACATATCCCACATTATCACCTACATAGTATTCCAGTTGGCCTTGGCGCATGTATCTGTCGAGGATATCCACTGTGCCATCGGTGCTGCCATCGTCGCGCACAAATAGACGCACTTCCACCCCGGTCTGAGCCAGGATGCTCTGGATCTGGGTGTCGAGATATTCGGCACCGTTGTAGGTGGACATCAGCACCACCACTGTCATCTTCTCATCCATTCTTGCAGGTCGGTTACTGGCTGGTCGAAATGCGCGTCAGCTGACATCAGGCGCTTCATCACGCGGCGATACCAGAGGAAGGCTTCGTAAAAACGGCGATCGTCCTTGAGGTGCCACAGGATATGGAGGCAGTCGCGCAGACCGGGCCGCATCCAGGGCTTTATTTTGCCAATGAAATGGAGCACACGCATGGGGCGACCCTCGCTCTTGCGCCAGGCATAGCCCAAGCGGTTGTCATAGACTGAGACATGCGTGGCTATCATGTTGTAGCTTTCGGGAAGATGAAGTTCGGGGCGCTGCACCCAGTCGGCCACATATTTGTTGATTACATCCTGGTCCCCTACCGAGGCGTTTGGGAGGCTTCGGATTACAGCGGGTATGCTGTCAATCATTGCCTTTTCTACTGCCTTGTCGGGCTGGATTACGATCAGGCCGGAGTTGAGGTAGATCCACTGGTCGTTGAGTTCGTTGCCAGCGGCGCAGGCTGTGAATGGCTCGCGATCCATAAGGTCATCGATATTGCAGAGCACGAGCATGTCGGAGTCAACAAATACAAGTTTTTCATATTGGGTAAGCCCCCAGATCTGGAGTTTATCGAAGGTATTGTTCCAGTATTTGAACACTTGCGAGTCTACTTTAGGCTGGATCTTGCGGTTTAGATGCACACAGGGGATGCCCTGCGCTTCGAGTTGGTTTCGTATCTTCTGGGGCATGCCTACCGAGAGGGCGCAGACCATGGGATACTGGGCCCCCACTTTCTTGAGGCTTTTGGCCAAGATGATGACACCGGGGAGATAGTTTTCCGATGAGAGCAGAGTGATATATGCTTTCATTGCAACTTGAATTTCAGATGAAAGAGTTGTGCGGAGAGCATGGGAGGCAGCATGATGAAGGGCAGATATTTTGCCTCAACTTTCCATTTTAGGAATGAGCGCATCAAGCGCAGCCACTCACGATTGCAATATGGATATTTATCCTGCTGGATCTTTGGGTAACGTGAACGGCAGAATTCCTGCAGGTTCCAGTAATAGAACATGGCCCATTGGTTGAAGGCAGCCTTGCGCATGAGCGGATCCTGGCAGCCTGTTGCCAATTGATAAATGCGGTCAACGATGTCCATCATCTGCGGCACCACAATCTTGGGATCCAGATTTGACGAGTATGAGGCATGTCGCCGATATCCATAAAGCTGCACCGGCAGAAAACCGCATCTCAGTTCCGGATTTTTCGTAAACACCGTCATAATAAACAGCACATCCTCCAAAATCTTGCA
>CAYTXF010000097.1:0-3167 GCA_964440745.1 uncultured Bacteroides sp.
TTGTGGACTAATTCAAGAAAAAGTTGTAAATTTGCATAAAATCATTGACTTATGAAACTGTTACCTTACGGCATTGACAATTTCGAGTATATCCGACGTAAAGGCTTGTATTACGTGGATAAAACCATGTATCTTCCATTGATTGAAGGGCAAAGCAATAATCTATTGCTAATTCGCCCTCGACGATTTGGCAAGAGCTTGTTTGTGAATATGATGATAGCCTATTATGATGTGGCTCGTAAGGATGATTTTCAAGTACTATTTGGTGATCTATGGATAGGACAGCATCCAACTGAAGAGGCCAACTCTTTCCAAATCTTGCGTTTCGATTTTTCTAAAGCCGGTTCTTCGATAGAAAATCTGGAATCTGACTTTAATCAGTATTGTTGTAGAGAGTTGGACGGCTTCATTACAAAGTATGCTGAATTCTACCCTGGTTTTTTAGTAGAAAGTATTCTTGCATCAAAAAGTGCAAGAGACAAGTTAAATGCCATTACTATAGCAGCTCGTGACCTCCGGCTAAGCCTTTATCTGATCATTGATGAATATGATAATTTCACAAATAATATTCTTTCCGTCAAAGGTAAGGAAAAGTTTCATGAGGTTACCCATGCCAATGGTTTCTATCGTGAATTTTTCAAGCTTTTCAAAGGCTCTTTTGAGAGAATTTTTCTCTTAGGCGTATCTCCCATTACCCTCGACGATTTAACCAGTGGCTTTAACATCGATTGGAATATATCCAATGACCCCAGTTTTAATTCTATGCTCGGCTTCGAAGAAAAGGAAGTTCGAGAAATGCTATCATATTATAAAAAGGAAGCAAACATTCCGGGGGAAATTGATAATATTATCCAACAAATGAAGCCATGGTATGATAACTATTGTTTCTCTGAGAATGCTTATGAGCATGAGACCGTATATAATTGTGATATGGTTATATATTATCTCCTCCCTCTTATACAAAAAGGCATTCCTCCAGTAGAAATGGTAGATAAGAATGTGCGTACGGATTTCTCTAAACTGCAAATGCTTGTTAACATTGATCATGGCCAGGGAAGAGAAAAAAGGTTAAAAGCCATAGAAGAGATAGTAGGTGAAGGATACGTAGACATGACCTTAAAGACATCTTTCTCTGTTGAAGAGCTAAAGGATTTAGACAATTTCCGCTCACTACTTTATTATTATGGAATGTTGTCGATAGGTGGCGGCTCTTATCCTCGTACCCACATGATTATCCCCAATGAATGCGTGAGATTGCAATACTGGAATTTTATGTTCTCAGTACTACAGCATCGATGCCAGATTGACATAACTCCATTGCTTGGATATTATGAAGAGATGATATTGCGTGGCGAATGGCGGAATGCGATAGAATATATTGGTAGGGCTTATACGGAAAGCTCTTCTATCAGAGACATGCTGGGAGGCGAATTTAAGGTGCAGGGCTTCTTCAAAGCATATCTGGGGATATGTGCGTATGCACTTCTGTGCCCAGAATTGGAACTTAACTATGGCTTTAGTGATTTCGTAATGATACCTTTGCGCAGTCGCTTTCCCGACGCAAGGCATTGCTATATTATTGAACTAAAATATGCGCCTCAGCAAGCGACTGAAGCAACAATTACTAAACTCGAGACTGAAGCCGTAGACCAAATCAACCGCTATGCCCAGGACCCACGCCTTCTGAAAGCCATACAAGGCTGCACTCTCCATGGACTTAAAGTCATCTTTCATGGCACTTCGTTGGAAATCTGCGATGAGGTCTTGAGAAAGTCATGTTAGGGAGATTTGTAAGCTTGTTGCGGAAATACACTGGGATTTTGGCAGTGTATTGCGGCATCATGCTTACTGTGCTCGATGGCACCATAGTAAATGTGGCCCTTCCATCGATGACCGAATATTTCCACGTGAAGCCCTCGGCCACCATCTGGATTGTCAACTCGTATCAGATGGTGATCACCATGCTGCTCCTATCCTTTGCCGCAATGGGCGACCGCATTGGTTATAAACGCATATTCTTGCTGGGGATATCTCTGTTCACTTTAGCTTCCGTGGGGTGCGCGTGCTCCCCTTCGCTACCCTGGATAGTAGCAGCCCGCGTGGTGCAAGGCATAGGGGCAGCTGCCACGATGAGCGTTAACACAGCCCTGGTAAGGATGATTTATCCTCCCGATAAATTAGGCCGAGGCATGGGCTACAATGCCATGGTAGTGTCCATCTCCACCGTAGCGGGGCCAACCCTTGCAGGTGCTATCCTCTCTATTTCCACATGGCATTGGCTCTTTCTGATCAATGTGCCTATCGGACTTGCCGCCATCTTCTTTGGGCTAAAATATTTGCCCCACAACGAGACTCTCAATCGCAAAGAAGAGCCCTTTGACAAGATCAGCGCTGTGGAAAATGCCGCACTGCTATGGCTCTTGGTCAATGTCATGGAGGATTTCACAAAATCAACAGATTGGAGGCTGATAGCCGCTGAATGCGGCGCCATACTGATCATTGGATGGTTCTTCATACGCCGGCAGCGCAAGTTTGCCCATCCCCTGCTACCAGTCGACCTGCTGCGCATTCCCCTGTTTTCGATGTCGGTGGTTACTTCCATATCCTCTTTTTGCGCTCAGATGCTTGCCATGGTCTCGCTCCCATTCTTGCTCACAGATCTGGGAAAAGATCCGTTGCAGATTGGCTTGCTCATATCCCCTTGGCCAATAGGAGTAATGATAGCGGCCCCCATCGCCGGTCGCATTGTGGAGCGCGTCCACGGCGGTCTGTTAGGAGCCATCGGGATGAGCGTATTCGCATTGGGCATTCTGCTTCTGTTTTTGCTACCGCAAGATTGTGGGACATTCAATATTCTGTGGCGAATGTTTATCTGCGGAGTGGGTTATGGCACCTTCCAGACGCCCAACAATGTGACCCTTGCCTCATCGGCACCTCGCAATCGCAGCGGAGCGGCGGGCGGAATGCAGAGCATAGCGCGCGTGCTGGGCCAGACCTTCGGCACCACCTCGGTGGCAGTGATGTTCCATCTCTTCAGCAACAATTCCCAGGCCTCCAACGCCTGCTTGATTGCCTCCATGTCGATTGCCATCCTGGCCGCCATCCTCAGTTCTCTTCGCCTGACCCAGGTCTCCCCCTACCAGCATCCCCGCCATTAAAATGTTACA
>CAYTXF010000097.1:3267-10908 GCA_964440745.1 uncultured Bacteroides sp.
TCTTCGCCTGACCCAGGTCTCCCCCTACCAGCATCCCCGCCATTAAAATGTTACAAAATTGGGGATAAAATATTATCGATTTTCATACGTTAAATCTAATTATGGCTAAGGGAAACATAAACATAGGATTGACCAGGCTTTTCGGATGGAAGGCCATGGACGTCAGCAGATACGGCAAGACAGCGTTTCTGATTGCCGCAGCCGCCGTGGTGGTGTTTTTCCTGCTCATGTCGAATCGGCTGATCGAGGACCTTACGGCCCAAGAACGCGACCGCATGGAAATCTGGGCCGATGCCACCAAGGAAATCGTGAACATCAGTAGTTCTGACGATGGCGTAGGCTCAGGCGTGGACATCGGCTTTTTGCTCAGCATCATAGAACGCAACACTACCATCCCGGTGCTTCTGACCGACGATCAAGGCCATATCCAACAGTTCCGCAACTTCACTTTACCCGAGGTGCAAGAGGATGCCTTCGGATTCGACGATCTTACCGACGCCAACAAGGCTTTCCTCACAGCCAAGCTGGAGAAACTCTCCGACTCGCCAAATGTCATCCACATAGTCATTGCTCCCGGATTTAACCAGCACCTCTACTATGAGGATTCCACTTTGCTCAAGCGCCTTAGCTATTATCCTTACATACAGCTGCTTATCATGCTGGTATTTGTGGGCGTGGTCTACTTTGCGGTGCTTTCCACGAAGAAAGCTGAGCAGAACAAGGTTTGGGTCGGACTTTCCAAAGAGACTGCCCACCAGCTGGGCACCCCCATCTCCTCGCTGATGGCCTGGATGGAGCTGCTACCTGAAATGGGCGTTGATCGCGACACAGTCGGCGAAATGAACAAGGACGTGCAGCGCCTGGGCACCATTGCCTCACGCTTTTCCAAAATCGGATCAAAGCCACAGATGGAGCTTTACGACGCCAACGATGTGGTGGAAAAAGCATCGGGCTACATGTCGTCGCGCGTCTCGCCCCGCATCAAATTCAACAGCACCCTGTGCAAGGAGCAACTTCCTGTGATGGCTTGCGCTCCGCTTTTCGAATGGGTGATGGAAAATCTCATAAAAAATGCCGTCGACGCCATGGATGGCAACGGCAGCATCACAGTCACCACTGGCTTGGAAAAGGGGAATGCCATAATCGATGTCACCGACACCGGCAAAGGCATCCCGCGCAAGAATTACAAGACAGTCTTCTATCCCGGCTTCACCACCAAGAAGCGCGGCTGGGGCCTGGGCCTCACCCTGGCCAAACGCATCATCGAAGAATACCATCGCGGCAAAATTTATGTAAAATGGTCAATGCCAGGCCAAGGCACTACATTCCGCATCGAAATACCTCTGGAAAAATGACCTCTTCACCACACATCAATCCCCTACTCTCGCATGAAAACATTTCTTAAAATAATAGCCCTGGTGGCACTGACTGCGCTGGCAGCATGCAAAGACAAGACCCACTTCATAATCGAGGGCGATGTCGCTGGCCAAAAATCCATGAACCTCTACATGCGATACTATGGCAATGAGCACGTCAACACCGGCGTGACAGCCGTGACAGATGGAAAATTCACCTTTCAGGGCTTTTCTGCCACTCCCACTATTGTCGAAATCATGGATAACGATCGCAATGTGCTGGGCCGAGTGTACATCGTGAATGGCGAGAAAGTGAATGTGAAGATG
Source organism: uncultured Bacteroides sp. (assembly GCA_964440745.1). GTDB lineage: Bacteria > Bacteroidota > Bacteroidia > Bacteroidales > Muribaculaceae > CAG-873. The sequence goes on from CAYTXF010000097.1 coordinate 4,950, forward strand.
GATCGCAACAATCCCTGGGTGTTTCAAGCCTCAGGCGGCAAGCACAATGAGCAATGGAGCGAAGCCATTCGCGACAATGCCGGGCCCCTCTCGGCTGGCGGAGCCGAGGCCAACACAGCCATTGAGGAGTACATCGCTGCCCATCCTGAAGACATGGCTTCTTCCTTACTCTTCATCTCGCTCTACGACTATTCCGTAGATCCGAGTCGAGCCGACTCGGTGGCCGAGAGCATCGACGCTCAGCTGCGCCCCGGATATCTTTTCGACCAATATGCCACGCAGATGAATGCGCTCCCAGTCCAGGCGCCCAGCTACAGAGTCGACACCCTCCGTTACCGCCCCTACAAAAAAGACACGGTGGCTTATTTCACGCCCAAATCGAAAGCATCCCTGCTGGCATTTACCAACGACAAATGCAATCGAGTGGATTCCATCGTGCCTAAATACAAGGAGATTGCCAAAAAGAAAAATCTCGAGGTGCTCGACATAATGCTGGTGCCCGACACCTCGATGTGGAAGCGCATGACCCGCACCGACTCGGCCACTTGGACTCAAGGCTGGGCACCGGGCGGAATCTATGCCCTCTCGATCGACAGCCTGGCTATTCCGTCGCTGCCCTTCTACATTGTGGTAGATACCGCCGGAGTGCAGCACTATCGCGGTGCTTCGCTCGCAATAGCTCAAGACACTATCGACTCTCTGCTGAAATAGGATCTCTAATCCTCGCGCAGGGCCGTGAGAAGCGCCGAGATGGCCTCCTGGGGCGATCCTTTTTCCTGAAGCAAAGTCACAAACTTTGACCCTATGATGGCTCCGGCGGCGTTGTCGGTGGCTGCCTTCAGGGTCTGACGGTTGCTTATACCAAATCCTATCATGCGCGGATGCCGCAATCCCATCGAGTTCACGCGATGGAAATACTCCTGCTTGCGCAGATCGAACTCTTTTTGGGCTCCCGTGATTGCAGCCGAGGACACCATGTAGATGAATCCATCAGTGTTCTCATCGATAAATCGGATCCTCTCCTCGCTGGTTTCTGGCGTGATCAACATGATAATCTTGATATCATACCGGTCGGCTATCTCTTTATACTCCTCCATATAGTCCTTGAATGGAAGATCGGGGATGATGGCGCCGTCGATGCCTACGCGCTGGCAGTCTTGGCAAAATTTTTCAAATCCATATTGCATGATGGGGTTGAGATACCCCATCAGTATCAGCGGGATCTTCACATCCCGGCGAATGTCAGAAAGCTCGGCAAACAGCCTGCGCAATGTCATCCCGCCACGCAGAGCCTGCGTCGCCGCAGACTGTATCACCGGGCCATCGGCCATGGGATCGCTGAATGGAATGCCTATCTCTATCATGTCGATTCCATTGGCCTCAAGAGTGCGTATGATATTGCATGCGCTTTCAGGCTCTGGCGCGCCAGCGCAAAAATAGATGGAGAGAATGTTGTGCTGTTTATCTCGAAATAGTTGGTTGATGCGATTCATTATCGTAAGGCTTTTATAAATGTTCTTATCTTTTCTTCGTCCTTAAATGCTGGGGCTATTTCAAAGCCGCTGTTAAGGTCAATGCCCGCAAATCGGGAATGGCTAAATGCGCGTATCTCTTCCTCGAGCCCGGGGTTAAGGCCTCCGCTCAGCAGGAAAGGGACTCTGCCAGTATAACTCATTACCAGGCTCCAGTCGAACGTGCGGCCTGAGCCCCCATATCCGGCACAGGCGGTATCGAACAGGAAATAGTCGCACACCTCCTCGTATGCGGCTATGTCGGCCGGCAGACCATCATTGCCGATGGAAAAGGCCTTAATGACCTCAAGACCGCCTTGGCGCAATTCCTTGCAGAGCTCGGGACTCTCATGGCCATGGAGCTGCACTGCTTCAAGGCACCACTCTGCGGTAAATTCCTTAATTTCCTGTAGGGCCATGTTGACAAAGACCCCCACCCTCTTGCACGCAGGCAAATATTGGGGCTTCTGACACCCCGCATAGCGCTTGGATTTAGGATAAAAGATGAAACCCATCCAATCAGGGCCAGCCGCCTCCACGGCTCTAATGTTGGCAGCATCCCGCATGCCGCATACCTTGATTATCATAGCTTTTCTATCAATTGCGACAGAGTCAGGCCCGGATCGGCAGTTTTCATGAACATCTCACCGATTAGAAAGCCCTTGAATCCTGCCTTGCCCAGTCGCAAAATGTCGTCGGCGCATGAGATGCCGCTCTCTGTGATCAAGGTGACATTGGCGGGCAGCGATGAGGCAATGTTCAATGAATTGGCCACATCGGTATGGAATGTGCCGAGATTGCGATTGTTGACGCCCACCATCTTGATTTCCGCCGTCACATAGCTCAATTCTTCCGGCTTGTGTATCTCCAGCAACACTTCAAGGCCAAGGTCATGAGCTGCTTGCGCCAAGGCGTGGCATTCCTCCGAGGTCAAGGCCGAGGCAATGAGCAGCACCGCATCTGCCCCAGCCACAGCAGCCTCCACAATCTGATATTCATCGACAATGAAGTCCTTGCGCAATATAGGCAGGCTTATCATGCTGCGAGCCTGCTGCAGGTCGTCGAGCGTGCCACCAAAGAATTTGGAATCCGTGAGCACCGACATGGCTGCCGCTCCTCCGGTTTCATAGAGAGGAGCCACATCCTCGACCTTGGCATCAGGGTGGATCCATCCCTTGCTCGGGCTGCGGCGCTTGAATTCGGCTATTATTCCATAACGCTTTGACTCAATTGAGGTCCGCATGCTCAGGTACTGCCTTGGCGAGAGCATGGCCTCAAGCTCGCTCATCGGGAGCCGCTTTTTTGCGACCGCCACTTCTTGGCGCTTGTTAGCTACTATTTCTTGCAATATGTCACCCATCGTCATGAATTTATTTCCACGAATTTTTGCAGTTTCTCAAGAGCCTTGCCTGAGCGAAGCGACTCAGTGGCAGCATCTATGCATTGGGCAATGGTGAAGTCGGGCTCAATCACTTGGATGGCAAATGCGGCATTGGCCAGCACGCAATTGGTCTGTCCCTGAGTGCCTCGATTGCTAAGCACGTCGACAAATATCTTCTTGGCCTCCTCGGGAGTTTCTCCTCCATAGAGCTCGCTTTGCTTGATTTTGGGAAAGCCAAGCTGCTCGGGAGTGCGCACCATTTGGTAGCGATTGGTGTCAACCTTGAACTTGTCGGTCAGTGAGATTTCATCATAGCCATCGAGACTGGTGACAACTGCGAAGTCCATGCGCAGCTTTTCAAACACATTGACATACAGGCGCATTTGCGTGAGGTCTGCCACACCGAGCAATTGCCGCTTGGGCAGAATGGGATTCACCAGCGGACCCAAAAGGTTGAACACTGTGCGAGTGCCCAAGGCCTTGCGCACGGGCCCGACTTGTTTCATGGCAGGATTGAACAGCTGTGCATGCAGGTATGCCATATTGCTCTCTTCCAGGCTCTTGCGCAGCTGGTCGACATCTGCGGTGAACTTCACGCCTAAGTTCTCGATCACATTGCTGGCCCCGCTTACCGACGAGGCTCCATAGTTGCCATGCTTGGCCACCTTGTAGCCCGCGCCGGCCACCACAAAGCATGCGCATGTGCTGATATTGAAGGTGTTTTTGCCATCGCCGCCAGTGCCCACGATGTCGATAGGATTGAATTCGCTCAAATCCACAGGTATGCGCGTGGCCAGCAGGGCCTCGCGAAATCCGATCATTTCCTCCACGCTGACGCTTCGCATGCGATAGGCTGCCAAGAATGCAGCAAGTTGAGCGTCGTTGTATTTGCCGCCTGTCATGTTCAGCATCACGCTGAAAGCATCGTGGCGGCTTAACTCTTCATTATTAAATAGTCGAGATAATATTTCTTTCATGACTAAGCGTATTAAGCGTTTAAGAAATTGGCCATAATCACCTTTCCCTGAGGAGTAAGCACCGATTCGGGATGGAATTGTATGCCATGCATGTCATATTCGCGATGGCGCAGCGCCATCACCAAGCCTTCATCGCTGGTAGCTGTGATTTCCAAGCAGTCGGGCATTGTATCTCTATCCACCACCCAGCTGTGGTAGCGCCCCACTTCAATCTCCGAGGGCAGTCCGGCGAAAATGTAATCTGCGCCTGGCACTATGTTGACTCTGGTTTGCACTCCGTGGTATACGTTCTCCAGATTGGTCAGAGAAGCCCCAAATATCTCGCCGATTGCCTGATGGCCAAGGCAGACCCCCATCATGGGCTTTTTGCCAGCATAAGTGCGGATCACATCGAGCAGCAATCCGGCCTCAGAGGGGATGCCAGGACCAGGCGAAAGTATGATCTTGTCGTATTTTTCCAAATCCGAGAGCTGGAATTTATCATTGCACAGCACATCGGCCTCAGCCCCTAATTCGAGCACTAAATGGCGCAGATTATAGGTGAACGAATCGTAATTATCTATTATAACTGTTTTCATGTCAAAGCGTTTAGGGAGATTCTACATGCGTTCGGCAAGGGTGATGGCTTTGTTGAGAGCGCCAAGCTTATTGTTGACTTCCTGGAGCTCGTTCTCCACATTGCTCTTTGCCACTATGCCGCCACCGGCCTGGAACCAAAGCTCGTTGTTGCGGCTCACGAATGTGCGGATAGTGATTGCCTGGTTAAGGTCACCGTTAAGGCCGATGAAGCCCACACAGCCACCGTAGGCGCCGCGCGCATGAGGCTCATATTCGCTGATAAGCTGCATTGCCCTCACCTTGGGAGCGCCGCTCAGAGTGCCGGCCGGGAAGGTATCGATAAATGCGCGGATGGTCTTGGCCTGGGGATAGAGCTCGCCGCTCACTCGGCTCACAAGATGTATCACATGGCTGTATTGCTGCGGCTCTTTATAGAAGTCCACTTTCACATCATGGCAATTGCGGCTTAGGTCGTTGCGGGCAAGGTCCACAAGCATCACATGCTCAGCGTTTTCCTTAGGATCAGCAAGGAGAGCCTCAGTAAGTTCGCGGTCCTTCTTGGGGTCGCCGCTGCGACGAGTAGTGCCCGCTATGGGATCGATCGAAGCATGGCCATTGGTGATTTTGCAATGCGTCTCCGGACTGCTGCCAAATATGCGGAATCCTCCAAAGTCGAAATAGAAAAGATATGGCGAGGGGTTGATGCTGCGCAATGCGCGGTAGAGTTTGAAATCGTCACCCTCGTATTTCTGTATGAAGCGGCGCGAGAGCACAATCTGGAACACATCGCCGCGCTTGCAATGGGCTATTCCTCGGCGTATGTTTTCGCGATGCTCATCATCGGTCAGGGTGCTGATGACAGGCCCTATTGGTCGGAAATCGTAGGTGGCGCAGTGGTTGCTGTTGATGGCATTTATTACTCGATTCAATTGCGAATACTCTGAGTATCCAAGCATTTCGATCACAGTGAGCTCATTGCGGAAGTCATTGAAGACAATTACATACTTGTAGAGGATGTAAAGAATGTCGGGAGCGTCGTTGGTCTGGTCAGTGCTGTCTTTGATAGGTATGCCCTCAAAATAGTGGACTGCATTGAAAGTGGTGTACCCGTACAAGCCGCAATAGTGGCTGTATTCTCCCTCCACATGGAAATGCCCCATAAACTCCTCGAAAGCATCCTCTACTCGGTAACTCTCCGTAATGGCTCTTTCTTGGATCTCCTCATCGGGATATTGAAGCGTGGCCTTGCCATGGCCTATACTGATGGATGCAATCGGGTCCAGGCCTATGAATGATCGGCCGTTCTCCCCTCCGTGATAATCGCTGCTCTCCATCAATGCGCTCTGTGGAAAGATGTCCCTCAATTTCAAATAAGCGCTTACCGGAGTATGCAAGTCGCCCAGCATCTTTTTATGGTTTACCTGATAATTATATGTTTTCATTTCTCTCTTTTTTTATTTCTAAAAGTTTCCAACTGAAGACTAAAGACTAAAGACCAAAGACTAAAGACTGAAGACTAAAGACTAAAGACT
>CAYTXF010000098.1:0-5836 GCA_964440745.1 uncultured Bacteroides sp.
ATTTGGTTCGGGCCTGGTGTTCCTGGCTCTCTGCTATTTCATGTACCCGCATTTCGACGCTCGCAAACACATCTTCCCGCTCAATGTGGTATGCAACACCATCGAGGCTGCCAACCGCACCATGCGCACCAACCATTACCCCGAAACCTCGGCCCATTTCTCATACCGCGCCACCACAAGTCATCCGGCCGACGAAAAGGAGGTGTACGTAATGGTAATCGGCGAAACATCGCGAGCCGACAACTGGCAGCTTATGGGCTATGACCGCCCCACGAATCCCAAACTTTCGCAGCGCTCTGGCCTTGTGGCCTTCCCCAGAGCCATGTCGGAATCAAACACTACCCACAAAAGCGTGCCTATCATTCTCTCATATCTGAATGCACGCAATTTCGGCGACTCGATCTACAGCACCAAAGGCATCATTTCAGCCTTCAAGGATGCCGGATACTCCACAGCCTTCCTGTCGGCGCAAAGGCGCAATCACTCGTTTATCGATTACTTCGGCGAATCAGCCGATGCCTGGGAATTCATAGTGGAAAACGGTGACCCGCAGAAGGACGACTTCCTGATGCCACACTTGAAATGCTTCATCGACACGGCCAAGGCCCAAAAGCTCTTCATTGTGCTGCACAGCTACGGTTCGCATTTCAACTACAATGACCGCTACCCCGCGCAGTATGCCCAATTCCAGCCTTGCGACTACATGAGCGCCCAGAAGAAATATCGCCAGGAGCTGATCAACGCCTACGACAACTCGATCCTGTACACCGACACCTTCCTCGACGACATCTGCCAAGAACTCGAGGATACCGGGGTGCCAGCTGCCCTGATCTATCTCTCAGATCATGGTGAAGACATATTCGATGACAGTCGGGAGCGATTCCTGCATGCCTCGCCTACCCCGACTTTCTACCAGCTGCATGTGCCTATGATCGCGTGGATGAGTCCGGAATATATCGCGCGGTATCCCGACAAGTACCGATTCACTCTGCGTCACCGGCTGGCTCAAGTCGACAGCAGCGAATCGGCATTCCATACTATGCTCGACATCGCCGGGCTGAAATCGCCCTATTTCTACCCCTCGAAATCACTCGCCAACAAGGCCTACACTGACCCTATCCGCCTATATATCAACGACTACAACGAGGGCGTATCCCTGCATGAAAGCGGCTTCGAGCCTCAGGATTTCAGGAAACTTGAAATGTTGGCTCATACAAATTAGTAAGAGCACATAATTTGACGTTTGAGGAATTTTTAAGAATGTAAAATTTTTAAAAGTTATCCAAAACAAAATCTCATATAATTATCTATCAATGTTTTAGCCATTTTGAATATTCAAAAAGTTGTCCAAAATGGAAATGCAAGCAAACTATAAAATGTAAAATGTTGATAACTTTTTGAAGAGTTTACTTGTTTAGTATTGCATAAATTCATAACTTTGCAGACCCAAACAAGCAAACGAATCTAAGACATGATACAGATAGTAGAGAAGCGCGACGGTCGCGTCGTAGGCTACAACGAGGAGAAAATCAAGGCTGCCATCCGCAAGGCCATGCTCCAGACCGAATTAGGAGAAGATGAGTCGCTGATACAGAAAATCACTGACCGCATCGGCATGACCGGCAATGAGCGCATGACAGTGGAGGAGATACAGGACCGCGTGGAGTTTGAGCTCATGAAGAGTCCGCGCAAAGAGGTGGCTAAGCGCTACATCGCTTACCGCGACCAGCGCAGCATCGCCCGCCGAGCAAAGACTCGCGACATGTTCTTAGAGATCATCGAGGCTAAGAGCAACGACATCACTCGCGAAAACGCCAATATGAACACCGACTCGCCCGCCGGCATGATGATGAAATTCGCGAGCGAGACCACAAAGCCATTCGTCGACGACTATCTGCTTTCTCCCGAGGCTCGCGCTGCCGTGATGGGCGGTTACCTCCACATCCATGACAAGGATTACTATCCCACCAAGAGCCTCACATGCGTGCAGCATCCCCTCGACAAAATCCTCCACGAGGGATTCACTGCCGGCCATGGCGAGTCGCGTCCGGCCAAGCGCATCGAGACTGCCAGCATCATCGGCTGCATCTCCATGGAGACAGCCCAGAACGAGATGCATGGCGGCCAGGCAATCCCCGCTTTCGATTTCTATCTGGCGCCCTTTGTGCGCGCATCATTCATCGAGGAGGTAAAGAACATCAGCAAATTCATCGGCAAGGACCTGAGCCACCTTTACGACAAGGAATTCGACGACTATGTGGCCAAGCCTCTCGAGGGCCTCGAAGGCGACGAAAGATACCTGCAGCATGCCATCAACCGCACCGTGGAGCGCGTGCATCAGGCCATGGAGGCTTTCATCCACAACATGAACACCATCCATAGTCGAGGCGGAAATCAGGTGGTCTTCTCGAGCATCAACTATGGCACTGACACCTCAGCCGAGGGTCGCTGCATCATCCGCGAAATCCTCAACTCCACCTACGAAGGGGTGGGCAACGGCGCCACTGCCATCTTCCCCATCCAGATCTGGAAGAAGAAGACCGGCATTAGCTATAAGCCAGGCGATCGCAACTACGATCTCTACAAGCTCGCTTGCAAGGTGACCGCTCGCCGTTTCTTCCCCAACTTCGTGAACCTCGACGCAACCTACAACCAGCACGAGTTGTGGCGCGCCGACGATCCCAAGCGCTACCTCTATGAGGTGGCCACTATGGGCTGTCGCACACGAGTGTTTGAGAATCGTTTTGGCCCCAAGACTTCGATCGGCCGTGGCAACATCAGCTTTACCACCATCAACATCGTGCGCCTGGCCATCGAGTGCATGTCAATTGAGGACAAGGAAGAGAGAATCGCCGAGTTCATGAAGAAGCTCGACAATCTGCTTGAAATTGCCGCTCGCCAACTTTGTGACCGCTTTGACTTCCAGAAGACAGCTTTGGCCAAGCAGTTCCCCCTGCTCATGTCAAAGCTCTGGCTCGGATCGGAAAATCTCAAACCTACCGACACCATCGAGAGTGTGATCAATCAGGGCACCCTGGGCATCGGATTCATCGGTTTGGCCGAATGCCTGATAGCCCTGATAGGAAAGCATCATGGCGAGAGCGAAGAAGCCCAAGCATTAGGCCTGAAGATTGTGGGCCACATGCGCGAGCGCGTGAATGAATTCAGCGAGCGCTATCAGCACAACTTCTCAGTGCTTGCCACTCCGGCCGAAGGCCTTTCCGGCAAATTCACGGCCAAGGACCGCAAGAGCTTTGGCATCCTGCCCGGCATCACTGACAAGATCTACTATACCAATTCCAACCATGTGCCCGTCTATTACCATTGCTCGCCCAAGCACAAGGCTGAGGTGGAGGCTCCATACCATGCCCTCACTGGTGGCGGCCACATCTTCTATGTGGAAATCGATGGAGATGCAACCCACAATCCCGAGGCCATCATGAACATTGTTGACCTGATGGACAAGAACAACATAGGCTACTGCTCAGTCAACCACAATCGAAATCGTTGCATGGATTGCGGTTATGAGGACGCTCAAGAAAATCTTGACACCTGCCCCAAGTGCGGAAGCCATGCCATCGACAAGCTCCAGCGCATCACCGGCTACCTGGTAGGCACCACTGACCGCTGGAACAATGCCAAACTTGCCGAACTCAATGACCGCGTCGTGCACAAATAAGCCGCTGCGCGTGATTGACATCGTCGACGGCACCATCGTCGACGGACCCGGCCTGCGAACATCAATTTACTTCGCAGGCTGTGCCCATTTTTGCCCCGGATGTCACAATCCGCAGTCGTGGCCCTTTGATGCAGGGCGCGACATGAGCATCGACGAGATCCTCGCGCATGTGGAGGAAAATGAAATGAACGTAACCCTAAGCGGTGGCGACCCCCTGTATCAGATGCCCCAGATGGCTGAGCTGTGCCGACGCCTCCAAGACATGGGCGTCACAGTGTGGTGCTATACCGGATACACCTACGAGCAAGTGCTCGCCGACCCCAAGCTGGCGCCGATTCTCGACCATATCGATGTCATGGTTGACGGCCCTTTCATCGAAGCCCAGCGCGACATCGGTCTGCGATTCCGGGGAAGCGCCAATCAGCGACTCATCGACATTAAAAGATCCAAGGGCCAAGCCCGTCCAGTGATCTGGACTGATGATTAAAATCCGACATTATTTTAATTCTGCAGAATATGAAATATATCCATGACATGGTAGTCAGCGAGTGCGAAACGCTCAACGACGCCTACGCCTTGCTAAAACTAATACCAATCGGAGCCGAATTGCCACCGATCGGAGCCGGACAATTCGTGCAAATACGCGTGCCCAACTCCCCCGAGACATTTCTGCGTCGACCGATCTCAGTGAATTTTGTCGACTACGACAAGCATGAGTTGTGGCTGCTGGTGCGCAATGCCGGCGAGGGCACTCGCCATCTTATCGAATCGCAGCCGGGCGATTACTACAATGTGATGTATCCCCTGGGCAACACCTTCTCGATGCCAGAGCGCAAGGATGCGACTACGCTGCTCGTTGGAGGTGGCGTGGGCGTGGCTCCCCTGCTCTACTTTGGAAAAATCCTGAAAGGACAAGGCTTCAAGTTTGTTTTTGCATTAGGCGCCCGCTCACAAGGCGACCTGCTGATGCTTGAGGAATTTGAAAAATACGCTCCTGTGCATGTATCCACCGAGGATGGCAGCATGGGCGAAAAGGGCTTCATCACTCAGAACAGCGTTTTCTGCGGCTCAATTGATCACATAGCTTGCTGCGGTCCTACGCCGATGATGCATGCCGTGGCCAAGATCGCGCGCGAGAAGGGAGCTGTGTGCGAGGTTTCGCTCGAGAATCACATGGCATGTGGCATTGGTGCCTGCCTTTGCTGCGTGGAGGATACCAAGGATGAGGGCAATGTGTGCGTGTGCACCGAGGGCCCGGTTTTCAATATAAATCGTCTGAAATGGTAATATGGCTATGAGTAATCTGAAAATAAACATAGGCGGCCTTGAGCTGCAAAACCCAGTGATGACCGCGTCGGGCACATTTGGCTATGGCGACGAATTTGCCGACTTCATGGATGTGGATTCCTTGGGAGCCATCATCGTAAAGGGCACCACCCTGCATCCGCGTCAGGGCAATCCAGCTCCTCGCATGGCTGAGACCCCGGCAGGCATGCTCAATGCCGTAGGCTTGCAAAACAAGGGCGTCGACTATTTCATCGAGCACATCTATCCTAAGATATCCGAGGAATTCAAGAAGACAGAAATTGTGGTGAATGTGGCCGGAAGCACAGTCGACGACTACCGCATCGTGTGCGAAAAGCTGGCTCCCCTGGATCGCATTCGCGCCATAGAGATCAACATTTCATGCCCCAATGTCAAGCAGGGAGGCATGGCATTCGGCACCACATGCGCCGGAGCCGAAGAGGTGACCAAGGCTGTAAGAAGCGCGTGGCCCAAGACACTGATCATGAAGCTTTCGCCTAATGTCACTTCCATAGCCGACATTGCAAAGGCAGTGGAGGCTCAGGGAGCCGACTCGGTGTCGCTCATAAATACCTTGATGGGCATGGCAGTCGATGTGAAGCGCCGCAAAGCAGTGCTCAGCACCATCACTGGCGGTCTGTCAGGACCGGCCGTAAGGCCAGTGGCCGTGCGCATGGTATGGCAAGTGGCAAAGGCCGTGAAGATCCCTGTGATAGGCCTTGGTGGCATTTGCAATACTAATGACGCCCTGGAATTCATCATGGCGGGAGCTACGGCCATCCAGATTGGCACTGCCAATTTCCTGGATCCGCGCACTGCGCAGTTTGTGGCCGAGGGCCTTCGCGACTATTG
>CAYTXF010000098.1:5936-10804 GCA_964440745.1 uncultured Bacteroides sp.
ATTTCCTGGATCCGCGCACTGCGCAGTTTGTGGCCGAGGGCCTTCGCGACTATTGTGAAGACCAGGGTCTCTCCGACATCTCAGAAATCCGAGGCATCATCTAAAAAACAATCACCACGGAGACACGGATAGTGTCATAGATGTTTTCTCAGCGAATCCCGGAGGGATTCTTTCGAATAGATAATAGATTGACTTCCAATAAAAAATAGGCGCCAAAGGCGCCTATTTTTATAATTATAGGAATGTTTCTCTATCTATTCGAAAGAATCCCTCCGGGATTCGCTGACGAATGCATATCATAAATAAGAACGCTGTGAATTTGGAGGGCGGTTATTCGCCCATGATCTTGTAGCTGCGCTTGATGAAGAGGGCGAGCTGCTCGCCTTTGAGCAGGCCGTTGCCCAAGAGGGCCAGGTCGATGAGCTGCTTGATTTCAGGCTGCTTGTTGCTATAAGCCTCAATCACCTTCTCTTCCTTGCGGCGCAATTCCTCAACCTCCTTTTCAAGGTCCTTGACCTGCTGCTCCTGCTCGGCATCGAGCTTGCCATCCTTGGCAGCGCTGCGTATGTCGCTGGCCTGCTTGTTCTTGGCGTCGATGTCATTGGCCAGAGGCTCTACCTCCTTGCCAATGGCCTCGCTAACCTTGTTGCGAAGCTTTACCACCAGAGGATTCTCTGTATTGACCACCAGATTGTAGCTGTCGGGCAATTCGCCATAGAAACTCATGCCAGGCTGCATGGCCGCCATGTCCTTCATACGGCGCATATACTCGTTCTGAGTGATCACAATAGGCGATGCTGTCTCCGACATGGCTTGGAACTCAACCAGGAAGTTGGTCTTTTCAACCTTTGGCAACTGGCTGCGGAAGGCTGTAGTCAGCATGTTGCGATCGAGCGGAGTAAGGTTGGGTGTCTTGGCATCCACCTTGCGTATCAGATTCTCCACTACGTCGCTGTCAACACGCACAAGGCGCGTCTTCTCCAATTTCTGCTCCAGCAAGCCGATGAAATGGCTATCGAGCTGGCCGTCCATCAGCAGCACATTATAGCCATGGTCATTGGCGGCATTTATGTATGTGTACTGCTCTACAGGGTTGGTCGAATAGAGATAGATGATTTCGCCATCCTTGTCGGTCTGCTCGGGCTCAACCAGAGCCTTGTATTCCTCGAGAGTGAAATACTTGCCTTGGGTATCCTTCAGGAGCACGAACTTCATGGCAGCGTCACAGAACTTTTCATTGGTGAGCATGCCATATTCAATGAAGATCTTGATGTCGTCCCACTTTGCCTCGTAGTCGGCGCGGTCAGTCTTGAATATCTCCTCCAAACGGTCGCTAACCTTCTTTGTGATATAAGTGGAAATCTTCTTCACTGCGGTATCGCTCTGTAGATAGCTACGCGACACATTCAATGGGATGTCAGGCGAATCGATCACGCCCTGCAACAGCATCATGAACTCCGGCACTACGCCCTCGACTGAGTCGGTGACATATACCTGGTTGCAATAGAGCTGGATGCGGTTCTTGGTGATCTCGAAGTTGTTGTGGATCTTCGGGAAGAACAGGATTCCGGTGAGGGTGAAGGGATAGTCTACGTTCAGGTGAATCCAGAACATCGGGTCATCCTGTCCGGGATAGAGCTCGTGATAGAAGTTGAGATAATCTTCGCGGGTTAGGTCGGCAGGCTTCTTCATCCACTGGGGCTCGGTGCTGTTGATCACATTGTCGCGGTCAGTATCCACCATCTTGCCATCTTTCCATTCCTGCTCTTTGCCTGAGATTACGGGTACAGGCAGGAAGCGGCAATATTTCTTAAGCAAGCTGTCGATAGTGCTCTGCTCCAGGAACTGCTTGTCATCATCATCGATATACAGGATGATGTCGGTGCCGCGCTCTTTGCGGTCGCCTTCGCTCATAGTGTATTCGGGGCTGCCATCGCATTCCCAGCGCACAGGCTCAGCATCGTCCTGATAGGAAAGAGAATTGATCACCACCTTCTTGGCCACCATGAAGGCTGAGTAGAAGCCCAGACCAAAATGGCCAATGATCGAGTTGGCTGTATCCTTATATTTCTCCAAGAATTCCTCAGCGCCCGAGAATGCTATCTGGTTGATGTATTTGTCAATGTCGGCAGCAGTCATGCCAATGCCATGATCGCTTACGGTAAGGGTGCCAGCCTCCTTGTCGATGGTCACTTTCACATCGAGGGTGCCCAGGGGATCCTTGTAGTCGCCGAATGTTGAGAGGGTCTTGATTTTCTGTGTGGCGTCTACGGCATTCGAGACGAGCTCGCGCAGAAATATTTCATGGTCACTATAGAGAAACTTTTTGATAACCGGGAAAATGTTCTCCGTGGTTACACCTATTTTTCCTTGTTGCATATCTTTTACGTTTTTTACGTTTTACTTTTTCTCTTGATACAATAGCGGTTGTCGCATATGTGACTATACAACATCACTATTATACTAACAAGTAATACAAAAATAATGCCAACGGACAAGTTGTCAGTTTTTCATAAAAATTGCAAATGTCAGTCGGTATCTACCGCATCGGGAGCCACTCCCTTAGGCAGCGTGTAATGCAGGATCACAAAGCCTGCGATGCCTGCCAACAGCGAGCCAACCACGATGCCAAGCTTGGCATGCGAAAGCAGGGCTGCTTGAGCCGGATCGTTGCCGAACGACAGCGTTGCAATGAACAGCGACACCGTAAAACCTATGCCTCCGAGCAATGCTATCGAGGCCATCATCTTCCAATTGCTGTGTGCCGGCATGGGTGCCAGGTTGAGCTTGACAGCAGCCCAAGAGAACAGGAATATTCCCGCGAATTTGCCCACAACCAAACCTACGATAATGGCCAGAGAGATGCCCTCGAATATAGTGGCGGGATTCATGTCGAGCAGGTATATGCCAGCATTCGCGAATGCGAAGAATGGCAATATGAAGTAGTTGACGATGGGATGGAGCGAGTCCTCAAGGTCCTGGAGCGGCGAGATCACCTTATCCGAGGCTGACTCGACCTCCTTGAGCCAGTTCATCTGATCCTTGGTGAGTATCGACTTGCGTACAAGCAAATCGTCGTCTTCGCCACGGAAATGGCTGATGGCCGTACGGATCTGTTTGATATATTTCTTCGGAGCGAATACAGGAGTGGCAGGCACGCAGAATGCTACCAGCACTCCCGCTATTGTGGGATGTATGCCTGAATTGAGGAATAGGAACCACACTACCCCGCCTATGGTGAGATAGAAGACTTTGCTCTTGATATGCATCCATGAGCCCAAAAGCAACACTCCCAACAGAATTGCTGCATAGAGTATGAGCATCAGGTCGATATTGGTAGAATAGAATGCGGCGATCACCACGATGCCTCCGATATCGTCGACCACTGCAAGGGTGGTCAAAAAAATCTTAAGGGAAAGTGGCACACGCTTGCCGAGCATTGCCAGAACGCCTAAGGAGAAGGCTATGTCGGTGGCCATCGGGATGGCCGCGCCGTCAGCGTAGTCAGTGCCATGGGCGAAAAGGAAAAACACAAGCACCGGGAAGATCATGCCGCCTATGGCTCCCAAAATAGGGAGCAGGGCCTGCTTGAACGATGACAACTCTCCCACCAGGATCTCGCGCTTGATTTCCAAGCCTATCGAGAAGAAGAAGATTGCCATGAGGGCATCGTTGATGAATGCGAGCAGATCCATGGGATGGCCATGGTGACTGAAAAAGTTGAAACTGCCCAACTGCAGCCTCACCTCTTGGTCCCAGAAATCGAAATAAAGGTTGTTGAGCCCTGGGATGTTTGCCACAATCAGTGCAAGCACTGTGGCAGCGATCAGCACATTGCCGCCGCTGGCATGGCGCCGCAAAGCTTGGCGCGCCGCATAGAACACGCGGTGCGGCAGCGGGGGCTGCTCATCCTTGGCCGCGCTTCTGATGCGCCCGCTCGCCTTTGCCTTATCATTTTCCCTCTTTAACATTTCTCGGTCATTAGTCTTTAGCTGAATACTAAAGAAATTCGTTCACCTTTCAGAACGCTTTCCGACCAAAAATGTTCACCACCCGGCCCTACGAGGTAGAGGAAAGGATAGAGAAAGGGGGGTTCAAGAGGTCAGAATTGAGTTTTTATATCTGTCACATTCATATTTGATAATTTTGCAGCAAATTTAGCACTTTATACCTGAACTTCCAAGCAAAATCGTCAGAAAATCTATGTATACCTCAACTTCACGCATAATATGTCACAAATCCTACGTATACTTAAACTTACGCATGAGAGTTTTACCTCCAGTTGCCTCGATTTTGCTTGTTAACATATTTTAAGAGACACTAATGCCCTTTATCCAATAAAAGTCCTTATCTTTGTATCGTTATGGCGAAGATCGTAGTATATAATACCCCCATTACTGTAATTGACATTGACGGCAACGATTACATCTCGTTGACCGACATGGCCAAAAGCCAAATGCAGGAGCATATCATTTTCAAATGGCTTAGTTTGAAAAGCACAATCGAATATATAGGGGAATGGGAAATGCTTTATAATCCCGATTTTAATTGTACCGAATTCGGTACAATTAAAAATGCGGCGGGAACAAACAGTTTCGTGCTTTCAACCAAAGCATGGATTGAAGCCACCAATGCAAAAGGCATAGTGGCAAAGGCTGGCAGATATGGCGGGACCTATGCCCACAGGGATATTGCCTATCATTTTGGAATGTGGTTAAGCCCCAAATTCCAATTGCTCCTTGTAAAGGAATATCAGCGTCTCAAAGAACAGGAGCAGGCTATGTTGGGCTGGTCGGCAAAGCGTGAGTTGTCCAATTTGTACCCGAAACGAATTACTTGCAGACGGAACCGAATTTATAGGTATTGGT
>CAYTXF010000099.1:0-10625 GCA_964440745.1 uncultured Bacteroides sp.
ATACGTTGCAGTTCCTTTATCTCTTCTGTACGATCATAAAATTTCATATAATTGCCAACTTTGTAACCGTGGTAACAGTTACCACGGTTACAAAGTTAGCAATTATATTCCATATAACAAATATTTTTCGAAACTAAATGTTATCAAAGACTGTCTATTTCTTCCTTAGACAAGCCTGTATAGAGCATGATCTTATCCTCGGGCTGTGGATTTGACATCCCTGAGAAAACTCATGAACCTGATTATAATCATTAATCAGATTCTGCAACTATGTCATTAGTTGTATGTTCAATCTCATAATTCTTTGGAATATAAAAATCACTTATTTCTTTTTGAAGAAGTTCATATACATAGTATGGGCTTTGATAATAAAGTCCTGAATCCTTATTTTCTAATATCTTATAGGTATTTGAGGTAAAAAGCATATCCATGGCTTCATCACGACTAACGCCATAATCTTCCACAAGAAGTCTTATTATATCCCGACTCGTACACTCTATCAAAAAACGCATATCTTTGTTCATATTTTCTTTAATTTTGATATTGCTAATTCTGTTCCAAAAAAATATTGGAAGGTTCTTCGTTCAAACTTTAGTTCTTTTACTAATGTGGAAATATCTATATAGCCTTCCATTAATCTTCGGAGTTGGACTCCGACTTTATCATCTGCTACAGGGCCGTAGACTACATCAAATTCATGAGTTTGTATTCTACTTCGATTACACCTATTTTGATAAATGAATTTGGCCCATTCTTCAGTATAATCTTCAAAACATTTAAATTTTAAAGACCCGTCCAAAAGATTTCTTTCGTCAAAGAGAAAAGTATTTATGATTGGCTCTCCAAATAGGAAACGAATGGTTGCATTCTGTCCCATTTTTAAAGCTTGGCCTTTGTCCTCGGTAAGATAAAAACCACAACCAAAATCTTTTGAAACTTGAGATTTGTTGAGATCAATGACTTCGATTGAAACATTACTCCCGTGATATAATTTTATCATACTAAATATCCTCCATTACGATTACATATAAAAGTCAAATCCTTTACTGCATCATCAATTGAGAAAGTATGTTCGATTTCATATTGATTATCCAGAAATTTCAGGCCCTTGAAATCCCTTAGATAGATATAGGCTTGATGAATAGCTATATTGTGTTGCTTTGCAAATTCACTAATACAACATACCATATATTCTACTATATTTTGTTCTTTTACTGACATACTACAATTATTTTTGTAAAAACATCTTAATCTTTACATAAAAACAATTAGTTTAAACTCTTGATAATACAAAATTACAGCAAATATCCGAAAATTCCAAATTTTAGCAGGAGCTAAGACCTGAAGCAGGCTTAATTTTTATTTGTGCAGGTCGGAATTATTGTGTACCTTTGTCGTCTTATTTAACCGACATAATACGAGCCAAGGATATGCAACCGATTATCGAGTACGAACATGTGGAGCTCCTCCGACAAGAGCTGACTGTGCTTAAGGACGTGAATTTCACCATTGACCCCGGAGAATTTGTGTTCCTGATTGGCAAAGTTGGTTCTGGCAAGAGCACCCTGCTTAAATCCCTCTATGCCGACGCTCCCATAGCCGAGGGCGAGGCCCGAGTGCTCGATTATGACCTGTCGCATATCAAGAAGAAACAAATCCCCTACCTCAGACGAAAGATCGGATTTGTGTTCCAAGACTTCCAATTGCTGAGCGATCGCAATGTCTTCTCCAATCTCGAATTCGTGCTGCAAGCCACTGGCTGGAAATCATCGTCGGAGCGTGAAGAGCGCATTGAGCAGGTGCTCAAGGCAGTAGGCATGGAAAAGAAATATTATAAGATGCCCCATGAGCTTTCGGGTGGCGAGCAACAGCGCATAGCAATAGCGCGCGCCCTGCTCAACAAGCCCCAGATCATACTGGCCGACGAGCCGACAGGCAATCTCGATCCCGAGACCGGTGAGAACATCATGACGCGCCTCTACGACATCTCCCAGCAAGGCACCACAGTGATCATTGCCACCCATAACCACTCCTTTATAGAAAGATTCCCGGCCACTGTGCTCCTCTGCAGCAAAAAGCATCTCAGCATGTCAATCTGACTAAAGACTAAGGACTAAAGACCTAAACGATATGTTCAAATCACGTATATATGCGTCCATCATGGCCATCATGCTGCTTGCATGCATGTGTCATGCGCAAGTGAAGCTTGGCTTCGAAGGCGAAAACGCTGCAAGCGTTGGCATTCTCATCAAAGACCTGAAAGCCGGTGAAATCATAGCGCAGAATGACCCTCAGCGCGCCCTGCTTCCAGCCAGCATCATGAAATCGGTGACCTGCGCCACTGCTCTCACAGCCCTGGGCGAAGAATTCCGATTCACCACCCCGGTATATCTCTACGGAAAGGCCGAAGGCTCGGCTTGGCTCGGCAATCTGTGCATCGAGAGCTCGGGCGACCCCACAATCGACAGTGAACTTTTCAAAGACGATTTCGCCCCGCTCCATAGCAAAATAATCCAGGGCCTTAAAGACCTTGGCATTACCTCCATCTCAGGCAGAATCATAATCGTGGACACGATGAGAGACCAAGGCTGCAACCCCCATTGGGAAATCGAAGACGTGCCCTACGCCTACGGAGCCGGCCTCTACGGATTCAACTTCCAAGACAATTACTATCGCCTTTGGCCTGCCACTGGCCGCACCACACCCAATGTGCCTGATCTGCACCTCAGTGTAATCCCGCAAAAAAGCGGCACCGATCTCGAGCAGGGCATCAACTCAAATAATCTGGTAGTGTACACCTCAGATCCCACCAATCCCAAACTGATGGTGAAGGTGGCGATGGACAACCCTGCGCTCGTCTACGAAGGCTGGCTCAAGTCCAAGCTTAAAGATGCCGGCATCACGGTTGAGGGCAATGAAACCAGCGACGAGACCGAGCGTAGGCTGGTTTGCCAATACCAGTCGCCGCGCATCACCAATCTCCTCACTGAGATGATGCATGAGAGCCACAACCTCTTCGCTGAAGGAATGCTCCGCGCCATCGCCCCTGGCGAATCGCGCGAAAGCGCCCTCAAGAAAGAGATTGCCACCCTTAAGAGCATCGGCGTGACCACCACCAACAATCGCATCACCGATGGCAGCGGCTTGGCTCGCGCCAATCGCATACAGCCCGCTTTCGTGGCCGACGTGCTCGAAAAGATGGCACTGACTGAGCATGCCGACGCCTATGTCTCGACCTTCCCCCTTGTGGGCAACGACGGCACTGTTAAGAATCTCCTTGCGAAGACATCGCTCAAGGGCAAGCTCGCTCTCAAGAGCGGAAGCATGGGTGGAGTGCAGTGCTATGCCGGATACAAGCTCGACAATTCCGGCAATCCGACCCACGCGGTGGTGATCATGGTCAACAGTTTCTTTTGCCCGCGCGGCGAACTGCGCGGCAAAATCGAAAATTTCCTCGTAAATACTTTTAAATGATGAATCAATCCGACGAGCTCCAGCAACTGCTGGACCTTAACATAAAGATCGAAGGCTGCATTCGCATCCTGCTGGCTCGAGAGTCAGAGGAGGCAGAATCCCTTCTGCGCGGCGCTGCCGAAGAACTGCAGCAAAGCGTGAACCGAATCCTCGGCGACATCACTGAAGAATTGCCTCAAGAGCCTGAACTCCCTCAGGAAGAGCCTGAACTTCCTCAGGAAGAACCTGAAGAAGAACCCGAGATCCCTCAGGAAGAAGAGCCACTGGACCTTCCCTTGAAAGAAGAGCCACAACTGACGAAAGAAGAGCTACAACAGGTGAAAGAGGAGCCACAATTGCCCGTGGTGACAGTATCTGACGTGGCTGCGCCCTCGGCCGACAGCTATCGCATAGAAAACATGATAGCCCAGCGCGAATCCAGAGATTTCAGCAAGGCCTTTACAATCAACGACCGCTACCGGTTCACTCGCGAACTTTTCAACAACGATATGGATGCTTTCAACATAGCTTTACGCAAATTAGAGAAAATGGAGAGCCTCAGCGAGGCTTACGACTATTTTCTTAACGAGCTCGACTGGGATGCCGATCAGCCCGATGCGGCCGACTATCTGGCCATCGTAGCGAGCCATTTCAATTCAGCAGAATGAGCGGAAAACTCTACATAGTGCCCACACCTGTCGGGAACATGGCCGACATGACACCGTGCGCCATCGAGGTGCTGCGCAATGTCAGCCAAATCCTGGCCGAGGACACGCGCACAAGCGCTGTGCTGATGCAGCGCTTTGGCATTGCCACTCCCATGGCAAGCCATCACAAATTCAATGAGCACGAGACAGCAGCGGCTGTAGTCGACCGCATCGAAGCCGGCGAGGACATCGCCCTGATCAGCGATGCCGGCACTCCAGGCATCAGCGACCCCGGCTTCTTGCTGTCGCGCGAATGTCGCAATCGCGACATCCCCGTAGAAACCTTGCCCGGACCCACTGCATTCGTGCCGGCTCTGGTCAACAGCGGACTGCCATGCGACAAATTCGTGTTCGAAGGTTTTCTGCCACCTAAAAAGGGGCGCGCATCGCGTCTGCAGACCCTCGCACAGGATCCTCGCACATTCGTGCTCTACGAATCGCCCCTGCGCCTGGTGAAAACCCTGGAGCAACTGATCGAGGTGTGCGGCCCCGAGCGCCCAGCCTCTGTGAGCCGCGAGATCTCAAAAATGCACGATACCACCCATCGAGGCACTTTGCAGCAATTATTTAATCACTTCAGCCAAAACCAACCAAAAGGAGAAATTGTTATTGTGGTGGGAGGCAATATTGACTCTGCCCCCCGAGTACACCAAAACAAGTATAAGACAGAATAACCCCCACGTTACTTCAAACTATTTAGATTATGAAAAAGACCCTTATTTATCTGACTATCGCCGCTTGCCTGGCTGGTTGTGGCAACAGTAAGGAAAAGGAAGAGGCAGAAAATGCCAAAGCACTCGCCGCTGCCACTCACGAAGAGCTTGTGCAAGCAATCCAGGAGCGCGACCAGCTGCTCGACATGATGAATGACATCATCAATACTACCAACGACATCAAGAATGCCGAGGGCATTGTGGCCATCAATACAAGCGGCGGCGAAGGAAACCTGTCGCAGGCTCAGGTAAAGAATGACCTCGATGCAATCCGCGCCACTCTCAACGAACGCAGCAAAAAGCTCCAGGAGCTGGAGGCCTCGGTAAAGAATTCTAAGTCCAACAATTCCAAGCTTTTGGCCACCATCGAATCACTGAAAACCCAGATCGCCAATCAGACTGCCGAAATCGATAACCTGCAGAGCCAACTTACAGCTGCCAATCAGCAGATCGCTGACCTTGGAGCTCAAGTGGACACACTGCTCACCAATGTGCAAACCGTGACCGACGAGCGCAACGAGGCGCAGGCCGAGGCTGTGCGCCAAGAGGATCTGGCCAATGCTTGCTATTTTGCCATCGGCAGCAAGAAGGAACTTAAGGAGCACAACATCATCGAAGGCGGCGGTTTCCTGCGCAAGAGCAAGATTCTGCCCAGCGACTTTGACAAGAGCTTCTTCACCCAGGCCGACAAACGTACACTCGTCAGCATTCCTCTGCATTCTACCAAGGCCAAGCTCATCACCACTGCTCAGCCTAAGGACAGCTATGTAATCGAGGACGAAGGCGGTCAGAAAGTGCTGAAGATCACCAATCCCGCACAGTTCTGGGCAACCAGCAACTATGTTGTAGTGCAAATCGATTAATCCCTTACTATACTTCTTTATTTTTATTTACTTGGTTGAGGGAGCTCTTGGTGAGCTCCCTCAACTTTATTTTTCCCCAGACGTTATTATTTTAAATTGGCTGCTTTTCTTGATTTACTAAATTAGACTTTCAATAATTTAGCATTAGACTAAAGACCAAAGACTAAAGACTAAAGACCAAAGACTAACTTATGGAAACCAAAATTGACAATCGTAAAAAAATAGTAGTGATCGGAGGCGGCTTCGCTGGCATTAACCTGGTAAAGCATCTCGATAAGAAAAAATTTGACATTGTGCTGGTGGATCGCAACAATTACCATAGCTTCCCTCCCCTTTTCTATCAGATAGCTTCATGCGGATTGGACGCTGACAATATCTGCTTTCCGCTCCGACGCGAAATGCAGAAAGACAAAGCCAAAGGCACTCGCTACCATATGGGCGAGGTGCAAACCATCAATGTGGAGCGCCATGAAGTAGTCACACAATTTGAGACTCTTCCCTATGATTACCTGATAATCGCCGCCGGATGCACCAACAATTTCTTTGGCAATCCCGATCTGGTCAAATATGTGTACACGCTAAAGAGCGCCAACGAAGCCATGCGTGTACGCAACCATATCCTCGATCGCTTGGAGCGCGCCTGCTTGGCCAAGCGCGATCCGGAGTTGAGGCGGAAGCTGCTAAGTTTCGTGGTGGTAGGCGGCGGTCCTACCGGCGTAGAGATGGCCGGAGCATTAGGCGAGATGAAGCGCGACATCATTCCTCGCGAATACACCTCGCTTGACCCCAATGAGGTGAAAATCATACTGCTCGAGGGCACTGACCGCTTGCTTGGCACTATGAGCGAGGAATCAAGCAAAAATGCCGAGCAATACCTCAAGAAACTTTTGGTTGATGTCCACTTAGGAGTGAAAATGGACAGTTACGAGGATTTCATCGTAAAGCTGAGCAATGGGCAAGAGATTTACTCGGAGTCTGTTATCTGGACAGCCGGAATCACGGGCGTGCCGTTCCGACTAATTGGCACTGACGTAAAGCCCGGCCGAGGCAATCGGTTTGTGGTCGATCATTTCAATCGCGTAGAGGGCCTTGACAATGTCTTCGCTGTGGGCGACATCTCTTATATGGAAACGGAAGACTTCCCTCATGGCCTCCCGCAGTTGGCCCAAGTGGCCATACAGCAGGCGCGCTTGCTGGCCCGGCAGCTCAATCAGGAGTCATTTACCACGCCTTTCAAATATGATGACAAGGGCTCTATGGCGACCATCGGCCGCAATCTGGCTGTGGCAGACCTCAACCACACGCATCTCAAGGGTTTCCCGGCATGGCTGATATGGATGTTCGTGCACCTGATTTCGCTCCTGGGGATGCGTAACAAGGTGTCTGTACTAATCAATTGGATTTGGGCTTATTTCAGCTACAATACCTCGCTGCGACTCCTTTTCCATACCACCCGATACCCGCTTCGCACGAGATGGGGCGAAAGAGATTAGTTGTATATTTCAAAAATTGTTTGTAACTTTGGGGTCAGAATTTCAGAACAAACATTTGTTCCCAACTGACTGCCATGATTGATAAAAAGAATTCCTACCGCAGAGGCAAACTATATTTCCGCTATGGCACAATGGGTTCGGCAAAGACAGCCATCCTATTGGCCACAGCTTACAATTTTGCCGAAAGAAAGCTGAGTTTCATTTGTCTTAAACCTATTATCGACACTCGCGAAGAAAAGCCGGTGATACGTTCGCGCATCGGCATCGAGCGCGAGTGCGAATGGATTTATCCCGACACCAACCTCTACGAATGGGCCAAAACCCGCTATGAGGAGTCGCTGGAATTGATCGACTGGTACTTGATCGACGAGGCGCAGTTTCTGACCGAGGCTCAAGTCGACCAGCTCTCGCGCATTGTCGACGATTTCGGCAGCAATGTGATTTGCTTCGGACTGCGCACCGATTTCAGAAGCCGCTTGTTCGAGGGGTCGCGACGGCTCTTCGAGTTGGCCGACACAATCGATGAAATCAAGAGCACATGCAATTGCGGTCGCAAGACCATTGTCAATGCGCGCTTCGATGCCAATGGCGACTTCATGGAGGAGGGCAACCAGGTAGAGATCGGAGGCAACGATCTGTATGTGGCCGTGTGCCGCAAATGCTGGCGCAACAAGCGCATCGAGCAAGCCTCGCGCACAGCCCTGCCTCTCTTCGACACCTTATAATAGCCAATTTTTCTCACACCTAACAAATACCTATAATGAACAAACTTTTAGTTTTCTTGATGACCCTGATACCATTTGCCATGGGAGCTCAAGACATCGTTCAGACCAAGGCTTATGCATGGCGAGGCGACTCAATCGTGCAAGGCGAGTACAAAGCCTATGCGCCAAATGCTCATGAAATCATCAGCAACTATGGCGCCCAGCCCCATTTCTTCATGCCTATTGAGAAGAAATGGACTCTTAAGAATGATATTTCTTCTTATCCTCAGCTTAACTCAGGAAATACGCTGCTTGATGCTGTCTACAACATGGGGCTCGATGAAATGGTGAATGCCGTAGAACCTGACACCACTCTGCGCACCGGCAAGGAATGGGCCGGAGTGTGGACTCGCGACGTCAGCTACTCGATCATCCTGTCGATGGCCTATCTGCAGCCCGAAGCCTCAATGATTTCGCTGCGCAAGAAGGTTAACGCTCGGGGTTGCATCATTCAGGATACCGGCAGCGGCGGCGCCTGGCCTATCAGCACCGACCGCATGATCTGGGCAGTGGCTGCCTATGAGATCTACAAGGTGCTCGGCGACCGCGAATGGATCGAATTCTGCTATCCGGTGATCAAGCGTTCGATGGAGGATGACCTCGAGGTTGTGTATACTGACTATGGCATTACCGACCAGGATGCTCGCATCGAGCTTCTCCCCTCGCCCGGTGTGGCAAGAGGCGAAACCTCATTCATCGACTGGCGCGAGCAGAGCTATCCCAAGTGGATGCAATGCGCTGACATCTACCAGTCAGAGGCCATGGGCACCAACATGGTGCATGCCATCGCTCTGAACGTGCTCAAGAATATGGCCACCGAGCTGAGCGCCATGAAGGGCGTGAAGAAGGCTCAAAAGGAGGCTTATCTGGCAGAGGCCAAGCGTTTTGGCGACCTGGCCAATGCTCTTGCTGAAAACATCAACGAGCGTTTCTGGCTCGCCGACAAGGGATATTACGGCATGTATACTTACGGGCGCGAATACATGGTGATGAATCCTCGTGCTGAAACCCTTGGCGAGTCGCTTTCAATCCTCTATGACATCGCTCCGGCTGACCGCCAGAAGTCGATTACGGAGAACAATCCTACCACTCCCTTCGGAGCTGCCATCTTCTATCCGCAGATCGCTGACATGCCTGCTTACCACAACAATGCTCTCTGGCCTTGGGTAGGCGCCATGTGGGCTCTGGCAAATGCCAAGGTGGGCAATGAAAATGGCACGCTTCAGGCTATCGGAGCTATCGTAAGACCCGCGGCTCTCTTCTGCACCAACAAGGAGAATTTCAACCTCGACAATGGCGATATCGCTACCGAACTCAATTCGAGCAACATGCTGTGGTGTCTCTCGGGCAATCTGGCGCTTACCAACCGCATTCTCTTTGGCATCAACTTTGAGGTCGATGGCTTGGAATTCCGTCCGTTCGTGCCGAAGGCTTTGGCTGGCGACCGCACTCTCGACAATTTCACTTATCGCGATGCCAAACTCAACATCAAGATTTCGGGATATGGCAGCCGCATCGCCAGATTCAAGCTCAATGGCAAGGAGCAAGAGCCTAAACTGCCCACAACCATCAAGGGTGTCAATGAGATAGAAATCGTCATGGCCAACAATGATTTCGAGCATATGCGCGTCAATGAGCAGCCTAACCTTAAGGCTCCTCTTACCCCTATCGCCACTCTGAGCAATGCTCCCGAACTCGACGGCGAGGGCGTGCCTGTCAACAATCTTTTGTCATGGAATCCCATCGAATACATCGGCCATTATCTTGTGATGCGCGACGGCAAGCTTGTGGCTAAGACTCGTCAGACCAAGTACGAGGCAACCGTGCCGGGCGAATACTGCGTGGTGGGCGTTTCTGACAATGGCGTGCCATCGTTCATCTCTGAGCCCGTGTCTAACCAGCCGAGTATCATCAAGGAGATGCCGGGCGAAGGCACCGCTTTGGCATCCTCAGAGGTGGCTTACCAGCCTAAAGAACGGCTCGAAGGCTATCATGGCACTGGATTTGTGGAGGTTGACCATAACACAGCCCCCATCGCCATCGATGTGGAAATTCCCGCTGAGGCCAATTACGCTCTGCATCTGGTTTACAGCAATGGCAATGGTCCGGTAAATACTGAGAACAAGTGCGCAATCCGCACTATCCTCGTTGACGGCCAGAAGGCTGGCATCCTGGTGATGCCGCATCGCGGCGTGGCTAACTGGAACGACTGGGGCAACACCAACATCCTGGTGATGCGTCTTCCCGCCGGTTCCCACACCATCACCATCGAATACCTCCCCGAAAATGAAAACATGAATCTCTCCACCAACCACGCCCTCATCGACCGCCTCGTCCTCACCCGCCTATAATCTTTGTAACTCCGGCTCCCCGAGCCGGAGTTACAAAACAAAAAAGCCAAGCTTTTGAGCTTGGCTTTTTTGTTGCCTTGGAAAGATTCGAACTCTCACAGGCGGAACCAGAATCCGACGTGCTACCATTACACCACAAGGCAATCGGTTGTTTTCCTTTTTGCACTGCAAAGTTACGGCCTTTTTTCCAATCCACCAAATTTTTTCCCAACTTTTTTCAAAAAAATTTCCTGTGGACACGGGACAGGTTGCCCCGAGCGTTCTGAAACCGCACAAGCATA
>CAYTXF010000100.1:0-10588 GCA_964440745.1 uncultured Bacteroides sp.
GGCTAACAAAAAATATGAACCAAATTTTTTACACCCTAATTAATTATTCATTATTAATTATTAGATTATGTGCGGAATAGTAGGATACATAGGCTATAGGGAAGCATTTCCCATACTGATAAATGGCCTCAAAAGGCTGGAATATCGCGGCTACGACAGCGCGGGGTGCGCAATGCTCCACGATGGTCATCTCAATGTATACAAGGCCAAGGGCAAGGTCAGCGACCTGGAGCGCGCCACCGAAGGCAAGGACACTGCCGGCACCTTGGGCATAGCCCACACGCGCTGGGCCACCCATGGCGTGCCGAGCGAAACCAACGCTCACCCCCATGTCTCTCAAAGCGGCAAACTCGCCTTAGTGCACAATGGCATCATTGAGAACTATGCCATATTGCGCGAGCGCCTAATGAAAAAAGGCATCAAATTCTACAGCGAGACCGATACAGAGATATTGGTGAAGCTGATCGAATATATTAAGGAGCGCCGCAATTGCGACCTCCCGTCGGCTGTGCGCATGGCTCTGCACCAGGCTATCGGAGCCTATGCCATCGCTCTGATCGATATCGATGAGCCATCAGAATTGATAGTTGCCCGCAAGTCGTCGCCCTTGGCAATAGGCATCGGCCAGGACAACAAGGAATTCTTCATAGCCAGCGACGCCTCGCCCATCGCCGAATACACCAAGCAGGTAATCTATCTCAATGATGAGGAAATCGCTGTGATTCGTCGCGACGAACCGCTCAAAATCATCACCATCCTTAACAGCGAGGTAGAGCCCAATGTCCAGACCATCGATCTCGATCTGGGCATGCTCAGCAAGGGAGGTTTCCCCCACTTCATGCTCAAGGAAATTTTTGACCAGCCAGAGGTGCTGCGTGACTGCATGCGCGGCCGTTTGCTCCCCAACAAGGTGGTGCTTTCTGCCGTGGAGCACTATAAGGACCAGCTGCTCGGGGCGCGCCGTTTCATCATCGTGAGCTGCGGCACATCATGGCATGCCGGCCTTATAGGCAAGCAGTTGATCGAGAGCTTCTGCGAGATTCCTGTGGAGGTGGAGTACGCTTCGGAATTCCGTTATCGCCGATCCACAGTCGACAGCCGCGATGTGGTGATCGCCATATCGCAGTCGGGCGAAACAGCCGATACATTGGCTGCCATAGAAAAGGCCAAGAGCAAGGGCGCCTTCATCTTTGGCATTGTCAATGCTGTAGGCTCGAGCATAGCGCGGGCCACCGACACTGGCGTCTACATCCATGTGGGCCCAGAGATTGGCGTGGCCTCCACCAAGGCTTTCACCGGCCAAGTGCTGGTGCTGGCAATGCTTGCCATAGCCCTGGCAAAAGCCAAGGGGATAATCGCTCAGGAAGACTACCTCACACTGATTGGCGAACTGGGCTGCATACCCGACAAGATCAACAAGGTGCTTGAGCAGAACGACCGCATACGCGAATTGGCCCGCATCTTCACATATGCCCACAATTTCCTGTACCTGGGTCGCGGCTACAACTATCCGGTGGCTCTCGAGGGTGCACTCAAGCTTAAGGAAATCAGCTACATACATGCCGAGGGCTATCCTGCCGCCGAGATGAAGCACGGGCCCATAGCCCTGATCGATAGCGAGATGCCGGTGGTGTTCGTGGCCACTCACCATAAGCTCCACAAGAAAATCATCAGCAATATGATGGAAGTGAAGAGCCGAGGCGGACGCATCATAGCAATTGTCACTGAGGGCGATGAGGAAATGGCTAAGATAGCCGACGAGGTGATCGAGGTGCCCAACACCGAAAACTGCCTGGTGCCTCTGCTAAGCGTGATTCCGCTACAATTGCTCGCTTATCATGTGGCAGTGGCCAAGGGCCTCAATGTGGACCAGCCTCGCAACCTCGCCAAATCAGTCACGGTTGAATAAAGCTCCTGCTTCTTTTTCTTCAGATTATTTGAGGGCCGAGCGACGCATAATTGAGAGATTATTCGTAACTTTGTGCTCAGAAAGAATAATCATGAAAAATCAGAAGTAGAGCAAATATGAAACCAAAACTTAGCAAGGTCCTTGTGCTTGGCTCGGGTGCCCTGAAAATTGGGCAGGCCGGCGAGTTTGACTATTCTGGTTCGCAAGCCCTAAAGGCTCTGCGTGAAGAAGGCATCAGTTCAGTGTTGGTAAATCCCAATATCGCTACAATTCAGACAAGCGAGGGAATTGCCGACACTGTGTATTTTCAGCCGGTGACACCGCATTTCGTCACAGAAATCATAAAGAAAGAGCGCCCCGATGGCATTTTGCTCGCTTTCGGCGGCCAGACCGCTCTCAACTGCGGCACCGAGCTCTTCAAAAACGGCGTGCTCGAGAAATACGGCGTGCAGGTGCTTGGCACCTCGGTGGAAGCCATCATGGATACCGAAGACCGCGACCTCTTCGTGAAGAAGCTTGACCAGGCTGACCTGAAGACTCCCATCAGCCATGCTGTGACCAATATGGAGGATGCTCTGAAGGCTGCCCAAAGCATTGGATACCCGGTGATGATCCGCAGCGCCTACGCTCTTGGCGGCTTGGGTTCAGGCATTTGTCCCGACGAAAAGAAATTCATAGAAATTGCTGAGAGCGCATTCACATTCGCTCCGCAAATATTGGTGGAAGAGAGCCTTAAGGGCTGGAAAGAGATCGAGTTCGAGGTGATTCGCGATGCCAACGACCATTGCTTTACCGTGGCTTCGATGGAGAATTTCGATCCTCTGGGCATCCACACCGGCGAGTCGATCGTGGTGGCTCCCACCTGCTCGCTGACTGCCGACCAGGTGAAGTTCTTGCAAGAGATCAGTGTGAAGTGTGTGCGCCATCTCAATATCGTGGGCGAGTGCAACATACAGTTTGCCTACAACGCCGAGACAGGCGATTACCGCATCATCGAGGTGAACGCTCGCCTAAGCCGCTCGTCAGCCTTGGCCTCCAAGGCCACTGGCTATCCCCTGGCATTTGTGGCTGCAAAGATCGCCTTAGGCTACACCTTGGATCAAATTGGCGAAATGGGCACTCCCAACTCAGCCTATGTGGCTCCGAGCCTTGATTACATGATTTGCAAGATTCCGAGATGGGACCTCACAAAGTTTGCGGGCGTAAGCCGACAGATTGGCTCATCAATGAAATCGGTAGGCGAAATCATGTCGATTGGCCGCTCGTTTGAGGAAATGATACAGAAGGGCCTGCGCATGATCGGCCAGGGCATGCATGGATTCGTAGGCAACGACCATGTGCGCTTTGAGAACCTCGACGAGGAACTGGCCAACCCCACCGATCTTCGCATCTTCGCCATAGCCCAGGCCTTGGAGGACGGCTACACTGTGGACCGCATCGAAGAGCTGACAAAGATCGACAAGTGGTTCCTGGAAAGAATGAAAAACATCGTGGATCTTAAGAATGAGCTCCTTACCTACAATTCGCTCGAAGAGATCAGCGATGAGAAGATGCGCCAGGTGAAGGCTGCCGGATTCAGCGATTTCCAAATAGCCCGCTTTGTGCTCAAGCCCAAGGGCAACATGGAAAAGGCAAACCTCGAAGTGCGCCGCGATCGCAAGGCGCGCGGCATCCTGCCCACAGTGCGCCGAATAGAGACTGTGGGAGGCGAACATCCTGAACTCACCAATTACCTATATTTCACCTACTTAGGCGAAGTAGAGCCTACCAATGCCGATGCCAAGACCACCGAAGAGTGGAAGAAGACCTGTCTCAAACCGCAGCCTCACAGCATAGATTGGTACAAGAATGAAAAGTCAGTGATCGTGCTGGGCTCCGGCGCTTACCGCATCGGCAGCTCGGTAGAATTTGACTGGTGCTCGGTAAATGCCATCAACACTGCCCGCAAGCTGGGATACAAGTCGATCATGATCAATTATAACCCGGAGACAGTATCTACCGACTATGACATGTGCGACCGTCTCTATTTCGATGAGCTCTCGATGGAGCGCGTGCTCGACGTGATCGATCTGGAGCAGCCGCGCGGAGTGATCGTATCGGTAGGCGGCCAGATCCCCAACAACCTGGCCATGAAGCTTTACCGCCAGGGAGTGCCAGTGCTTGGCACAAGCCCGGTCGACATCGACCGCGCAGAGAACCGCGACAAGTTCTCAGCCATGCTCGACAAGCTGGGCATCGACCAGCCCGCTTGGCGCGCTCTCACGAGCATCGACGACATCAAGGAATTTGTGTCAGAGGTGGGTTATCCCGTGCTGGTGCGTCCGAGTTACGTGCTTTCCGGCGCTGCCATGAATGTGTGCTACGATGATGAGCAGTTGGAACGCTTCCTCAACATGGCCACCGAGGTGAGCAAGGACTTCCCGGTAGTGGTAAGCCAATTCATGCAGGACACCAAGGAGATCGAATTCGATGCCGTAGCCGACAAGGGCGAGATCGTGGAGTATGCCATCAGCGAACATGTGGAATATGCTGGCGTGCACTCGGGCGATGCCACAATGGTGTTCCCTGCCCAAAACATCTATTTCAGCACAGTGCGCCAGATCAAGAAGATAGCTCGCCGCATCGCTGCCGAACTCAACATCTCTGGCCCATTCAATATCCAGTTCTTGGCCAAGAATCGCGAGGTGAAGGTGATTGAGTGCAACCTGCGCGCATCGCGTTCGTTCCCATTCGTAAGCAAGATCCTCAAGCGCAATTTCATCGAGACTGCCACTCGCATCATGCTCGACGCTCCATATACGCGCCCCGAGAAGAGCGAATTTGACATTGACCGCATTGGCGTGAAATGCTCGCAATTCTCATTCAACCGTCTCTCCAATGCCGACCCGGTATTGGGCGTGGACATGAGCAGCACGGGCGAAGTGGGATGTCTGGGCGACAGCATGAACGAGGCCATCCTCAACTCCATGATTGCCACCGGATATCGCTTGCCCGAGAAGAACATACTGATTTCATCAGGTGGCGCCAAGGGCAAGGTGCAACTCTTAGAGCCGGCTCAAAATCTTGTGAAGAATGGCTACAAGCTATATGGCACTGCAGGCACCGCCGAGTTCCTGAACAAGAACGGCGTGGAGTGCACTCCGGTGTCATGGCCCGACGAGGAGGGTGAGAACAATGTGGTGGATATGATTGCCGCGCATAAGTTTGACCTCATCATCAACATCCCCAAGGACCAGACTCGCCGCGAGCTCACCAATGGCTATCGCATTCGCCGCGACGCCATCGACCACAACATCCCGCTGATCACCAACAGCCGCTTGGCCCGAGCCTTCATCGAAGCCTTCTGCGCCCTCTCCCTCCCCGACATCAAAATCAAAAGCTGGCAAGAATACAACAACTAAATTACATTCCCGTTAACAATCAATCTGACTTGACTCTCTATTTATAAATCGGCGCTAAAAGCGCCGATTTAGAGGGTTAACGGATAAATGTTCTTATGACATCAACCATCAATTTCAAGATAATGAATTGGACCCACATACAAACATTTTTAGATACCATGCCCAGGTATCGCCTTGTTGTGGTAAATGGTGATGTCCCACCTAACGACTTTCCAATACTTGATATAGGTGGCATACTTGCTGAATATATTGAACGACTTCCACAAATCGCTCCAGCTGAATTAAAAGTCCGAGTTAATGACAAACTCATTTCGACTGTGCAATCCACAGCTCAACAAGTCAATACATTTGGAAAGGCTATTGCTCTCTGTAATTTTGGCATTGTATTTGAACCTCTTCTTGGTATTGATATTGGTACAGTTCTTAAAGATCTGTCACGTAATATCCTTATAATAATTCTATGGCCAGGAACAATTAAAGATCAAAAACTCTACTTCCTCACCCAAAAATCCTCAAACATAATAGACCTTTCAGACACAATATTTTGCCATGAAATATAAAGATATACTCCATTTTGAACCCATAACTGATGTTATCCAATTTGACAAACTCTCAGAAAGAGATTATCAGTTGGATATTCTCCACAATTTTGTATATCCTGATTATTTCCTTGAGACCGTAATACCGGAATTTGTTAAAAATATGGTTTTTGGTAGTAGGGAACAAAAAGGTCTTCAAATAATCGGTAGTTATGGTACCGGTAAATCCCACTTGATGAGTTTAGTACAGTTGGTGGCAGAAAATGAGAACAACCTTCAAGAGATACGGAACGACCGAGCTCGTGAGATTATGGCTCCCATTGCAGGCAAATTCCACGTACAGCGTTTTGAACTGCAACATTCCTCTAATATTGAATTGTGGGATATTGTAAAGTACCAAATCCAGTTATTCTTAGAAAAGCATGACATCGATTTCCACTTTGATCCTAATTCTCTTAAAGGTTATGGGGAACAAATAAGTGAAATGATGGCAGCTTTTGAGGAAAAGTATCCTGATAAAGGCTTTATTCTTGCCATTGATGAGATGTTACACTATCTCAAAGGTTGTGCTGAGAAAGGTAATCTTGCATCACAACTGCCATTACTGCAAGCTTTGGGCCAGGCTTGCAATGGTACAAAGTTTGTGTTTATGTTTGGAGCTCAAGAATTGATCTATTCAGCTCGTGAGTTCCAGTTTGTCGCTAATGCCCTTCGCCAAGTGCGTGACCGTTTCCGCGACCTCATTATCCGTCGCGACGATGTTTCTTTCGTGGTGCAACGTCGTTTGCTCGATAAGAGTGATGAACAGAAAGCTCGGATTCGTGAACACCTCCAGCCCTTCACTCAGTATTTTGCTGATATGCATGGTCATCTTGATAAATATGTGGACTTGTTCCCTGTGCATCCCTCATTTATTGAAAATTTTGAGAAAATCACCATAGCCAAGGCTCAACGTGAGATTCTTAAAACTATCTCCGCAGCCTTCAACAAGATTAAAAACCAGGAAATCCCTACCAATGAGCCTGGTCTGATAACCTACGACCAATACTTTGAGCAGATGATGGTCACGGGGTTTGATGTAGAGCCCGATTTCAAGGTTGTAAGCGATACAGTAAAACTTATACATGACCGCATAGATAACAATTTCGAAGGAGTTATGCGTTCACAGATTCCTTTGGCTAAGCGCATTGCTAATGCTTGCGGAATCAAGATACTGCAAGGACCGCTCAATAAGCAGACTGGAGCTAAGGCAGAGACTCTTACCGATGACCTGTGCTGCACATTCCCTATTATGGATGACCGTGACTTTCTTATTGATCAAGTGGATAATTGCGCCGACTTGATTGTTAAAGCCACATCAGGTCAATACTTTGACAAGAAAGATAATGAGGAATATGCCCTTCGCACTGAGGGAGGCATTAACCCTGACCAAATCATTAAGGCACGCGCAGACTCATTAAGTCCAGCCATGAGGGATAAGGCTTTTTCCGCTTTTATGGTAGAAATGCTTGCCATCGATAACGATCCTTTCCGTACGGGATTTGACATATATGAGCATGAGCTTCCATGGCAATCACATCGTATCACTCGGGATGGTTACATCTTTTTCGGAGGTCCAAATGAAAAGTCAACCACTCATCCACGACAACATTTCTATATGATATTCATGCCAGTGTTCCGTACTGATGTGCAGCGTGGTCACGACTCTGATGAGGTTTACTTCGTGATGAATAATCTCAGTGATGAATGCAAAAATCTCATCTGTCTGCATGGTGCTGCCACATTGGAATATAACGCGGCCTCAACCCAGCAAAAGCCTATATTCCTCGAAAAGCGTGATCAGATTTTCCGCAAAGCCAATGCGGCTTTCCGTGACTGCTATGCCGAAGTCACCCAAGTTTACTATAATGGGAATGAACCGAGATCTCTGCGTTCATTTTCGCTTCCCGGCACTGGAGCCCCACTTATGGAGATATTTGACGGTGTCGCAAGTGCAGTGCTTGAAGATGCTTTTTCAGCTGCATCGCCAGCATACCCTTCGTTTACCGCTTCGCGCTTTGTCATAACCAATGAGAATCGCCAGCGTTTCATTAACAATGCTCTTGCTAAGATAATCAAGCCTGAGTCTTCCAATCCTGATGGCGAGTCTCTCCTTGCAGGGCTTAATCTCTATCACCAAGGTCAGCTTTCCGCCGACCATTGCGATTATGCTCTTTCTCTTATTGATAAGATGGAAGAACTGGGGAGAACGTTGCTTAATCGTGACGAGATTATGAGTCCAGTTCACAATAGTCAAAATAAGATTTGGCGCACCCTCGACTTCAATATTGAGGCTGACCTTGAATTTGTGGTCTTGGCAACAATGGTGCAACTCGGCCATATCGAAATAAAACTTGAAAATGGCACTCTCGTCAATGCATCAAACATTGATCAACTCCGCAATGTGGCACCTGCCACCTATTCTCAATTCATACTCATAAAGAAGCCTCAGGGCATAAACATTCCTCTTGTGCGTCAGATTACCAAAGCATTCTACGGACAAGATCTCTCTTCAAAGCTCGATCAAGAAGAGACCTATTCCATCATAGTAAATCGTTCTCGTGAACTTGCAGCTGAAATCGCCACCTTCCAAGGAAGGACTCTCAATTCTATTGAGAATCTTTCTCTTGCTGGTCGTCAAGTTTTTGATCCGCAAATGCTGCATGAGCTTAAAGTAGTTCAGTTGCCAGCCCTCAAAGGATTCTTCGATCAGATGAGCCGCTTCTCTTCGCATGCAAAGTTACGCAACTTGCAGTTCTCATCGGAAGTCATTAGTAAGTTTGAGGCTACAAAGAAATTAGTAGATACTCTCACAGAACGTTACGAGATTATACAACGCCTGAGCAGTCTAATCAAATATCTCTCCAATGCCAAGCAATATGTGCCAGCAAAAGGTGAGCTAATGGATGAAATCGAGCGTCAGGTTGAAGGATCTCTTGAGTTTAATCCAGTAGAAAGCAGCGAAGCTGAAGCTCAAGCTTTAGAAACCTCTCTTACTGAAACAAAGCAGAAATATATAGACTTCTATTTGAAGCGTTACCGTGCGGTTTGCCTTAGCGAACTTCAACAAGGTGAGCGTAATGCTATACTCAACTCACCAGAATATCAGGTTTGCCTTACGCTACGTGATTGTCCTGTGATTAATCCTGGTGTTTTTTCTGCATGGAAGGCAGATTTTGTGCGTTTACGCGTTCCTGAAGCCTCTGTTATGACTGATATTAAAACGATGCCCAGCCCGGTTTCGGGCTTCTCACCAATTACCTCTAATCCGTCACCTAAGAGTATTGCAGAATTACGCCAGGAACTTACTCTTATATATGAGAATTGGTGCCAACATATTGTTGACTTCCTCCAAGAGGGACACATTCAACAACAGCTTTCTCTCCTTTCGCAAAGCGATCGTGACTATGCTATGCGCATCATTAGTCACATGGAGCCCATTGATAATGACAACTCGGCACGCTCAGTAATCGAGTTTGTAAAGCATGTTTCCCAAGATCTTAAAGAAGTGGTTATCACACCCGAACTCCTCAACAAGAACTTCAAACATGCTATGACCCCCTCAGAGTTTCAAAATAAGATGGATCTCCTTATTTTGAAACTCTGTGACTCAACTCCCCAAGACAAAGTGCGTATTATCTTCCGCTTAAATGAAAACGACAATGAATAAAGATAACCCCCAACAATCACTGTTCGGAGAAGAAGATTTTCAAATGGAACAAACTTCCCAAGCAAAATCTGGTCCTGTAACAGTTCTTGGGCAAACCTTTGCCAACGACGATGAACGACGCGAATATTTCCGTGCCGAGCTTCGTCGTCGCCTTCCCGAGCTCCGTAAAATTGAAGGATTCCCAATCGGAGAGGATGATGACATCATCGCCCTTTCAGACCCTCCATATTACACAGCTTGCCCCAACCCCTGGTTGAATGACTTCATTGCTGAGTGGGAAAAGGAGAAAAAACAGCTTGAAGTCGAAGGCAAACGAAGTGCAGACTTTGAGGTTAAGGCACCTTATGCAAGCGATGTAAGTGAAGGAAAGAACAATCCTGTCTATGTAGCACATACCTATCATACCAAGGTACCACACCCAGCCATTATGCGATATATCTTACACTACACTCAGCCTGGAGATGTGGTGTTCGATGGTTTTTGTGGCACAGGTATGACTGGTGTAGCAGCAAACCTATGTGGGAATGCAGAAGAGGTGAGAGCATTAGGAGAAACGGATGCTCAAGTAGGTGTTCGTCATGCTATTTGTGGAGATTTATCGCCTTATGCTACGATGATTGCTTACAATTACAATAATTCTCCACAAACAAAACTCTTCAAGACTGAGGCTGAACGCATATTCAAAGAATTAGATGAAGAATATGGTTGGATGTATGAAACCATTGAAACAGATGGCCGTAAGGGCAAACTGAATTGTATGGTTTGGAGTGAGGTTATATGCTGCCAAAACTGTGGTCACGAGTTTACCTATTGGAATGCTGCAATAGACCATGTCCAGAAGAAACTGCTTGATAATTTCGCCTGCCCAAAGTGTGGTTGCATTCACACTAAGAAAACAGCCGAACGTGTATTCCATACAGTCTGGGATGATGCTCTACAACAGAGTGTTAAAATCATTAAGCACGTACCGGTGCTAACTGTCACTACTGTTCAGAATAAACGAATAGAAAGACCTGTTAATGATAATGAT
>CAYTXF010000101.1:0-10100 GCA_964440745.1 uncultured Bacteroides sp.
CAGAGGCTGCGCCAAAAGATCTGGGCATCTTTGGCGCAGCCTCCTTTTTTGATCTATGCAAAATTGATTAGATCGTCGCTGCAATTATTTTCCACGGCCGGTGGGATTGTGGGTGCCGTTGCCGCCGGTGGTGGGCTTTGATGGGTTGTTGCCACCGGGCTGATTGTTGCCGGGCTGATTTCCACCGGGCTGGTTGTTGCCGGGCTTGCCGTTGTTGCCGGGCTTTTTGTTGTCAGGCTTCTTATTGTCATGCTTCTTTGGCTCTGGTTTCTTGGGCTCCGGCTTTTTGGGCTCCGGCTTGGGAGGAAGTGGCACTGGATTGTAGCCGGGGGTGCCAAAGTTGGTGGTGATGTTCACTCCGTCGCTTCCGATTGAGATTGAGAAGAAGCTGCTGCAATATCCGCTGATGGGGCTCAGGAGAAGAAGTCCTACAAGACCGCCGATGATTATGCTCTTGGTTTTCATGACTTTTAATTTTAAATTGTTAATAATTTTTTCTTTGTTTATTTGACTGAAAACCGACACAGCGGTTTAATGGTATCCGACTTTTATTCCAACTTTTTGGAATATTTGTCGATTATCCGGTTTTTTAAATTATTTAACACAGAGAAAATTTAAACCTTTCCAAGCCCCATAAATCCAAATTAAGTGTGCGCGCAAGCGCGCTTGTATTAAGGAATCTTCAAATTGATAGCATTGCGAACCATCATATTTACCATATTGAGCCTGCTGGCCATGGGGTTAAGTGCCGCCGAAAAGCCAGTAGTGCAGCGTCCTGACCTCGAAAAAATAAAGCAGGCCACGACCGACGAGAATTCTAAATTCTATTATCCAAAGCTCCTGGAGGCATTCATAAAGAATGACACAGTCATGACCAATGAAGACTTCCAATACTTCTACTACGGCACACTGTTCCAGGAAGACTACGACCCCTATCGCCCCGCCTACGACGAGGCCAAACTCAAAGAAATAGAGCCCCTCTACTATCAGAGCACCCACACTCGCCAACAGCGCGACGACATGCAGCGCTATGCCTACGCCGCCATACAGGACAATCCCCTTGACCTGCAACAGCTCAAAAACCTGATTTTCGTGTATGAGCAGAACAAGAAGGTTAACCTGGCCAAAATCTGGAAAAACAAGCTCAACCATCTGCTGCTGACCATAGCCAGTTCGGGCACTGGCCATGATCCCGAGAACGCCTGGATCGTGGTGTTTCCGCGCCATGAGTTTGACTTCCTCAACATCTCTGGCATAAAAGTGGAGAGCACACAATTCGAGGAGCCCTACTACGAAGTGGTGAAAGTGGCAAAGAAAAAAGATGACTCGCCCGACACCTACTATTTCAACCTGCAGCCCATATTGGAGCAATATTACCTCAAACATCCCACCGAGGCCGACCAATAAAGCAAAGGCTGCAGCCCCGATTTCCCCACATTTTCAATAAAATCGGAATTTTTCTCGAAAAAATTTTGGAAAGTCGGAAAAAAGCTGTAACTTTGCACTCGCAATGGCGGGATAGCTCAGTCGGTTAGAGCGTCGGATTCATAACCCGGAGGTCCTGAGTTCAATTCTCAGTCCCGCTACCATCAAAAAAGATGTAACAAAAAATAGGCGCCAAAGGCGCCTATTTTTTGTTATTATTAGCCTATCTGAGACCTAATCTGTTACGAGAGCATGTCGTGGGCGCGGCGGAGAGCGGCGATGAAAGCGTCGGCCTCCTCGCGGGTATTGTACACGGCAAACGAAGCGCGCACGCATCCCTCGATGCCCAAGGCATGCATCAGCGGCTGGGCGCAGTGATGGCCAGTGCGCACGGCCACTCCCATCTTATCGAGCAGCATGCCCACATCGTAATGGTGAGCGCAGTCGAGATTGAAAGAAATCACAGCCGATTTCTGGGGGGCCATGCCATAGATATGTATTCCCGGGATGTCGGTAAGAAGGCGCTCGGTGGTGTATCTTAGCAAATCCTCCTCATGAGCATTAATATTCTCGATGCCATACTCCTGGACAAACTCAATGGCCTTGCGCATAGCAGCGATATCCACATAATCAGGAGTGCCCGCTTCAAACTTAAATGGCAGTTCGGCAAAAGTAGTACCCTCGAAACTCACGTGAGCAATCATCTCGCCGCCACCCTGATACGGGGGCATCATCTTGAGCATCGCCTTTTTGCCATACAGGATGCCAACACCAGTAGGCCCATACATCTTATGAGCCGAGAAAGCGTAGAAGTCCGCATCCAAATCGCGCACATCCACTCGCATGTGCGGCATAGCCTGAGCGCCGTCGATAAGCACAGGCACCCCACGGCGATGAGCCTCCTCTATCATTGGCTTTATGGGGTTGATGGTGCCCAGCACATTCGACACATGGCACATGGCCACCAAGCGCGTGCGGTCGTTGAAAAGCGAACGATACACCTCCTGGTCGAGTTCTCCAACCTTGTTGATAGGCACTACTCGCAGCATTATGCGCTTGCGGGTGCCTAACAGTTGCCAAGGCACTATATTGCTGTGATGCTCCATCACGGTAAGGATGATCTCATCGCCATTCTCCAAGAGCTGCCCATAGCTGGAAGCCACCAGATTGATAGCCTCAGTGGTGCCACGGGTGAATATCACCTCCTCGATGCTGCCGGCATTGATGTACTGGCGTATCATCTCGCGCGTAGCCTCCTGGGCATCTGTTGCCTCCTGGCTGAGAGTATGCACCCCGCGATGCACATTAGCCTTGGCGTTGTAGTACATGTGCACTATTTCATCCACCACGCGCTGAGGAGTCTGCGAGGTGGCTGTATTGTCGAGATATATCAGCGGCTTTCCATAGACCCTGCGATCCAGGATGGGAAATTGCTGTCGTATTTTATCTATATCCATAATTCAAGAATTAATTAGGTTTTGGTGTTTGGGATTTGGTGTTTGGGTCAATCCCAAATCCTAAATCCTAAACCCTAAATCCTATTGTTTGCAATCGCTGCAATGCTCGAGTTTGCCCTGGAGGCGCAACTGCACCAGTTGGCGCAGGCGAGTCTTGAGGGCCTCGATCTTCACAGTGTCGATCACATCCTCCATAAACGCTTGCATGAGCATCATCCTGGCCTCAGCCTCGGGGATGCCTCGGCTGCGCATGTAGAACATGGCATTCTGGTCAAGCTGGCCGATGGTAGTGCCATGGCTGCACTTCACCTCGTCGCAATAGATCTCGAGTTGCGGACGAGTGTACATGCGGGCCTCGGTGGATGCCAGCAGATTGCGATTGCTCTGGTAAGCATTGGTGTATTTTGCCTTTTCATCCACGCGCACACGCCCGTAGAAAGAGCCCTGAGCCTTGTCCTCGAGGATGTATTTGAACATCTGGTTGCTATGGCACTTGGGAGTGTTGTGGCGCACCAAGGTGGCATTGTCGACAAGCTGGTTGTCGGCAGCCACAGCCATTCCGGCCAGCAAAGTATGGGCATGCTCAGCGATATGCTCTATCACATAACTGTTGCGGGTAGTGCCGCCGATGAGAGTGGTGCCATTGGATGTGAACGAACTGTTCTCATCCTGGCTTACGAACACCTGCGACACGCGGCTCGTGATGAGCGACGATTCTTCCAAGTCGTAATAATCGAGCGATGCGTCGCGCCCCACGTATATTTCAGCCACCTGGCTTGCCAGATATTTTTGATTCTCGTCGGCCGTATGGTCACAGATCAGCAGTTGGGCGCTGGCACCCTCTTCCACCACTATCAGCAGCCTTCTGACTCCCATCATGGGGAAGGGTGCATTGAAGACATTGACCAATTGCAATGGCTTTTCGAGGTGCACGCCGCGCTTGATGCGCACGAACACTCCATCCTGGCACAGCAGAGTGTTGAGATCGGCCGTTACGGAATGATCCGTGAGCTTATCATAATACTTCTCCACCAATTGCGGCTGCTCCTTGGCAGCGCGTGCCAGCGAGGTCATCTCCACACCCTCGGGCAGATTGCGCAGAAGGCCCGGCGTGGCATAGAAGCTATCGTTAACCACCAAGGCCAACAGGGTGCTTATGTTGGGAAGGCCGCATTTGAACACGGCCCCAGGATCGTTGCCAAACTGCTTGCGAGCGATGTTCAGCCCGTAGTCCGGGGCGAACATTTCCTCGACCGACAAAGCCGGGAAGCCTTCGTCGCCTCGGCGAGGCAAGCGGGCATCCTTAGCGGTCAGTCTCTCGAAAGCCTTCTCCCTGGGGCGGTTGAGCACGCCGGGAGCATGGCTCTGCAGAAGGGCCGCATTTTCAGCATAAAGGTCGACATATTGCTTGAGGGCATCCATGGCATCAGTCATTTTGTTCTTTGATCCAGTCATAGCCGCGCTCCTCGAGTTCAAGAGCCAGCTCAGGACCTCCCGACATCACTATGCGACCCTTGTAGAGGATGTGCACATAGTCAGGCTTGATATAGTCGAGCAGTCGCTGGTAGTGGGTAATCACGATGGTGGCGTTGCGATCGGTGCGCAGTTTGTTGACACCGCCAGCCACTATGCGCAGAGCATCGATGTCGAGGCCGGAGTCGGTCTCGTCGAGAATTGAAAGCTTGGGCTCAAGCACAGCCATCTGGAAAATCTCGTTGCGCTTCTTTTCTCCGCCCGAGAAACCCTCGTTGACCGATCGCGAAGC
This sequence comes from uncultured Bacteroides sp., assembly GCA_964440745.1. Taxonomy (GTDB): domain Bacteria; phylum Bacteroidota; class Bacteroidia; order Bacteroidales; family Muribaculaceae; genus CAG-873. The sequence continues at coordinate 4,648 of CAYTXF010000101.1, forward strand.
CAACTTGTTGTCAAGCTCTACTATAGCGCGCTTCTGCCGCATCATCTTCAGGAATTCGCTTGCGCTCAGCGGAGGCTCATGCAGATACTGGCGCTTAGCATTTACTGCCGCGCGCATGAAATTCACCATCGACACTCCCGGAATCTCCACGGGATATTGGAAGGAAAGGAAAAGGCCCTCGTGGCTGCGGTCCTCAGGCGAAAGTGCCAGCAGGTCCACGCCATGGAAGTCGGCATAGCCGCCATAAACAGTAAATTTGGGATCGCCTGCCAATACGCCCGAAAGCGTGCTTTTGCCCGACCCGTTAGGGCCCATTATGGCGTGCACCTCGCCCGGACGGATCAATAGGTTGATACCTTTCAAAATTTCCTTGTCACCGATGCCGGCTCGCAGGTCAGTGACTTTTAGCATTATATCTTCCATCTTTTTATTATTTTCTTTTTAGCATTGGCATGAAGGTTATCCCACGCTTCCCTCCAATGAGATTGAAAGCAATTTCTGAGCCTCAACGGCAAACTCCATGGGGAGCTTGTTCATCACCTCCTTGGCGTATCCGTTGACGATCAGGCCCACCGCCTCCTCGGTGGGGATGCCGCGCTGATTGCAATAGAATAGCTGGTCCTCGGATATTTTCGAGGTTGTGGCCTCATGCTCCACCACGGCCGTGTCGTTGAGCACGTCAATGTACGGGAAAGTGTGCGCGCCGCATGTCTCGCTGAGCAGAAGCGAGTCGCACTGGGTGTAATTGCGAGCTCCTTCCGCTCCTGGGGTCACTTTTACCAAGCCACGATAACTGTTTTGGCTGAATCCGGCCGAGATGCCCTTGCTCACTATTGTGGATCGGGTGTTCTTGCCGATGTGGATCATCTTGGTGCCCGTGTCGGCCTGCTGGTAATTGTTGGTGAGGGCTACCGAGTAGAATTCGCCAATCGAATTGTTGCCTGCCAGGATGCATCCCGGATATTTCCAAGTAATGGCGCTGCCCGTCTCAACCTGAGTCCAGGAGAGCTTGCTATTGTCGCCTCGGCACAGGCCGCGCTTGGTCACAAAATTGTACACGCCCCCTCGGCCTTCCTTGTCGCCGGCATACCAGTTCTGCACGGTACTGTATTTCACCTCGGCGCGCTCTTCCACGATGATCTCCACAATGGCGGCGTGGAGCTGATTCTCATCGCGCATCGGAGCAGTGCAGCCCTCGAGATAACTGACATAGGCGTCATCGTCGGCCACAATCAGAGTGCGCTCGAATTGGCCTGTGCCCGAGGCATTGATGCGGAAATATGTGCTCAGTTCCATGGGGCAGCGCACTCCCTTGGGGATGTACACAAATGACCCGTCGCTAAACACAGCCGAGTTCAGAGCGGCGAAAAAGTTGTCGGTGTAAGGCACCACCTTGCCCAGGTATTTTCTCACCAAGTCGGGGTAGTCGCGCACCGCCTCGGAAAACGAGCAGAAAATCACGCCCAGTTCGGCGAGCTTTTCCTTGTGGGTCGTTTTCACGGATACTGAGTCCATCACAGCATCCACAGCCACTCCGGCCAGATGCTTTTGTTCCTCGAGAGAGATTCCGAGCTTGTTGAAGGTGTCTACAAGTTGCGGGTCCACCTCCTCCATGCTTTTAGGGCCCTCCTTCTTTTTTGGAGCGGCATAGTAGCTTATGGCCTGATAATTGATCTCCGGGATGTTAAGATGGGCCCAATGTGGCATCTTCATGGTAATCCATTTCCGGTATGCTTTGAGCCTGAAATCGAGCAGCCACTCCGGCTCGCCCTTTTTATGGGAAATCAGGCGTATCACATCCTCTGACAAGCCTGGGGGTATGGTATCAGTGTCAATGTCGGTATAAAAGCCGTATTTGTAATCTCCTGTGGCTTCATTGAGGATTTCTTCACGGTCTTTTTCCTTATCTTTGTTTTTTTCTTCTTGCATCGGTGCGATTGTGGGGTTAATTATGCTAATAAATAACGCATAAGTGACATTCATTGTTTTCAGCTCTCGAGCTCCTGATTCTGATATAGCACGCTTGCTGGCTCGGTACCCATCACCACGGGCGCGAGATGCTCCACGCGCTGCGCCCATTCGCCCTCGGGAGCTTGGCCTGGCACAAACACCGACCAGAGATTTAAGCCAATGCTAAGCACAAAGAACCAGAGCAACAATTTGAAAGCAGCACCCGCCAAGCGATCGATGATGCCTAAGTGCACTGCCTCGGCAATCTTGCGCAGCAGGCTGCCGCACATCAGCAGAGCCAGATAAGCCACAATGAAAATGCCGGCATAGGCCACCACGGTAAGCATCACATCGCTTGTATCCTCAGCGGCGATGCTATGGCACCAAGCCACTACTGTGTCGCCAAAGATGCGGCATGCGATGATGCCGGCGACAATTCCGGCTATGGATCCTATTTGTTTGATTAAGCCAGAGCGATATCCTAAGGCTCCGGCTACCACTGCCAGCAAAATAAGAAACATGTTGAAAGGCGTCATATGGAATGAAAGTGTTAAGTGACAATTTTCAATCTTAGGGGGAGAGAAATAATATGCAAATTTAGTGATTTTTTGTGGGATTTGTGTTGCAAACCTTGCTAACTTTGCGTGTATAAATCAAAACAGCGACAAAATCGATGGGAAGCATGACGCTCACAAAGGCATTTACTCAGCTGCGAGCCACCCTCTTGGGAAAGGCGGCAGCCATCACTGGCAATCGGGCCGAAGCCGAGGATGCCGTGCAGGATGCCTTTGCGCGCTTATGGACAGCGAAGCGAGAAATCGCCGACGATGATCAAGCCCAGGCCCTCAGCCGCGTTGCCGTGCGCAATGCCAGCATCGACATTCTGCGGCGCCGCGACCAAGCCCCAGTCAATGCCGCCGTCGCTCTCGACCTGGCCGAGAGAACCCAGGACCTAAGCGAAAGCCAAGCCTCCCAGGAGGATGCCGACGAATTCTTTGACACCGTGCAATCGCTGATCGACCGCTATCTTTCGCCCCGCGACCGCGAATTGCTTATGCGCCGAGAGATGCATGGCTACGAATACGCTGAATTGGCCGACCTCTATGGCATATCCGAGGCCAATGTGCGCATGATCGTAAGCCGAGCGCGAAAGACCATACGCGAACTATACCGCAACCTCAAATAGACTCTTTTTCCTCAACACTTTCAAATTTTCAAGACTCATGACACCACACGACTTAGACATACTGATCAACCGCTATTTCGAAGGAGAGACCACTGCCGCTGAAGAGCAAAGGCTGAGAGCGCTGCTTGCCGACCCTTCCTACGACAGCGAGGCTGCTGACGAGGCTCGCGTAGCAATGGCCGCTTTTGGAATATTGGTTGAAAAGCGCGGCTCGGACCTTAATGCTAAACCCCGCTTTATCAGATCAAGCTGGTCAACTGCTGCAAGAGCGGCTGCCGTGGCGGCTGTAATCTTGGGGTGCACCTTCGCCTTTTTAAGGCCGTCGTCCCCCGACTGCGTGGCTTACGCCTATGGCCACCGCGTGGAAAGCCCGGAACTGGCTCTCCAATTCATGATGGACGATCTGGAGGCCATGGGCAATGCCCAAGAGGCTGTGCAAGCCCAGATCAACGCCGATTTCTCTGCCTTGGGCGAGGCTTTCTATAACGACTGAAAGAATACAAAAACCTACAGCATATGAAACGAATAATAATGTGCAGCTTGATGCTGGCGGCCTGTGTCGGCATGGCGCTTGCCCAAAAAGGCCTCGCCGTCAACGAACTTTTCGGCAAGAAATACACCGGTGACAAGCAGGCTGTGGTCACCAGCATACATGGCTCATCGCTCACTCCCTACGATTTGAGCCGATACAAGTCACTGACCATCAGCAACCGGTCCTCCGAGGCCGAGGTCATCGAACCCCTGCTCGCCCAAGATGCCGAAAAGGCGATTGACAGCGAGACCAGCTATCGCGACGGCAAACTCTATTACGCCTTCTATTACCTGCCTCCTTATGATGGCGAATTCCGATATCTGTTTTACCTCAACCAGTCGCTTGTGGGGAAAGACAAAATCATACTGATGTACCTCCAAGGCTGTGCCACCCAAAAAGAAGTGAAGAAACTGCTTAAAACTAAATGACAATGAATAAATTATTTTCAATATTATTTGCCCCATTCCTTGCCATAATGGCACTTTCCGCCTCAGCCCAAGCACCCGCTGACACTGTGGCCGTTGTAAAAGATGCCAAGAATGTGACGCTTACCTCCACAGGTGATGGTGTGAATCTGATGATCCTCAATGACAAGGGGAGACTTGACTATCGCTATTATAATCAGACGCTTGCATCCGACTCAATCGTCGACGATTGGAACCTGGAGCCTGTGTTCACCAAAAGGAAGAAACACGAGGTATTCACCACCTATTCTGGATCAATATTTATAGGATTCTCTTGGCTTTTAGACAATCCTGATGGATTTGAGGTGGGTGGCGAATGGGGCTACAAAGACGTGTGCGCCTTTCAATGGCAGCCATCCAATTATACCTCTCTGTCTCTGGGTGTGGGATTTCAGTTGAATTGGTACCAATTGAAAAAAGGCAGGATGTTAACTCAGGACGGACATCGCTTACTTGTGCAGAGTGCTCCCAAGGAGATGTCAAAAGCCGAGGGCAGTATCTTCATGACAAGTTTCTTGTTACCCCTTACCTTTACTCAGCATATAAGCGATGATTTTGGCTTCTCGCTCTCAGCCATAGCTAACATATGGCCATTCTGGACCAAAGCCTCCACCACCTACCGCATTGGTGATGACAAATACAAAGAGAGCTTTAAGCATTTGGAGTATAATTTCATCACTCCTGAGTTCATGTTCACTGTGGGCTGGGTGGGTTCGATTGGAGCCTATGTGAAATATAATCCGTGCTCGCGCTTCCGCGACGGTTACGGACCCAAATTCAAGTCTCTGTCGGCAGGCATCAACCTGATTTTCTGATTCTTTAACCTCCTAATTCAACATTTCAAAATTGAACTTTATGAAAATCATATATGCAATGGCAGCCATGGCAATGGCCGCAATTTCAGCTAAGGCAGCTATGCCGACCGACACTATCGTAGCCAACGTGCCCGTCGACAGCGTGATGGTCACCCATCATGGCGATAAAGTGACCATATCCCTCATGGGTATCAATGGCGACCCCAATCAATCGATTTCTTACGACCAGACTCTGGAAAAGAACCGCGTGACACGCACCACCCAGGGCAAAGGCATTAAAAGCCTTAAGGACGAGTGGGATGATTGCATCGAGGTGGTGAAACTGAGCAGCAGGTCAGAGAAATGGGATGCCATCATCGGCGGCCTTGGCTTCGGATTCAACACAGCTCTTGGCAAGCCCGCTGAAATGCAAACTCAGATGGCAAAGAGCTGGGACATCCAGTGGCTGTATGTGATAGGCGTGCGCTACCGCTTCGGACGCACCCGCAACTCCCTCAACTTCGGTC
>CAYTXF010000102.1:0-9856 GCA_964440745.1 uncultured Bacteroides sp.
TGGAGAGCTTGCCCAGACCGGCGCGAGCGCGCACTGTGTCGATGATGTCAGCAGCGGCTGAGAGCTGGTCGGTCATGATCAGGGCCTCGGCCTTGAGCAGCAGGATGTCGGCATAGCGCATTTTGATGATGTTGCTCAGGTTGCTGCGGCACTTGTACATGAATGCGTAGTTGTCCATCGGGTAGTAGTTGCTCCAGGTGCAGTCGCGCCATACTACTGACTGCGGATAGCGTACGTTGTCGCCCTGCGAGGTGAACAGGTTGATCAGGTCGCGGCTCGGGGTCACCCACTTAGCCCATGAGAAGGAGTTGTCCCAGTCAAGTTCGTCGCGGCCGAACATCCAGGTTACCCAGCTGCCTGAGCCCGATACGTAGTGAGCCTCGTAGATGGTCTCCTTGGTGTTTTGTGCCTTGCAGTTGGTGCCGTCGGCGTTGAGGGCGAAGAGGTCGCTGAAATCGTCGACCAGACCATAGCCGCGGCTGGCAAGCTGGTCAGCATAGCTGATGACCTTGCTGTAATCGCGGAGGGGCTTCTCGGCATATACCTTGGCAAGCATGGCCATGGCCACTTCCTTGGTAAGCTGGCTCTTGTCGCCGGCATTGTCGGGAGCGTACTGCACTGCGAAGTTGAGGTCTTCCACGATGGCCTCATAGGCTTCTTGCTCGGTGCTCTGCTTGGGGAAGTAAGCGAAATAGCTCTCTTCGATGTTGTCTTCGGTGATGTCGCCGGCCACAGTGGTGATCACGGGGATGTCGCCCCAGTAGCGTGCCATGTCAAACCATTGCATGGCTCTCATCAGACGAGCCTGTGCCTGGTAGGTCTTGATTTCGCTGTCGCTAAGGCCGGGAGTGTTCTCGACTTCGCAGATCAGCACGTTGCAGGTGGCCACGCGGCTCAGGAAGCCGTTCCAGTCGCGCTCAAGCACTGAGTTGGAGCCTTCGATCGAGTTGTCTTCGTAAGGCACAACTTCGGCGCCGGTGGTGCCGGCATATGCGTTGTCGCTGTGGCATTCTGAGATAAGCTCCAGATCGAGATACCAGTTCTCCTGGTTGTCGTGCCACATGTTGATGATGTTGCTGGTGAGGTAAGACTCCACATCGCTCTTGCTGGTGAAGCGAGTCGAGGTCTCTTCATCCTCTGTAGGGGGAATGGTTACGTCGGAGTAGCAGTCGATTGGGTCGTAGTCAAGCGAGCATGCTGAAAATCCAGCGACCAAGGTGCCCATCAGGGCATATTTGAAGATTTTAGAAGTTTTCATTGTTAGTAGTTGGCATTAGAATTCAACATTGATACCGAAGATGAAGCTCTTGCTCTGAGGATATGTGCCGTAGTCGATGCCTTGCACTGTACCGCTGTCGCCGTACTGGTTGACCTCGGGGTCGTAGCCTTTGTACTTGGTCCAGGTGAGCAGGTTGGTAGCGGTGAAGTAGGGCTGGATCTTGCTGATGCCGGCGCGCTTCATCCATCCGCCTTTCACATCATAGCTGAGTGTTACGCTCTTGAGGCGCAGATAGCTGCCGTCCTCTACGAAGTATGTCGAAGTCTTCATGTCGAAGCCTGCCTTGGGCACATCGGTGATCTGTCCGGGAATTCTCCAGCGGTCAAGCACGCGTGTGCTCTGGTTGTTGCCGTTGTACATGCCCTCGGTCTCCATGCGACCCACGTTGAGAATGTCGTTGCCATAAGAGCCCTGGATGAACACGTTGAGGTTGAAGCCCTTCCAAGAGAGGTCGTTGGTCATACCAAATGTGAAGTCGGGGTTGGGGTCGCCGATGTAAGTGCGGTCGGAAGATGAGATGCGGCCATCGCCGTTGACGTCGCGATACATGAGCTCGCCAGTTTCGGGATCAACACCGTCGCTGATGTATCCGTAGAAGCGGCCAAGAGGTCCGCCGGGTTCGTTGCGCACGGGCGATTCGTTGACATAATCGTTGGTAGAACCTGCGTAGTAAACTTGCTGGAGGGCGAGTTTGTCAAGCTTGTTCTTGTTGAACGACATGTTGTAAGATGTTGACCAAGCGAAAGCGCCTTCGAATTGGTGGCTGGTGATGGCGAATTCAATACCCTTGTTGCTCATTTCGCCTTCGTTGCGCTGGATTGAGCTGGCAGCAGCTGCGCCGCTGGGGAGTGACACCCACATCAGCATGTCGGTGGTCTTCTTGTAATAAGCGTCGGCATTCAAGGTCAAGCGGCCGTTGAGCACTGAGAAGTCGATACCTACGTTGGTCTGAGTGGTGCGTTCCCACTTGAGGTCCTTGGTGCGGAGGTTGCTCTGATAGAGGCTCGGGGTAGCGTGAGCATAGTCGAATGTGTCGCCTTCGCTGGCTGTCTTGTACCATTCGATGTAGCTGAATCCGTAGCGCTGCAGATAAGCATAGTCGCCTACGCCGCCCTGGTTGCCGGTCTGGCCCCAGCCTGCGCGGATCTTAAGGTCGGTAAGCCAGTCGATGTCCTGCATGAACTTTTCTTGGCTTGTGCGCCATGCTGCTGACACTGAGGGGAATGTGGCCCAGCGATGATCGGGGTGAAGCTTTGAGCTGCCATCAATACGCACATTGGCGCTGATCAGATAGCGGCTGTCGTAGTTGTAGCTGACGCGGCCGAAATATGACATGATGCCCCATTCGCTTGCGCCTGATCCGGCACCGCCAAGACCAATCTTGTTGGCTGCGTTGAGGGTCTGGATTTGGTCGTCGCGGAAGTATGAGCCGTTGATCCAGTTGTTGCGATAGTCGCTGTCGGTCCATGATGTACCGAGCATGATGTCGATGGTCTGCTTCTTGAGCTGCAGGTTGTAGTTGAGCACGTTATCCCATGTGAGCACTGTGTTCTGGTTGCGGCTGTCGCTGCCGGTACCGCCTTGCTCACGGCCATAGGTGGTGTGGATGGGATCCAGGAATGATGTTGACATGGCGTTGCGGCGGTCCATGGTGAACTTGCTCTGCAGATTCAGGCCGGGGATGATGTGGAAGAGGAGTTCGCCGCTGGCGATGAGGCGGTTTTCTTTGCTGCGATTGTACTTGCTGCGTGCCAAGTTGTCGACAGGGTTGGTGAGGCCGCTTACGCCGTAGAAGTTGTTGTAGTAGTGCTCGGGCTCATCGGGATCCCAGATGGGAGCATAGGTGGGAGTCTGGATGCATGAGAGGATCACACCGCCGCGGCTGCCGCCGTTGCCAGAGATGATGCCGCCCTTGCTGGTATAGTCGCTATAGCTGATGTTGGCCTTGATGTCGAGCCAAGGACGGATGGTGCCGTTGACATTGGCGCGGAAGTTGTAGCGCTCGTAGCTTGTGCCACGGATAGTACCGTCTTCCTTAGTGTAGCCTCCTGAAAGGTAGTAGTTGAAGGCCTGGGCTGACTGCGAGATTGATACCTGGTAGTTCTGGGTCTGGCCGGTGTGGAACACTTCGTCGAACCAGTTGGTCTGGTCGGTCAGATCGTCGGGAATTGATACCATGCCGATTTCCTCCATGAGTTCGCGATACTGGTCGGTGTTGAGAGGCTTGATCTTGTTGTCGACATGAGTGAAACCGTAGTAGGCATTGAGAGAGATGCTGGCGTTCTGGCTTTCGCCTTTCTTAGTGGTGATGAGCACTACGCCGTTGGCACCGCGGCTACCATAGATGGCTGCCGATGAGGCATCCTTGAGGATCTGCATGCTCTCGATGTCGTTGGCTGAGAGGAAGTTGATGTTGTCGACAGGCACACCGTCCACTACATAGAGGGGAGCGTTGTCGCCATTCATTGATGTGGTACCGCGCACGCGGATCTGGGGTGCGCTGCCCGGGCTGCCGTTGGGGCTCATTACGTTGACACCGGCGGCCTTGCCTTGGATACCCTGAGCTGCGCTCACGATCGGACGATTGGCGAGCTCTTTGTCGCTTACTGAGCTCACTGCCGTGGTGACGTCGCCGCGCTTAACTTGGCCGTAACCAATCACAACCACTTCGTCGAGAAGCGCGTTGTCTTCGACCAGAATGACCTTCATGCCATCCTGAGCCTTGGCTTCTTGTGTCTTGTAGCCAACTGAGGTTATAACCAAGGTGGCTCCGTCGTTGGCATAGATGCGGAAATTGCCATCAATGTCGGTGTTGACACCGCCCTGATGACCCTTAACGATTACCGACGCTCCGATGATAGGCTCGCCAGCTGAGTCTTCCACTGTGCCGGTGATGGCTGATTGCGCCCATGCGCTAATCGAACCCATCAACACCATTGCCAGTGTGAAGAGAGCTTGTGTGAAGAGTTTTTTACAGTTCTTCATTGGTGTGAAAATGATTAGTTAAAGAATGATTTAGAATTTCCTTTTATAAATGGTTGGGTCTTTCGACATCGCAAAGTTACTATCATTTTCCCCACACTCCGACGCTCGGTAAATCACTCAGGTAAGTTAACAAATTGTCCAATGCATTGCAGATTATTGAGATAGACAAAATGTTAATATACCAAAAAGTAAGTTTGATCCGCTATGGTTAAGTTAAAATTCGACTTTTCAAAAAATCGCAAATTCGTCAACCTCTGACGTAAAATTGCCAATCCCTCCCTCGCATCGGTCCTCCGCCCAATTTTGTTACAAATGGGGACAGGCACTTTTTGTAACACTTTTCACCTCCCACCTGTCCCGCAGAGGACAGAGGAGGGGGCTGGTTATCAAAAAAATGTTACAAAAAGTGCCTTCTATATAACAAATTCTAAATTCTTTGATTTATAATTAGTTATGCTTGTGCGGTTTCAGAACGCTCGGGGCAACCTGTCCCCTTTTGTAACATATATATGGCTCGATCGGGAAAATTAGATTTCTTTAATTGGGAAATTATTATTAACTTTGCCAATGACTATGGCTGCGGGGTGTAGGCCCTCAGTCATGAATTTTTTTACTAAGTAATTTTTCATTAAAATCTATCGAACCCATTATGAAACGCAATTTTATTCCTGCTCTGTTGATTGCCTTGGGGCTGTTGGCCTTGGGCTTGTGCCTGCGCAGCGGCATCGCCAAGGTGGCTGATCGCGACCGCGTGGTCACTGTGCGCGGGCTTGCCGAAAAGGAGGTCCAGGCCAACAAGGTGACTTGGCCCATCGTGTATCAAGTGCTCGGCAACGACCTGGTGAATGTCTACAATAATGTGGAGTCAAACAATGCCACTATCATCGCTTTCCTTAAGGACAATGGCATAGGCGAGGAGGAAATCTCTATCAATGCTCCGGCTGTCGATGACCGCCAGGCAAATCCCTACAGCGCCAACAATTCGATGTATCGCTATGCCTCGACCGAGGTGATAACCGTCACCTCCACCCAGGTGGATTTGGTGCGACGCCTGATCAACGAGCAGGGCCAGCTTATGAAGAAAGGCATAGCCATCCAGGTTGACAATTACCAATACACTACGATCTATGAATATACCGGCCTCAACGACATCAAGCCTGACATGATAGCCGAGGCCACGCACAATGCGCGCGAGGCAGCCCAGAAGTTTGCCGACGACAGCGGCAGCAAGATAGGCAAGATCCAGAGCGCCCAGCAGGGACAGTTCTCCATCACCGACCGCGATCCCTACACCCCCTACATCAAGAATGTGCGCGTAGTCACCTCGCTGACCTACGGCCTGGAGGACTGAACTGCGTCTAATCTTTCTTGAATTTCATCCAGTTTTCGCCGTGGACAGTATCGCCCTCGGCCGTGACGCCCATGCCGTAGGTTATCCACAGGGTGGAATCGGTAAGCTCTTCAATGTGATGGGTTTGGTATGTGTTGATGATGTCCTTTTTGGCTGAATCTATGGTGTAATTGTAGTCAATGCGAGTGGTTGTGTCTGGGTCGACCCAGTAGCACGACACCTCACCCTGCGGCCGATACTCCATGATGCAGCTCCCTGCCACATCGCCGCTATCGGCCACCCATTTCCCCTCGATCCTCTCGCCGCCACTCACACTTACCCACCGCCCATGCAGCATCTCCTCGATTGATGGTTCCTGTGCTTTTTGCTGCTTTGTGCAAGCCACACAGCTGATAAGAATTACTAAGAATATCATGCCAAAGTTTTTCATATCACATTTTTAATATTCATATTAACCAACTAAAAACTAATTAGTTAGACAAAATCCAAAGTCAAAATCACTCATTTTCCGACGAAATCCAAAGTCAAAATTACTTATTTTTAGATAAAATCCAAAGTTAAAAATACCTATTTTCCGATAAAATCCAAAGTCAAACCATGTTGTTGGTGGATTTCCGACAATACATTTGGCAGATTTCTGACAATACACTTGGCAGACTTTCGAGAGGATGGGCGAGTTATTTTTGGAACCTGCTATAATTGCAAATAAAAGCAAAAAAAAAAAAATAAAACTAACGGAAAAAAGAAATTCGGAGGAATATGGTAAATTTGCCAGAGAAAATGATAAGGGGCGCTGCTTTAAAGCATGGCGACCTGCGTCCCGGAGAAAATAAGTCTTATTAGGGTTGCCTAAGACAAACCAATAAATCAATTATGAAGAATTTCTACAAATTTCTTTTGAGCGCGATGGCTTGCGCAGCAGCCGTTCCGGCCATGGCCGACGGCTTTACACAATCCGCCATTCTTGGAGGACTAAATAAGATGGTAGCTTTCCCCAAAGAAGGTCAGGGATATATTTCCCTGATAACAGATGATGACGCTAAAGCGAATATCTATGATAAGAATTTGCAGGAGGTGACCGAGGTGCAGGCACAAAATGGACGCACTTTACGTTTTTTCTACATTCGTACAAGTTGGAGCCAACATCCTATGGCAAATGACGAGAGCGGTGTATGTTTTACACAGACCCTTTTCAATGATGATGACGCTTTCGAATACTTTGAGGGAGATGCCGATGACAATTTCTATCTGATGAAGAGCACAGGCAACTGTCTGGGAACTATTCTTAAGAACGATGTCGCTGCTGCCGTAGGCGAGACAGATGTCGAAATAATAGATTTCGATATCTACATCCTTGATGATAATATATATTTAAGAGTTGAAGTATGGAACAGCAGCTATGAGTATGTATGGTACCGCTGGGATAGCCAAGATGGGCTGAACCAGGTGGCAGTGCAAAAGGCTGCAGTCAAGGCATATCCGAATCCCGTGACCCGCGGAGAAATATTCAACATAGTAGTTGATAGCGAGGTTGGTGGCGAGTGCAGCGTAGTGGTTTATAACATGCGCGGCGGCGTGGCCACAGTGGCCAAGGGCGAATCATCATCGTTGAGCATCGACACATCGTCGCTTGCACAGGGCAACTATGTATACCGCGTAAATGCCAACGGCAAAGAGGTATCCCAGGGCAAGCTCATCGTACGCTAAATCTTGATTAAGTACCAGATTATCCTCATAATTGAAATAGGCGCCGTCTTTGGCGCCTATTTCAATTATGGGGATAATCCTAAAATAAGAAGATAGCCTTTCATGTCTTATTGGTTTTTATGTTTTAAGACAACCTATAGGGCAAACCAAGACGCCATCTTTTCGGCGATAGGGGTAAGTGCCTACGCCAGTGAGCACCATTAGGAATGAAGGGGCTTTCATTTTAGTGGTGTCGATGAGACTGGACAACTTTTGTAGACTGGCGGTTCCTTCGTTGATGAGGGTTTCACCACCAAGTTTTATTTCAATCAACCCATACGAGCCATTTCGCAGATGAACCACAGCATCGCATTCCAGTCCATTTTTATCACGATAATGATATACCTCTCCGTCAATGGCCTCAGCATAAACTCTCAAGTCGCGTATAGCCAAAGTTTCGAATAGGAGCCCGAATGTGTTGAGGTCGTTTAGCAAGTCATTCGGACCAACCCCCAAGGCTGCAGTTGCAATGGAGGGGTCGATGAAATAGCGTGTATCAGAAGTGCGCAGTGCTGTCTTGCTTCGCAAATTGGGATTCCAAGCTGTGGCATCTTCGATTACAAATATTTTTTTAAGGGCGTTAATGTATGAATAGATAGTGCTTTCACTCATTTCCTTGTCCCCATTTGCTTTTATGTCGGCTAAAAAAGTGCCATAACTTGCTTGCGACCCTTGGTTCCGAGCATAAGATCTCATTAATCTGCGAGCCAAATCTGCATCACGGAGCACATTATCCACTCTGCTTATGTCAGTATGTACGATTGCATCTAAGTAAGTCCTGGCTTGAAGAAGAGCGGCTTTCTCGGTTTTTTTATTTAAGGATTTTGGCCAGCCACCTCGGCAGGTAAGGAAGGCTAAGCGGTTGGAGTCAATCTTGCTTTCTCCATCGATAACAGCTGGATTTGAAAACAATTGCTTCAAACTAACATCTCCCGTAGAATCTCCTGATTCCCAAAGGCTCATAGTGCGTAATTTAAGCCATCCGAATCTTCCTGTACCCGTATGAAAAATTTTTGATTTGTCATGAGGCACAGCTGACCCGGTAAGAATAAATTGTCCATCGGCTTGTCGTCGGTCAACTTCATGGCGCACCGCATCCCAGAGCTGAGGAGCTAATTGCCATTCATCAATTAAACGAGGAGTCTCCCCCTGAAGCAATCGCTTTGGATTGGTCTCAGCGGTGGTTAGGTTTTGATCCATAAATTCTGGATCATCCATATAAAGTATGCTCCCAACTTGTTGGGCGCACATAGTGGTTTTGCCACAATATTTGGGACCTTCGACTAATACAGCTCCCATGGCTTCCAATAGGTCAGATAGTAAAGAATCGACTACGCGAGGTAGATATTTTTCCATATAAAATCAGTATTTAAATTTTAGATATGCAAAGATAAGGATAATTTTTTGAATATCAAAATTTAAAATGATTTCCGACAATACATATGGCAGATTTCTGACAATACACTTGGCGGATTTTTGACAATACATTTGGCGGATTTCCGACAATACACTTGGCGGATTTCTGACATTACATTTGGTCAGCTTGGGCTAAGAATTTACCTGCTTTTTCCATCTATAAACGGATGATTGCCGAGAAGAGGCGGCCGGAGGCGATGCCGAGGCGGCGGGCTGAGAAATAGAGGGCTGGGTTGCAGCGAGTGCAGCCGCGGGGGCCAGAGATGTTGTGTTTATGCAAACCGCAATTGACCAATTGAGATATCACATAGCCGGGAAGATCCACATGGGGCTTTGCTTTTGAGCGGTCCACGAACTCTTCAGGGAATTGGCAGGCCACCTCTTCACCCACTTCAAAGCAATCTTGGCAAATGCAAGGCCCAAGCCATGCTCGCATGCGAGCAGTAGAGGCTCCCAATTCCACCATTACCGCAACTGTATTTTGCACAATGCCGCCGACGGCTCCGCGCCATCCGGCATGCGCTGCGCCGATAATCCCGGCCTCCTCATCGGCCAAAAGCACAGGCACGCAGTCGGCCGTTGACACTCCGATGGCCACGCCGTGAAGGCGAGTAACCAAGGCATCCACCCCCTCCAAATCCCCGGTCGGCAGGCTTTCAATCACTTTTACATTTGTAGAGTGTGTCTGCCGAGGCACAATCAAGGATTCCGGGCGTATTCCCAGTTCGGCACACAGCTTTTGCCGGCTCCACGCCACATGCTCAGGCGCATCGCCCACATAATGGCACACATTCAGTCCGCCATACGCATCCCCGGCCCTATGCTCACCCCGGATAGTATTCACCACCCGCAGCCTACTATCTTTAAAAAGATTCTCTGTATGCATTATACCGAGATGCCGCTGAAGCCCATGAAGGCCATGGCCAGGAGGCCGGCGTCGATCAAAGCGATGGGCACGCCGCGCATGGGGCGGGGCACATCCATGAGTTCGAGTTGTTCGCGGATGCCTGCCATTAATACCAAGGCCAGGGTAAAGCCCAGGGCTGTGGCCACGGCATAGACCAGGCTCTCGCCCAGGT
>CAYTXF010000103.1:0-9796 GCA_964440745.1 uncultured Bacteroides sp.
GCAGCTTGAAGTCGGAGATTCCGTAGGGGAGTTGTTTAATAGCCAGGCCCATATCGTCAAATCTTATACGCAAAATTACTCAATAATCTCCATCTTTCCAAATCAATCATTAGAGTCAACCGCAAAGTAATCCCTCTAAATTTGTTTTTTAATTTTTTAAGAAGTGATTCGTTAAATTTCCCAGAAAAAATTGAGTCAATATGGAAACCCTCGACCGCAGATTTCGCGGATGCACGCAGAGCCTCGCAGATATGCCCTCCTGACATATGTTCAGATTTAAAATTCATGGAATAAGGCTAACCGAGACTGGCTAACAATCTAACGGTGTTTTTCTCGTCGTACTTTATGGTTTCGACGATGTTAATCAACATGTCGAATTGAGAGTCTAACCCTTTCAGTCTTGACAGCTCCTGCTCTTCCTCATATAATGCGAAGAATTCTTCAGTCCTCTCCTTGGGAGGAAGGAGTTTGTACTTGAGCGAAAGCCTCCTCTCATTGTCTAGAATTTCATCGCGTAAAACATTGCGTGCTTTTTCCAACAATTCTTCTGTTAACACTTGATAACCAGCCTCGTCATTTTCGTCATCCAACATCCAAGGCAATGCTGTGACCTCTCGAATGTATTGTTCCAGGCCGTAGCCTATGCGCTGACAGAATAGCAATTGTGGACTGGTCTTTTTCCCCGTGCCATCATTGGCTTGGCTTTGTATAAATATATGGAAATACGTTCCCATAGCTTAAAAAATTTATTTAATGTTAGTTTTCACAATTGACCACTAAAAATTTTTAGGGAGATGCTGCTAATCCATTTGAAGAACAGTTAAACACTCCACTTATTGCGGTACAGCTCACAGATGAGCTCGGCAAGAGCATCGAAGTTGTTGGTCAAGATTTCCACCGATTTCATCATTTTTGCCTTTGGCAAAATAGTCGGCAGGTTTTAAGCCTGCCGACCCTTTGTGCTTGTCCTTGCGGTTGTACTTTTTCTTGCTTTCGGGGCCGCGTGTGATCATCCTCCGGCGCACAATCTGGGCCAGTTCGCGCTCGCCCCATGTCATCCCATCAATGTTGACAGTCTTCTTCGTTTTCATAGCGATTCTTGTTTCCTTATTGGCGTGACAAAATTACATATAATTTTCTAATTTTCAAAATATTCTCTGAAGAGTTAAAAATTCTTTCTTCGCTACGAAAGCGCAAGCAATAGCCCGGGCTTACTACTTTTCTCTTCAGTGTTGCATCTGGGGTCAGGCACTTTTTGTAACACTTTTAAGATTCAATCAAATTCGGTAACGATTCCCAGCCGAACTCGGTAATGATTCTCAGCCAAACTCGGTAATGATTCCCAGCCAAACTCGGTAACGATTCCCAGCCAAACTCGGTAATGATTCTCAGCCAAACTCGGTAATGATTCTCGGCCAAACTCGGTAATTCACTCATAAATATTTGGAATTTAAAGAAATATTACCTATCTTTGCCCATAAAAATATGTAATTAAAATATGAATTATCTAAAAAGAATAGCCGACGATATCCTTGAAAGGAAACTGGCTGGGAAAGGAGCAGTACTTATTGAAGGTGCAAAATGGTGTGGGAAAACCACCACGGCGGAGCAGATTGCTCAAAGTGTGTTATATATGTCTCGTCCTGGTCGTGTTGAACAAAACAAGAGAATGGCTAAGATACAGCCTGAAATTCTCCTAAATGGAGAAAAGCCAAGACTTATTGATGAATGGCAATTGGCCCCTGAGCTATGGGATGCTATTAGGTTTTATGTTGATCATGCAAACAAACAGGGCCTTTTTATATTAACCGGGTCCTGCGTGCCTCCAGATATGAGCAATGTAGTTCATACTGGGACCGGACGTTTTGCATGGCTTAGGATGCGTCCCATGTCGTTATGGGAATCTCTGGATTCCACCGGAACAGTGTCATTGAAGGAATTATTTGATAATAACATTAACATCTCGGGAACTGCCAATTTGGATTTATCGAAATTGGCTTTTCTAACCTGTAGAGGGGGATGGCCTATGGCATTAGGGTTGGAGCACCAGATTGCCTTAGATCAAGCTTTTGATTATTTGGAAGCAGTCGAAAAAAGAGATTTGCAAGAGGCCGACGGTGTCGTAAGGGACTCCACAAGAATACATCGCCTCTTGAGATCCTATGCTCGCCATCAAGGGACGCAAGCCA
This sequence comes from uncultured Bacteroides sp., assembly GCA_964440745.1. GTDB lineage: Bacteria > Bacteroidota > Bacteroidia > Bacteroidales > Muribaculaceae > CAG-873. The sequence goes on from CAYTXF010000103.1 coordinate 2,190, forward strand.
ACTTTTCCACTATAAAGGCAGATTTAAAAGAAAACGAAGGAGAAGAGTTTGACGAAAAAACTGTGTGCGCTTACATTAAGGCTTTGAAGGATATTTTTGTTATTGAAGACTCTGAGGCCTGGAATCCAAATTTGCGGTCTAAGACAGCCATAAGGTCCTCAGACACACGCTATTTCTCTGATCCATCAATCGCAACAGCAGCTTTAGGTTTAGGTCCTCAGGATCTGATAAACGATCTGAATACTTTCGGCCTTGTCTTTGAGACTTTGGCAATTCGCGATTTGCGAGTGTATGCCGAAGCTTTGAATGGTAGAGTCTATCACTATCGTGACAAGAATGGCTTGGAATGTGATGCAGTAGTACATCTGCGCGATGGCCGTTACGGCCTTATTGAAATAAAACTTGGAGGCGAGGACCTGATTGGCTTAGGGGCACAAACCCTGAGGTCACTTTCTGATAAGATTGATTCCGTCAAAATGAAATCTCCCTCTTTCCTTATGGTGCTAACAGGCGTCGGCGACTATGCCTATCAGCGCGAGGATGGAGTGCTCGTGGTCCCCATTGGGTGTCTAAGAGATTAAATGGCTCATGGCAAAGCATAAGTTTTTAATAAGGACGAGAATCTACGAATAGTCGAAAAACAAAAAATGGATAATCAAATTTTCCTCAAAAGACAAACATTCTGGCATACTATCGGGGTCTTTGATACCAAAAAGCCCCGGAGGCGATGCCTTCGGGGCTTTGGCGGAGAGGACGAGATTCGAACTCGTGGTAGGATTACTCCTACGTCAGTTTAGCAAACTGGTGGTTTCAGCCACTCACCCACCTCTCCGTTGCTGTTACGAGTGCAAAGGTACGCACTTTTTTTGAATTCACCAAATATTTGGCCCACTTTTTGTCAAAAACATGTCAAAAACATGCCAAAAACATGCCATAAAAATGCGGCCAGAGGGCGCAACAGCTTGAAAAAGCAGCTGGTGCGTCCTCTGGAATCTTTGTGGCTCATCTCTGAGCGATAATGTCAGTAGATGGCCCAGAAGATGCCGGCGACGCTGAGTATGAGTTCGCACCACGAATAGAGTTTGGCGCGGCCCGAGCCGAAACGGGCTGCCTGCACGATATTAAAAATGCTGGCGAGACACAGCACGCCGAACAATGACAGGCCCAGAGCCAGCGACAGCAGGCCATCGAGCTGCAGCACGCACACTATGCAGAAAATCGCCAGCCAAGCAGTGTTGAAAATAATGTGCTTTACACCGCAAATTTTATAAGTCTCCATACAAATTCTCCTTTCTCCCTGCCCGCTGGACGGTCCCAAAGGCAGGGCATTTGTTTATCATTCCGTTGGTTGTTTTATAAAAATAACAACCACGCTCCTACAAAAGTTGAGACCGCCGCAAACCATTGCACCGGTCTCATCTTAAGTTTTCAAGTTCCCCTCGGAATGCCTCTACAGCATAGACACAAGCAGAAGCAGTGCCTCAGTGGTGGCGCGATCGATCACTCGGCCTCGATCCCCTGGGAAATGCGCCAGGCGCGTCACTATGCGATCGCCCATCTTGGCAGCCATCCACACAGTGCCCACAGGCTTGTCGGGAGTGCCTCCTCCCGGGCCTGCCACTCCCGAGGTGGCCACAGCGCAGTCAGTGCCTATCACTCGGCACGCACCACTCACCATCTGCTCCACTACTGGCTCGCTCACGGCCCCATACTTATCAAGGTCAGCCCTCCTCACTCCCAGCACCTGATGCTTCACCTCATTGCAGTAGCTCACCACAGAGCCCATGAACACATCGCTGGCGCCCGCTATCGAAGTCACGCGGTGGGCAATGTTGCCGCCTGTGCAGCTCTCAGCCGTAGCCAAAGTCATGCCACGCTCCCGCAGCTTATCGATTACGATTTCCGCCGGAGTAGCATCGCGGTCATAGAGCAAATTGTCGCCCACCAGCTCAAGCAGAGTCGAATAAAGAGTCTCATACTCCCTGGGGCCCAGTTCATCGCCGCGCTTGAAACTGCCGTCGAGGCGCAGCCTTATGTAGCCCGGCACAGGAAGATAGGCAAGATGGATGTTGGCCGGCAGATTCTCCTCAAAGGCCTGCAGGCGCTGAGCCAAGGCCGACTCAGTGATATGGCTGGCGATCACTGTGCGATGCGCATACTCCCGGTCGCGGCCAAAATGCTCGCATATGCGATCCACCACGCCGCGCTTGAGCATTCCTACAGTCTCAAAAGGCACGCCAGGCATAGAAATCAGCACCTTGCCATCACGCTCAAACCACATGATCGGCGCCGTGCCCAGCTGATTCTGAATCACGGTGCAGCCATCGGGCACCCATGCCTGATCGCGAGTAAGAGGGTTAAGTTCCAAGCCACGCTTGCGAAACACCTCCTCGATATTGCTGAGCACCGCGTCATCGTAGCGCATGCGCATGCCGAAAAGCTCCGCCAAAGTCTTCTTTGTGATGTCGTCCTTGGTCGGACCCAGTCCTCCGGTGGTAATCACCAGATCGCTGGTTTTCAAAGCATGCTCCACAGCCTGGCGAATGGCATCGGCATTGTCATCGACTGTGATTATCTCCACTACCTCCCAGCCCTTAGGCCCCAGGGCGCGGGCTATCTCGCCCGAATTGGTATCAGTGACCTGACCCAGCAGGATCTCCGCACCTATGATTATTATTGTAAGTTTCATACGTTCACTCTTGCATAAGGCACCGCATCGTAGGCGCAGAATTCTTTGTCAAGATATTTGAAATATCCGGCCATGGCCACCATGGCCGCATTGTCGGTGGTAAACACGCGTGGTGGAATGAAAGCCTTGATGCCGCGCTGCTTACAGAAATCAGCCACAGCCTGGCGCACGCCCGAATTGGCCGACACGCCGCCTCCGATAGCAATAGCCTTGATGCCCGTAGCATCGGCAGCCTTCGACAGCTTGTCAAGCAAAATCTCTATGATGGTGCGCTGCAGCGAGGCAGCCAAGTCAGCCTTGTTCTTCTCTATGAAGTCAGGATCCAGCTTCTTCTCATCGCGCACAGTATACAGGAAACTGGTCTTCAACCCGCTGAAACTGTAATCCAAGCCCGGGATATGAGGCTTTGCGAAATGGAACCTCTGCGGATCGCCCTCGGCAGCGAGGCGGTCGATATGCGGTCCTCCCGGATAGGGAAGGCCCATCACCTTGGCGCACTTGTCGAAGGCCTCTCCGGCAGCATCATCTATCGTGCGTCCCAAGATCTCCATGTCATTGTAATTCCTCACCATGATGATCTGAGAATTGCCTCCCGAGATCAGCAGACACAGGTATGGAAACTCCGGCACCTCGTCATCGGGATTCTGCCTTACGAAATGCGACAGCACATGGCCATGCAGATGGTTGACCTCGATGATCGGTATGCGCAGCCCCAGGCTCATGCCTTTGGCAAAACTGGTGCCCACGAGCAACGACCCTATCAATCCCGGACCTCGCGTAAAGGCAATGGCATCGAGATCCTCCTTGGTGATTCCCGCGCGCTTTATGGCAGTGTCCACTACCGGCACAATGTTCTGCTGATGGGCGCGCGATGCCAGCTCCGGCACCACCCCTCCATACTCCTCATGCACGCTCTGCGAAGCAATTACATTGCTCAGAAGCATGCCGTCGCGGATGACAGCAGCGCTGGTGTCATCGCACGATGATTCAATTCCTAATATTGTGACTGACATTATATTGTGACTGACATTCTTACTTTTTTAGAATACATAACCGATGCCGGCACTTATCGCAAAAGTGCCATAGACCTCCATCAATACATATTTCGCCTCGATTTTCAATTTGAGCGTTGGAGATGTCTTGATTTGGAAACCGCCTCCCAGATTGAGTCCGAATTTCGACGTGCGAGTCGACACATCGTCGGTCTCATTATAGAGTCGGTCGTGGCGTGTCCACGACGAAAAGTCCACGCCCGCCAAGGGATACACCTGGATGGCATTCCGGCTCTCAATCGTAATGGGAAAGTGAAAATTGACATCCATCGTGAAAGCATCTTCCTGGCGATGACGAAACACGCAGCCCACCTCGGGAGCTATCCGCAGATAATCGGCAAAGTTGTATTGGAAGAACAGACCTGCTGTGCCCGACTCATTGGTGCTGGTAAATCCTGCTTGCGCGCCAAACACTGCCTCTCCTTTTTGGCCAAAAGCGGGCATAGCACTCACTATAAGCGTCAAAATCAAGACAGCCCTTAATGCCGGGGACTTCAACTCACAAAATGTCATAATTTCCTTTTTCGTATTGGTTTCTTCTTTTAAAACACAAAAGTACAAAAAAGTTTTGAGTAATCAGAAAGAAATCCTTAAAAAGCGGATTATACTCCAATTTATGACATTATTTGTTCAACTCTTGAGCGTATATCCCGGGCAAAGATATTGGCCCTTGCCAATGGTTGCCTTTCCGAAAGCCACAGCATGCTGCGGGCAGCAATGATAGCAGCGGCTGCACATGGTACAATTGTCGCCCCAGCGGGGATGCTTTTCGACCATTGAAATATTGGCCAATGGGCAGTTGCGGCTGCATTTGCCACAGCCTATGCAAGCCTCCGTGGCATGGAAATGCTTGGGATTGCACATGAATTTCATGAACAGCGGATACAGAATGGCAGATTTCACCCAGGCCCATTTTCCTCGGACTACATCGGTAGTATCCCGGCCGCAATCTATGGCATCAGCGATCGTATCCACGCGCGAAGCTGCCGCATCGAGCTTGCTCTGAGCCAATTCCTGAGGGTCTACGTCGAAACCTTTCATCATGGTGTAGGTGTTGGGCATCTGCACTGAGAAAGCGCCAGCATCGTGGAAGCCGCGCTCGCGCACAAGCCTGCGCCACTGGCGATCGGCGTAACCGATGTCATCGCCGCATGTGGCCACCATGTAATGACTATGCGCTATGTGGCTCTTGAATCCCACATTGCGCAGCACCTTGATCAACTGCTTGGGAAGGCCCCAGCCATGTATGGGGAACACCCAGATCACCCTCTTGTCGGTGACTTCAAGTTCCGTACGCTTTGGATTTAGCATTTGCCCTGGGGCAAGGCGCACAATCTCGTCGCCGAGAATGTCCTGCAACATGTCGGCGATCCTGCGGCTATTGCCCGTGCCTGAAAAACAGATGATCATATCACTTTATTTTGACTTGTGTAGCGCCGAATCCATACTCTCTGAACGATGCGTCCTGCACATCATGCTCTTTGTAGCGGTAGTTCAGTTCCTTGAGCAAAGCATTGCGCAGCACGCCCTCTCCCTTGCCATGGATAAAAATGATTTTCATCCCATGGTTGCGCAGATTGGCGTCCATCACTTGGCGGAACCGATCAATCTGCAGATTGAGCATGTCGCTATTGCTCATGCCGGCCGTGGTGTCAACCAGTTCGGCTATGTGCAAATCCACCACCAGAGGCTCCTCGGGCTTGCGCTTTTGCTTCTGCATGGGCTTGGCCCGGCGCGTGTCAGCCGCTGCCTTTGCCTTCATCTGAGTCTTCAACTCATCGGGATCTATCTCTATCTGCCGGGCCGGAAGGTCATTCTTGACAATATTCACAGCGATCACTGGCTCTTCGAAATAGACATTCGGCTGGAAGCAATGCAACTTGAAGAATTTGGTAGTGTCGAGCCTTTGCTCCACGCATGCCATCGTCTTCAAGTCAAACTCGCGGTCAGGCTTGTACGCAAAGTACTGGATGGCAATCCTGTCCATCTGCGGCAGGTCCTCGCGGAGCACCTCGCCTAAGTATTCCTGGGTGCCTGGCTCGATCTTGCCCGCCCAGCGGGTAGTCCAGCCTTTTTGCTCATTGCCTCGCGTCAGGTATGCCAAGCATAACGTATAGTTGGAGTCGTTGACCAGATAAGCGTCGTAGTTTGTCGAGGAGAGTTTTTTGAGATTGTCAGCCTCGAATGCGAGCATTATGTTGAGCATCTCTCCCTGGGGAGTCTCTACCCATGGCTCCAAGTCGGGCGCTGGGGTCGGCACCGGGGTTGCTGGGACAGCCTTAGCGGCCTCAGTGGCTGCTTTAGCCTCCTTGGCCTTCTTTGCCGCCATGCCCACAGTGGGAGGTGTGATGCCGCTGCCGGGCATCACCACTACACATTCGCGCAACAATACGGGAGTCTCAAATCCGTCCTCATCCACATAGGCCATCTGGCCATCGATGCGCACGACTTTGCCTCCTCCTACAGAATTAAGATATCTTACAGTATCGCCAATTTTTACCATTTCCTAATTTTTACACTAACAAAGATACGTATTATAACAATTATTTGTAACTTTGTAACCGATATGACACCAAAAAATCTTAAAATTGTCGCGTATGACTATGATTTGCCAGAATGGCGCATAGCCAAGCATCCGCTATCCGAGAGAGAGCAGTGCAAACTGCTGCGCATGGACGAAAAGGGAGAAATCACCCAGCATATTTTCGCCGATGTGCCGGATTTGCTGCCCTCCAACTCGATGCTCATCTACAATAACACCCGAGTCATCAATGCCCGCATGCATTTCCGCAAGGAATCCGGAGCATCAATAGAGATCTTCTGCCTGGAGCCCCACGAGCCGGCCGACTATGCTCAGAATTTCGAGCAGCGAGGGCGTTGCCAGTGGCTCTGCTTCGTGGGCAATTCCAAGCGCTGGCGCCAAGGCAGCCTCCTGCTCGACGATCCGGCCCTTGACTTCGTGCTGCAAGCCACCAGGATCTGCCGCGAAGGCAATGCTTCGATAGTGGAATTCCAATGGTGGATGCGCACTCCAGGCCAGGAGCCTCCTACCTTTGCAAGCGTAATAGAAGCCGCTGGCACAATCCCGGTGCCACCATATCTCAATCGCGACACCGAGGAGAGCGATTCTACTGATTACCAGACAGTATACTCTCGCATCGAGGGCTCCGTGGCGGCTCCCACTGCCGGTCTCCACTTCACCGATGCCATCCTGTCAGAGATCGAAAATCGGGGCATACCGCGCCGCGAACTCACGCTCCACGTAGGAGCCGGCACCTTCCAGCCGGTAAAGGACGACGACGTCTCGGCCCATGTGATGCATAGCGAATTCATATCGGTGCCCCTATCGCTAATCGACGAACTTGCCGCTACTGACCGCGAGATAGTGGCTGTAGGCACCACCACCGTGCGCACCCTGGAAAGCCTCTACCACATTGGCTGCCTTATCAGCCAAGGCCAGTGGCAGGGCGAAGTACCCCAATGGTACCCGTATCAGGAAGATCACCCCCACCTCGATTCCCGCCAGGCTCTGACCCTCATCTCCAATTATCTCAAGGAGCGTGGCCTCAATAGCCTGATCGCATCCACACGCATCATAATAGCTCCCGGCTACCGCTACCGAATCGTTAATCATCTGATTACTAATTTCCATCAGCCCAAGTCCACACTTCTGCTGTTGGTAAGCGCGATGGTTGGCGATCGCTGGCGCGAGGCGTATGACTACGCCCTGAGCCATGATTTCAGATTCCTGAGCTATGGCGACGCTTGTCTTTTTTCCGTGAACATGCCTTAAATGCTATTTTATTAACCTCATTTGCGTTAAATCGAATAAATTTTTTGCAAAATACTTGTGTTACTTATATTTT
>CAYTXF010000104.1:0-9720 GCA_964440745.1 uncultured Bacteroides sp.
TTGATTATCAATTATTGGGTTTTTAGAGTATCAAAAAGTGTCGAAGTCAGGAAATAATGAATAATTAATAATTAATAATTAATAATGAATAATGAATAATGAATAATTAATAATGAATAATGAATAATAAATAATAGTTACGGTTATTTAGTCATAATGAATAATGGGCTGCCGCTCTTGTGCGACAGCCCATTATTCATTATTCATTATTCATTATTCATTAAAATTATATCCACTTTGTGAAGGCGAAATCCTGGCGGTGAGGCAGAGCCGGATTCTTCGGATACAGGCGGTAGCCAAAGCGGAACACGCCGGGATCCTGTACCTTGGTGTCAAGTTCGTAGGTGAGCACATTGCCCTCCTCCTTGACAACCTTGAATTCCTGGCGTTCGGCGAGATGCTCTGTGCCATTCTCCTGCTTGTAGGCCACCAATTCGCAACCCAGGTCGCGTCCCAGGCCATTGGTGTCCACGATGATCTCGATTTTCACGCGCTGGCCAGTGAAGCCATTGTTTGAGTCATTGTTGGTCTTGATGTCAAAAACCTTGATGCCATCCCACTTGGCAGCCACATTTTCCTTCCATGCCACGATCTCCTTAGCCAGAGCGTAATCGTTGGCACTGAGCTTGGCGAAGCGGGCAGCTTCGGGCTCATAGAAGCGGTGGATGTAGTCATCGATCATGCGCTTCATGGTGAAGTGCGGTGCGATGTTGCCGATGCTGCGCTTGATGTACTGGATCCACTCAGGCGAGTAGCCCTTGCTGTTCTTAGCGTAGTAGAGCGGAATGATCTCGTTCTCCAGCATCGAGTAGATGGTGGCAGCATCCAGCTTGTCCTGCTGGCTCTGATCGGTGAATGTGCGCTTGTCGGTAAGAGCCCAACCAGCCTTCTCATCGAAGCGATAGCCCTCGTACCACCAGCCGTCGAGCACTGAGAAATTCAGCACGCCATTCATCTCGGCCTTTTCGCCCGATGTGCCGGAAGCCTCCAGCGGACGGGTGGGGGTGTTGAGCCAGATGTCCACGCCGGTAACCAGGCGCTTTGCCACGATCATGTTGTAGTCCTCCAGGAAGATGATCTTGCCTAAGAACTGCGGCATGCGCGAAATTTCGGTAATGCGCTTGATCAGGCCCTGGCCTGCGCCATCAGCAGGGTGAGCCTTGCCCGAGAACACGAACTGCACGGGGAACAACGGGTTGTTCACAATCTTGGCCAGACGGTCGAGGTCAGTGAAGAGCAGGTGAGCGCGCTTGTATGTGGCGAAGCGGCGAGCAAAGCCGATGATCAGAGCGTTGGGGTCAAACTTGTCGATGATCTTCATCACAGCCGAGGGATCGCTCTGGTTAGCGAGCCAGCGCTGCTTGAAGTCGCGCTTCAGGAAGGTGATGAACTTGTTCTTCAGGATCTTGCGCATGTTCCAGATTTCCTCGTCGGTGCACTTGAAGATGCCCTCCCAGTTCTTGGGATCGGCAGCGTTCTCAAACACCTGCGGGCCAAGCTTGCGCATGTAGAATTCCTTCCACTCGCTGGCAGCCCAGGTAGGCATGTGCACACCATTGGTCACATAGCCCACGTGGCTCTCTTCCCATCCGTAGCCTTTCCATACGCCGGCAAACATCTTCTTCGACACCTCGCCGTGGAGCCAGCTTACGCCATTGGCCTCCTGGCATGTGTTCAGGGCGAACACGCTCATCGAGAAGCGGTCGTTGGTATTGGGGTTCTCGCGGCCCATGTTCATCAGGTCGTTCCAGCTGATGCCGAGCTTTGCGGGATATTCGCCGAGGTACTTTCCGAAGAGGCTTTCGTCGAAATAGTCGTGGCCTGCGGGCACGGGGGTGTGCACAGTGTAGAGGCTGCTTGCGCGCACCAGCTCCAGGGCCACATTGAAATCGAGCCCGCTCTGCACATATTCCACGAGGCGCTGCAGGTTGAGCAGGGCAGCGTGGCCTTCGTTGCAGTGGTAGAGCTGAGTCTTGATGCCGAGCTTGTTGAGCATGAGGATGCCGCCGATGCCGAGCATGTACTCTTGCTTGATGCGGTTCTCCCAGTCGCCGCCATAGAGTTGGTGTGTGATTTGGCGGTCAAACTCGCTGTTCATGTCAAAGTCGGTATCCATCAGATACAGCTTCATGCGGCCCACGTTCACGCGCCAGATGTGGCTGTAGATGATGCGGCCGGGGTAGGGCACCTCTAAGAGGAGCGGACGACCGTTCTTGTCGAGCACTTGCTCTATGGGAAGTTGGTTGAAGTTCTGAGGTTCGTAGTTGGCGATCTGCTGGCCGTCAACGCTGAGGCTTTGGGTGAAGTATCCGTAACGATACAGGAAGCCCACAGCGGTCATGTCCACGCGGCTGTCGCTGGCTTCCTTGATGTAGTCGCCGGCGAGCACGCCCAGGCCGCCCGAGTATATCTTCAGGCAGTTGCAGAGGCCATATTCCATTGAGAAATAGGAAACTGAAGGGATGTCGGTGCGCATAGGCTGAGCCATGTACTCCTTGAAGTCGGCGTAAGCGCGGTGCATGCGGTCCATGATGCCCTTGTCGGCCATGATTTCGGCCTGGCGCTTGCTTGAGAGCTGCTGCAGGAGCATAATGGGGTTCTCGCCAGTGGCGCGCCACAGGTCGGGATTGAGTTCGCGGAACAGATTCTTTGCTTCACTGTTCCATACCCACCACAGGTTGCGTGCCAGCTCATCGAGCGGCTTGAGTTCGGTGGGCAATTCTGCTTTTACAGTAATGTCACGCCATACGGGGGCATTAGTGTTGCTAACAGGTAGTTTCATATTATGCTTTATTAGTCGTATTATTCATTAATAATGGAGGATTCGAGGAATCGAGGGATCCAGGAATCCGGGCGGGGTTCGATGTATCGATCAGTCGATGCATCGATCCGTCGCCCACTATCTCGATCTTCAGATCTGGAAGCGGGCCTGTGCGTGGCTGAGGGCAATCTCGAATGCCTTGTTGTAGAATTCGATGAAATACTCCCAGCTGGCGCGATGAGCAGTGGCGCGGGCAGCGTCGCAGATTGCGCGCATCTCCTTGGCCGGAGCGCAGACAAGCTGCTTCAGGTCGAGGGCGATGGCGTCCTTCACCTGGTCGTAGTCATAGTCGCCGCGCTTCTCCACTTTCACGCCCGAGGCTGTGAATGAATTCTCACCGGTGCTGAGCACCCATTGGCCGAATCCCGAAAGAGAGGTAGTTACAGTGGGTACTCCGAATGCTACGCTCTCGAGAGGGGTATACCCCCAGGGTTCGTAATAGCTGGCGAATACAGTAGCGTCGGCTCCGGGAAGAAGCTCGTAATATTTTTTGTCGAAGATGCCGTCGGCCCCGTTGAGATAACAAGGCACGTAGATTACCGAAACTCGGCTATCCTTGTCGTTGGCGAAGCCGATCTGGTGGATGCGGCTCAGGATGGCATCTTGCCATGGATTGTTGAGATCATGTGTGATCACCGGATTGTCGTGGCGCTTGGGAGCGTTCAGGCGTAGGCTGTTGCTCAGATCTTGACGCGGGCATTTCACCCAAGCAGGCACCATGATGAATGCCAGGATCTTGCGTGTTGGGTCGAGGTCGCCAACCTTGGCGATGGCATCGAGGAATAGGTCGAGGCCCTTGTTGCGGTATTCGCAGCGCCCCGATGTAATGGCTATGAATGTGTCGTCGGGATAGGCGTTGCCGGTAAGGGTATCGGCTACGCGCAGCATGCATCTGCGGGCTTCCTCGCGCACCTCAGCCTGCTTGCTCTTGGCAGGCACGAAGTTGGCTTCGAATCCGTTGGGAGTGATCACATCTGGCTTCCTTCCAAGCAGCTGTTCACATTCGCGAGCCGTAACTTCGCTCACAGTGGTGAAGCAGTCGGCCTGACAGGCAGCCGCTTTCTCCAAGCTGTGCTTGGCCTCCATATTGAGCTCGCGAGCCATCTGATCGCCGTTGTAGGCGTCGAGGTTATCATATAGGGGCTTGCCGTTGCCGCAGATGCTGCGGCCGATGCATGTGGCATGTGTGGTGAATATTGTGGCCATTTCGGGCAACACATCTTTTATATATAGCAGCCCCATGCCGGTGGTCCATTCATCGAAGTGGGCGATCATGCGCTTGCCCTTTTCGATTTGGTGGTAACGTGCAAGGTCCTCAATCACTAAGGCAGCGGCATGGCTGAAGGCAGCGGCCTCGCCATAGTCGCCGTAGGCATGCAGCGAATCCACTCCGTAGAGCTCCCACATGCGGCCGTAGAGAGCATTGTTGCTGGCGTACATCCCCTGGAAGTTCACCAAGATGGCGATAGGCTTGCCCGGAATGTCCCAGCGCCCCACGCGCACTGTGACTCCCTGGGTCAGCATCAACTGCTCGCGCCATCTTTTCAGTACGGTCTTCGACTCAATAAAATCAGGGCTCGGATGGTCTTCGCTCCAGATGTCGGGGCCTATGAAGATCACCTTGTCCTTGTAGTGCTTTTGAAGAGTCTTGGCCTTGGTCGATAGCACGGTGTAGATGCCGCCTACCTTGTTGCAAACCTCCCAGCTTGTTTCTGTGAGCAAGTCAAAATCCAGGGTCGTGATATCTGTCATATATAAGCATTTTAAATTTACAAAGAGAAAAAGCCAACCTTTTTCAATATGTATTCGATGAAACCCGCTTGTGGGGCTTCTGCAGCTGCTATCTAAAATAAGGTCGAAGTTCGCTCTTCGATGTTTTATTGGCTGCAAAGTTACGAATAATTTCTTAATTTAGTGGCAAAACACTCGTTTTTTTCTCATTTTGTCCGCTATTTGTATACTTTTATTGAAATTTGTACAAAATAATGACCTAAGATCAACGAACCGGTGGAGATTTTTTGTAACTTCGCGCTGAGTTTTTGAATTATTTGATTGTTGCGATCGACTTTAAGATTGGACATTTGAATTTTTGTAGAATATAGCAATGGAAAATAAGAATATGAAAACTGCTTTGATTACTGGCATCACGGGCCAGGATGGTTCGTACTTGGCCGAACTGCTTTTGGAAAAAGGATATGACGTGCATGGCACGATACGCCGCAGCAGCGTGGATTTCCGCGAACGAATAGCCCATCTCGAGGGCCATAAGAACTTTCACCTGCATTATGCGGATCTGGGTGACTCCATGTCGATTATGCAAGTGGTGCAGAAGGTGCGCCCTGATGAGATTTATAATTTGGCGGCTCAGAGCCATGTGCAGGTGTCGTTTGACGCCCCGGAGTTTACGGCAAACGTTGATGCCACGGGCGTCCTGCGCGTGTTGGAGGCTGTGCGCCTATGCGGCCTTAAAGACACATGCCGCATCTACCAGGCATCGACCAGCGAACTCTACGGCAAGGTGGAAGAGGTGCCTCAGAATGAGAACACGCCTTTCCATCCCTACAGTCCTTACGCTGTAGCGAAGCTTTACGGCTTCTGGATTGTGAAGGAATATAGGGAGGCTTACGGAATGTACTGCTGCTCAGGAATCCTGTTCAATCACGAGAGCGAGCGCCGAGGAGAAACCTTTGTAACTCGCAAAATCACCCTTGCCGCCGCGCGCATTGCGCAGGGAAAGCAGGATAAGCTGTATCTGGGAAATCTCAGCAGTCTGCGCGACTGGGGCTATGCCAAGGATTATGTCGAGTGCATGTGGCTGATCTTGCAGCAGCCTAAGCCGGAGGATTTTGTGATCGCCACTGGCGAGCAGCATTCAGTGAGGGAGTTCTGCGAGCTGGCTTTCCGCCGCGTGGGCATCGAGCTGCGCTGGGAAGGCGAGGGGGCCGAGGAGAAAGGCATCGACAAGGCCACAGGCAAGGTGCTGGTGGAGGTGTCGCCCGATTTCTACCGCCCGACCGATGTGGTGAATCTGTGGGGCGACCCGACAAAGGCCAAAGCCAAGCTCGGATGGAATCCGTCGAAGACTTCCTTGGAGGAATTGGTGAACAAGATGGTTGACTCTGATATGGCCAAGGTGGCAGCGGAGCGCGTCGGCGAATCAGTAAGAATGAATTTGGCCGAATATCTCGAAAAGGGAATTGTGAAATAGGCATACGGGCGCGTCGCTTGTTTAAATTTTGCAAATGGAGCAGGCATTTGTCGCAAAATCGTAATTAAAATTGGTGGTTTCGTAAAATTTTAGTAATTTTGCCATTCGAAATTTACAACGAATGCTATAAACCAACATTTTAAATCGGTGGCTTGTAGAAAACTATGAGCATCAACTGATTAGAAACTGAGTAAAAAAGATATATGAAGTTACTACAGAAAAAGTTAGCCAAATACACAGCCCCCCAGGAAGCCAAAGCAGCCGGCATTTACCCCTATTTCCGAGCAATATCCTCAGAGCAAGACCCCGAGGTGATCATGAATGGCAAGAAGGTGCTGATGTTTGGTAGCAACTGTTACTCAGGCCTGGTCAACGACCCACGCATCAAGGAGGCCGCCATCGAGGCCACTAAGAAATATGGCACGGGATGTGCCGGTTCGCCTTTCCTCAATGGCACCCTTGACCTCCACAAAAAGCTTGAAGCCAGACTGGCTGAATACATCGGCAAGGAAGATGTGATGATCTATTCCACCGGCTTTGGCGTGAACTTAGGCGTTGTGTCAACGCTTACAGGCCGTGAAGATTACATACTATGGGATGAGCAAGACCATGCCTCGATTATCGAGGGCAGGAGGCTCTCTTTCAGCAACCATCTGAAATACAAACACAACGACATGGCCTCGCTCGAGGAGCAGCTGCAGAAATGCGAGCCTGACAAGGTGAAGCTCATTGTGACCGACGGTGTGTTCTCAATGGAGGGCGACGTGGCCAACATTCCCGAAATCGTGCGCCTGGCCAAGAAGTACGATGCCTCAGTTATGGTCGACGAGGCCCACAGCATCGGCGTGTTCGGTGAAGGCGGCCGTGGCACTGTCAACCATTTCGGCCTTACCGACGATGTGGATCTGGTGATGGGCACATTCTCCAAATCGTTCGCCTCGCTGGGAGGCTTCATAGCCACTGATAAGGAGATTACCAATTACCTGCGCCATCACAGCCGCAGCTACATATTCACCGCAAGCATCACGCCGGCATCTACAGCAGCCGCGCTGAAGGCCATCGACATCATGATCGAGGAGCCTGAGCGCCAAGAGCACCTGTGGAAGCTGACCCACATGGCTCTCGACGGCTTTCGCGCCATGGGATGCGAGATCGGAAATACCAGCACGCCGATCATTCCGCTTTTCATTCGCGACAATTACAAGACCTTCGAGGTGACGCGCGATTTGCTTAACGAGGGCGTGTTTGTGAACCCGGTGGTGTCGCCCGCAGTGGCGCCGCATGACACGTTGATTCGCTTCAGCCTGATGGCAACGCACACCGAAGAGCAAGTGCAGCGCGGATTGGATAAGATCGAAAAAGTTTTCAAGGCACACAATCTGTTGCCTAACAAATAAAAAAAGAGCGGCTCTAATGGGAGCCGCCTTTTTTTATCCGAATAAGTGACGGAGGGCAGTCTCGATGCGTGGCTCCAGAGGGGCCAAATGACCGCCCGGATTCCAGTTGAAGTCGGCACGCACGTTGGCGGCTTGCAGGATTGCCATCACTTGGCGGGTGGCAGCCTCCACAGTGTTGTAAAGAGGATTGCGGCTGGTGCGCTCGTTTTCGCCCAGCAGGAAATATGCCTGGCCGAGCGAGGGGGCAAGGTGGGAGCTTTGCACCCAGTCGACAAACTGAGGGTACCAAAGCGATCCGGAGAGCGATGCTATCGAAGCGAAATAGCCCGGATGATAAATCCAAGCCCACAGGGCGAAGAGCCCTGAGAGAGAGACCCCGATGAGATTGCGCTCGGGCGTGGCGGTAAGGCCGATGGCGCGCTCGATTGTAGGGAACACTTGGGTCTGGAGCTGAAGCAGGAATTCGGCAGCCTGGCCCCGGAACGGCTGAGAGCCTTTCTCGCTTTTAGGGGCTGGCCAGGGGGTGAGGCAATTGTCCCAATCCATGCCATAAATTACGGCAACATTGCCGCGACAAAGGTCGGCCCACGCGGCGGTGGCGTCGCCTGGGAGTTTCATAGGAGCCAGTATGTAGACCATTCTCGAGGTATACCGCATGGCGGTGCACTGGCATTGCAAAACAGATTCATTAGGGGAATCCATGGCATACTTGTATTGGTTATTGCAAAATTAGCAAATTTTTTTGAATTTACAAGAAAAAATCGGAAAAATTGAATAAAATTTCACTCCCTTGTTGCAAGTCAAAAATTTATTGCGAATTGGCAATAAATTTTGGGTTCTCTCCAATATTTCGCAAAGTTGCTCTAATCCATTGATTTTTGGGTAAAACGTTTTCCTATATCAAAAAAAATGAGTAATTTTGCACTCGATTTTCATATTCCAGTAAGAGAATGGAAAAAATAACAACAGTGAAGGAGCTGCGTCAGCGGCTCGACGAAGCACGCAACCAGGGCAAAACCATAGGGTTGGTGCCCACGATGGGTGCGCTTCATCAAGGCCATATCTCGCTCATAGAGCGTGCTCGCAAGGAGAATGATGTGGTGGTAGTTAGCATTTTCGTGAATCCCACGCAATTCAACAATGCCGAGGATCTGCGCACATATCCGCGTACCGTAGAGGCTGACTGTGAGAAGCTTGAAGCTGCGGGCGTTGACTTTGCGTTGGTGCCAAGTGTCGAGGAGATGTATCCCGAGCCCGACACGCGAGTGTTTGACCTGGGCCCGGTAGCCGAGGTGATGGAGGGTCCGATGCGTCCCGGACATTTCAATGGTGTGGCACAGATCGTGAGCAAGCTCTTTGGCATCGTGCGCCCCACTCGCGCATACTTCGGCGAGAAAGATTTCCAGCAGATCGCTGTGATCCGCCGCATGGTAGAGCTCGAGGGCTTCGACTTGGAGATAGTGCCATGCCCCATCAAGCGCCACGACGATGGCTTGGCCATGAGCAGCCGCAATGTGCGCCTCACTCCCGAACAGCGCGAAATCGCACCTGTAATCTACCGTACATTAAAATCGAGTGTCGACTGGGCTAAGAACCACACTGTGGAAGAGACCAAGCGATATGTCATTGACGAGGTCAATTCTTTCCCTCACATGCAAGTGGAATATTATGAAATCGTCGACGGCATCACCATGCAGCCCATCACCGATTGGAACCAGAGCAAGTGCCCGGCAGGATGCATCACATGCTACTGCGGCGATGTGCGTCTTATCGACAACATTAAGTATTAAGTCTTTAGTCTTCAGTCTTTAGTCTTCAGTTATTAGTCTTTGGTCTTTAGTCTTGAGACAAAATCAAAAGCGATTATGAATATAGAAGTTCTGAAATCGAAAATACATCGCGTGCATGTCACCGAAGCTTGCCTCGATTACATTGGCAGCATCACCATTGACGAGGACTTGATGGATGCCGCCAACATGGTTCATGGCGAGCATGTATACATCGTCAACAATAACAATGGCGCCCGATTCGAGACATACATCATCCCTGGCAAGCGTGGCAGCGGTGTGATTTGCCTCAATGGTGCCGCAGCGCGCCTGGCTCAGGTGGGTGACATCATCATAATCATGAGTTACGCATCGGTCGACTTTGAAGAGGCTCGCTCTTTCAAGCCCTGGATTATATTCCCGGATACAGCCACTAATAGGCTTTAGTCTTTGGTCTTTAGTCTTCAGTCTTTAGTCTTTAGTCTTCAGTCTTTAGTCTTCAGTCTTTAGTCTTTAGTCTTCAGTCTT
>CAYTXF010000105.1:0-9563 GCA_964440745.1 uncultured Bacteroides sp.
CCATGGTGCAAAGTTACGAAATAGTTTTGAGTTTTTCGATTTTATTGCTAACTTTGCAAAAACATTTGTGAAATATGGCAGAATACAAAATAGGCGGCATTATGCGAGCGGGTGCCTATTCGCCCAACCACATTGGCAATGATACCGCTATTTTTAACATAGTAGCCGACCAGCTGCGCAAGCGAGGCATGCTGGTCAACACATACAGCGAAGAGAAATTCTTAGCCGGCCAGGTCACAGAGGATATAATAATCAACATGTGCCGCGAGCCGGCATCATATATGCGTCTTCAGGAACTTGAGGACGCCGGTAAGCTCGTAATCAATTCCGGTTACGGCATAGAAAATTGCACGCGCGAACGCATGACCCGCATCCTCTTGGGCAATGGCATCCCCTACCCTGAGAGCCTGATTGTGGATACCGACGAGCGCATCATCGACAAGCTGCGCGCCATGGGCATGGAGCGCTGCTGGATCAAGCGCGGCGAAGTGCATGCCCAGCACAAGGAGGACGTAAGCTATGCGCGCCATGTGCAAGAGGCCCAGGAGGTGGTGCAAGAATATTTCATGCGCGGCATCAAGAGAGCTGTCATCAACAAGCACATAGATGGCGACCTGATCAAGTTCTACGGTGTCGCTGGCACACCCTTCTTCCACTTTTTCACCCCTTACGACGCTCAGCTGAGCAACGAAAACATGGCCATCAATGGCCAGCCCCACGGCTATGCATTTCAAAAGGACAAGTTTGAGGAGACATGCCGGCGCGCTGCCGACATCATGGGGGTGGTGGTCTTCGGCGGCGATGCCATTGTCGATGCCCAGGGCAAATTCACAATCATCGACTTCAACGACTGGCCCAGTTTTGCGCCGTGCCGCCAGCAAGCCGGCCCTTACATAGCCAAGGCTGTCATGGCCCAGATTAAGAAACATTATAATAGCAAGTGATGGGCGCACACCGCAAAATGACAAGCGAGGAAATCCGGCGTTTCCCTCTGTGGCCAAGGCTGTTGGCCACATCCTTCGGCTTTGGCTTCCTGCCCAAGGCCCCTGGCACATGGGGCGCGATTTTCGCCATTATATTGTGGCTGCCTTTGTATCTGTGGTGCCATCAGCCTTTGATTTTCTGGATAACTCTTGCCGCCACAGTGGTCTACACCGTAGCGGGCACATGGGCAAGCACCCAGTCGGAAAAATATTGGGGCAAGGATCCGGTAGTGGCTTGCGCCGACGAGACCGTGGGCCAATGGATCTCGCTTCTCCCCTTGTCGGGAGTGGGCGTAACCCCCTGGTGGATGATTCTGGTAAGCCTGGCCCTGTTTCGATTCTTCGATATAGCCAAGCCATTGGGCATCAGGCAGATGGAGCGCTTCTCCGGCGGATATGGCATGATGGCCGACGACATTCTGGCTGGCGTGTACAGCTGCATAATCCTCATAATCATTAATTCCATAATCTGAGTCATGAGGAAGCATCTGAAGAAAATAGGCAATAATCTGCTGCACAACGATAACTTTGTGTACACCTTCCTGCGGTCGGCAGCATCGTCGCAGACAGCCTCTTGGGTCGATCTGGTATCGGGATTCGTGCTCTTCGCCTGGGTAGGGCTGCCGGTATGGCTGTCTACTGCGATCGGCGCCACAGCCGGAGGCGTGATCAATTGCATAATCAATTACAAGTTCACATTCCACGCCAAAGACTGCCCATGGAGCGCAGTGGTGGTGAAATACGCCCTGGTATGGCTGGGAAGCCTGCTGCTCAACACATTCGGCACCGAAGCCATCTATCATGTGCTGCAGAATTGGCATTGGCTCGAGACCGTAGGCTTCAAGCCCGACGGCTACTATGCGGCAGCGCGCCTTGGCGTGAGCCTGGCAGTGTCGTGGTTCTGGAATTTCTTGCTTCAGAGATATTTCGTGTACATGCCTACTCGCTTCGACAAGTATGCGAGCGCGCTGGTGCATGCTCTCAATCCTCGCTTCCGCCATAAAGATACAGAAACAAAAACATTGAAAAATTAAGACCATGGCCATAAAACAACAAGCCACTGCCGCTCGCAACCAGCTGCAGCAAGGTATATATAAGATAATAAACCCCTTTGTGAAACTGCTCATAAAGATGGGCGTAACGCCCAATATGGTCACCACAATAGGCTTTTTGGGCAATCTTGCCGCTGCATGCGTGATTGTGTGGGCAGGTTATACTGCAGTCTACGGCGAACCGGCTTACTGGCTGGTGACGCTGAGCGGCGCTCTGATCATAGGCTTTTCACTGTTTGACATGCTTGATGGCCAGGTGGCCCGCATCGGCAACATGGCCTCAACATTCGGCGCCATGTACGACTCGGTGCTCGACCGCTATTGCGAGCTTCTCACCCTGGGCGGCATCAGCTATTATCTGATTCAGATAGGCCATATGGCTGGGGCTCTTCTCGCTTTCGTGGCCTTGGTGGGCAGCATCATGGTAAGTTATGTGCGAGCTCGCGGCGAGGGCCTTGGCATCGTATGCAAAATCGGATTCATGCAGAGGCCTGAGAGAGTG
This sequence comes from uncultured Bacteroides sp., assembly GCA_964440745.1. GTDB lineage: Bacteria > Bacteroidota > Bacteroidia > Bacteroidales > Muribaculaceae > CAG-873. The sequence continues at coordinate 2,538 of CAYTXF010000105.1, forward strand.
GTGGTCACCAGTCTGGCCACACTGGCCACCGGCATCTGCGGCCAGTGCCGTGTGGATTGGGATCCCAACATCATCCTGATCATTGCCATGGCTTTCATCGCCTTGTTTGCCAATCTGACCGCTTTTGCGCGCATCGGTTATTGTAAAAACGCTCTCAGCAAGTGAAACGCGCTCCTGCCATACTCTGTCTCGGGGCCTTAGCCTTGTGGCTAAGCGTCACAGCCCTGTTTATCGGGCTGAGGGTGGAGCATGTGTTCTTGGCGATTCTCATCGCCGCGCTTTTTTTTGCCAGCGGCCCCACTCGGCGCTTGGTGGTGGCCCTCATCCCCTTCGCCATTTTCGGCATCTCTTACGATTGGATGAATCTTTGCCCCAACTATATGGTGAATCCCATCGATGTGGAGGGCCTCTATCAGACAGAGAAATCCATCTTTGGCATCAGCGTGGCTGGCACAGTGCTCACCCCCAACGAATGGTTCGCCCTGCATACCAACAAGTTCTTCGATTTCCTGGCGGGCGTGTTCTATCTCTGCTGGGTGCCCCTGCCGATCATTTATGGACTGTGGCTGTATTTCCGCAATAAGGAGACTGCCTATGTGCATTTCGCCCTTGTATTCTTGTTGGTGAACCTCATGGGATTCACATTCTACTATATCCATCCGGCTGCTCCCCCATGGTATGTGGCTCTGCATGGCATGGAGCCCGTGGTGGGCACCCCGGGCAATGTGGCCGGTCTGGCCGGATTCGACGAAATCACCGGCTGGGGCGTGTTTGACAGCCTCTATGGCAGAAACAGCAATGTCTTCGCGGCCCTGCCCTCGCTCCACAGCGCCTATACCCTGGTAGCTTTCATCTATGCCCTGCGCTACCGCTCGGCGCTTGCTTGGCAGATTGTATTAGGCGTGGTCACTGTGGGCATTTGGTGCACAGCCGTGTACACAAGCCATCATTATATTATCGATGTGCTGGGCGGAATCTTCACCGCCTTGGCCGGATTTGCCTTGTTTGAATACGGCCTGATGCGGATCCCAGGATTCGCAAGGTTTGTCGGGCGATATGTCCGCTATTTGGAAAAATAATTAAAGACTCATGACATGGACGAAAAAGAAATAACCTCCCCCATAATCAAGGATTTGCCCGTTTATCCGGCCGACGACGTTCGACCCGATGTGCTCAATGCTGAGGATGTCGTGGAGATGGTGCCGAAACTCAAGGGCAAGGAAAAATTGATCACTCGCCTGCTCAACCTGCTCTCAGTGAACAAGGTCAACAACATCCATGGTGCCTATTGCGACACTCCGGGCCCGCTGTTCGTGAAGAGAATGGTTGAGGACGGCTTCAAGCTAAAGCTTCAGGTTGACAATGCCGAGGTGCTTGACCATCTTCCCAAGGGGGCATTCATCACTGTAAGCAACCATCCTTTCGGCGCGCTCGATGGCATCGTGCTGATATATCTGATTGGTCAGCGCCGACCAAAATTTAAGGTGATGGTGAATATGATCCTCAACAAGATCTCTGCCATGCGCCCCAATTTCATAGCCGTCAACGCCTGGGCAAGCAACGATCCAGAGATGAAGAAGGTATCGCAGAACGGCATCCGCCAGGCTCTGATGCAACTGCGCGAGGGAGAGCCATTGGGCTTCTTCCCGGCTGGAGCCATGAGCAAGATCAATGGCCGACTGCGCCTGCAGGACCGCCCATGGCAGGAGTCGGTGCTTAAGATCATCTATCGCGCCAAGGTGCCTGTGATTCCAATCTTCTTCCACGGCACCAACAGCTGGTTCTTCAATTTCCTGGGTGTGGTATGGTGGCAGGCGCGCTCAATACGCCTCCCGGCCGAAGTGTTCCGCAAAACTGGCAAGAAATTCCATGTCACCATCGGAGATCCCATTTCCGTGGAGGAGCAGTCAAAGTTTGACAGCGCCGAGGCCCTGGGAGCCTATCTGCGCGAGAAGACCTACGCTTTGAGATAAGACACACATAGAGTAAAACTTGCAATTGATTTGAGCAGTGGCCTTGTGGCGTAGTGAAGAATATAGGAAATCGCTGAAAAGCCTCGACACCGAGGAGCATATCGATCTGTGGTTCTACCGACCGATAGGCTATGCTTGGGCCTTGTTGGCGCGGCGCCTGGGCATCTCGCCCAATGCCATCACCATCACTTCCATCTTCTTGGGAGTAGGGTCAGGCGTGCTCATCTATTTCAATAATCTTTGGCTCAACATATTGGGAATGCTTTTGCTTATTTGGGCCAATTCATTCGACAGCGCCGACGGACAGCTGGCGCGCCTCACTCATCAGTATTCGCGCATCGGCCGCATCCTCGACGGCATCAGCGGCGATCTGTGGTTCACCTCGATTTATGCGGCTATCTGTTTGAGGGAAAATCATTTCAGCGAGTTCTTTGGGGAGCACTGGTGGCTGATATGGCTGATTGCCGTAGTGGCAGCGATATGTCATGCCAAGCAGGCCAAAATGGCCGACTACTACCGCCAATTCCATCTCTATTTCCTAAAAGGCGACGAGGGCAGCGAGCTCGAAAGCGCCAAGGAACTGGAAAAGATTTATCGCAAGGAGAAGAAGAGCATGAGCTTCACCAAGCGGTGGACTATGTACTTCTATCTGAATTACACTCGCAATCAGGAGGTGCTCACCCCGCAGATGCAGCAGCTCCGCCGGGCCCTCAAGGAGCGCTACCGTGGCAAAATTCCTCAGAGTTTCCGTGATGAATTCCGCAAGCTGAGCCTGCCCCTGATGAAATACACCAACATTCTCAGCTTCAATTGGCGCTCGATTGCCTTGTTCATCAGCATCTTTTGCGGCCAGCCATGGTGGTATTTCATCTTTGAAATCACAATTCTCAACATCATACTCGCGATGATGATGCGCCGCCATGAAAACATTTGCCGCACCCTGTTGAGCCAGCTCAAAGCGAATAAATATAGATGATCAAGGGAATAATATTCGATTACGGGGGCACTTTGGATTCTCAAGGCGAGCATTGGAGCCATGTGTTGCGCCGGGGCTGGCAAGCCTCGGGATTGTGCGTGCCTGATGAGGAATTCCGTCGCGTCTATGTGATTGGCGAACGGACCTTGGCTCAGCATCGCATCATATTGCCGCAGGATGACTTCCACGCCGTGCTGCTGAAGAAGACTCGCATTTCTCTGGAGGCCCTGGATCCAGCCTTTCTGGCAGACATCGCGGAAAGCGAAGGCCTTGGCCGGCAAGAGGCGGTGGAGCGCCTGGCCCAGTCGATTGCCAACCATTGCGACCAGGCTGCCAGGCGCTGCATCGAGGCTTCGCGTCCGGTACTCGAACAGCTATCAGCCCGTTATCCCCTATGCCTGGTGTCTAATTTTTATGGCAACATCGATTCGGTGCTTCGCACCTATGGCATACGGCAGTATTTTTCACATATCATAGAAAGCGCTGTGGTTGGCGTGCGCAAGCCCGACGCTCGCATCTTCATGCTCGGAGTGGTGGCCTTGGGCTTTGAGCCAAGCGAGGTGCTCGTGGTGGGCGACAGCCTTACCAAGGACATCCTTCCGGCCGAAAGCATCGGGTGTCCTGCCGTATGGCTCAAGGGCCCGGCGTGGGATGATTCCGATAAGCAAAGCCCCCACCCTTTCATCTCAGCCCTTTCTGAAATCAAAATGCCTTGAATCCTTAAATTAAAGTTCCTATACTCGTTTAACATCAGTTAACTCCATCTACATACTTTCAAATTAATTTTAACCTATTTTCACTAATAACCAAATTTTGAAACACTATTTCACAAAATTTAGTATTCTTTAGTCCTAAGATTTTTTCACATTTCAAAATATATGCCTAATTTTGTGGCGTGAATCCCACTTTAGTAAGTGGATTTGCGATCTATAACGACATAACATACAACATAACAATAAATTAATTGATTATTTAAAATGAGTAATCCTAATGTAAAGCCCGCTAATGGCAAGTTGGGCGTTATGGTGGTCGGCCTTGGTGCTGTTGCCTCTACTTTCATGACTGGTGTGCTTATGGCTCGCAAGGGCTTGGCTAAGCCTGTTGGATCTATGACCCAATACGACAAGATTCGCGTGGGCCAAGGTGCTGACAAGAAATACCTCAAGTACAAGGACATCGTGCCTCTGGCAGACCTCAACGACATCGTGTTCGCTGCTTGGGACGTATACCCCGCCAATGCTTATGAAAGCGCCATCAATGCCGAGGTGCTCAAGGAGAAAGACATCAATCCTGTGAAGGATGAGCTCGTGGCCATCAAGCCCCTCAAGGCTGCTTTCGATCACAATTACGCAAAGCGCCTCGATGGCGACAACGTCAAGGACGCAAAGGATCGCTGGGACATGACCGAGCAGATCCGCGAGGATATCCGCAATTTCAAGAAAGAGACCGGAGTTGACCGCGTGGTTGTGCTCTGGGCAGCTTCTACTGAGGTATACGTGCCCGTGGATGAGAAGGTGCACGGTTCGCTTGCCGCTCTCGAAGAGGCTATGAAGGCCGACGACAAGGAGCATATCGCTCCCTCGATGTGCTATGCCTATGCCGCATTGAGCGAGGGCTGCCCCTTCATCATGGGCGCTCCCAACACTACCGTTGACATTCCCGCCATGTGGGAACTCAGCGAAAAGACCGGCATGCCCATCGCTGGCAAGGACTTCAAGACTGGCCAGACTCTGGTGAAGTCAGGTTTCGCTCCCATCATCGGCACTCGCTGCCTGGGTCTGAGCGGATGGTTCTCAACCAACATTCTTGGCAACCGCGACGGTCTGGTGCTCGACGAGCCCGCCAATTTCCGCACCAAGGAGGTGAGCAAGCTTTCTACCTTGGAGAGCATTCTGGTGCCTGAGCAGCAGCCTGATCTCTATGGCCATGGCAACGATGAGGACACCCAATACTACCACAAGGTGCGCATCAACTACTATCCCCCGCGCAACGACAACAAGGAAGGCTGGGACAACATCGACATCTTCGGATGGATGGGCTATCCCATGCAGATCAAGATCAACTTCCTCTGCCGCGATTCTATCCTGGCCGCCCCCCTGTGCCTCGACCTGGTGCTGCTGAGCGACCTTGCTGCTCGCGCCGGCCGTCATGGCATCCAGCGCTTCCTGAGCTTCTTCCTCAAGAGCCCGATGCACGACTACACCAAGGGCGAAGTGCCTGTCAACCACCTCTTCCAGCAGTACACCATGCTGAAGAACGCTATCCGCGAAATGGGCGGCTACCCGGCTGACGAAGCTATCGACTAACACTCAAGTCCCAGATAAAGCAATGGGGTTCTTGGCGCGATCGCGCCAAGAACCCCATTTTTAAATTAAGGGCCCCGGCGATGTCGCTGGGGCCCTTGCATATCTCAAATTTTTTCCAATTTCACGGTGAAGTGGCGCATCAGGGGAGCCTCCCAGGTGATGCGATAGCCATGCCGGATTTCGTGGCGACGGTCAAACACATTCTTCAGAGCCGCAGCGATCACATCCATGTGATTGTTGGTGTATGTGCGGCGCGGTATGGCCAAGCGCAGCAGGTCAAGGCCTCCGAAGCGGTTTTCGCGTGTCACAGGGTCGCGGTCGGCCAGGATGTAGCCGATTTCGCAACCGCGCACGCCAGCCTCGAGATAGAGTTCGATGGCCAGGGTCTGAGCAGGGAATTCTTCCTTGGGCACGCGGTCGAGCACCTTGGTGGCGTCAACGAAGATAGCGTGGCCGCCGGCGGGGCGCTGATAGGGCACTCCGTATTCGTCGAGTTTCTTTGCCAGATATTCCACCTGCTTGATGCGGGTCTCGAGATTCTCAAATTCAGTGTTCTCGTCAAGGCCAACAGCCAGGGCTTCCATGTCGCGGCCGTTCATGCCGCCGTAGGTAAGGTAGCCCTCGAAGGGTATGCAGAAGCACTTGGCAGCCTCGTACCATTCTTCAAGATCGGTGGCGATGAATCCGCCCATGTTCACGATAGCATCCTTCTTGGCGCTCATGGTCATGGCATCAGCGTACTTGTACATTTCTTTCACAATCTCCTTGATGGTCTTGTCGGCATAGCCTTTTTCGCGGGTCTTGATGAAATAGGCATTCTCGGCAAAGCGAGCCGAATCGAAGATCACCTTCTTGCCGTACTTCTTGGCAAGCTCGTGCACGCCGCGCAGGTTCTCCATCGATACGGGCTGTCCGCCTGCCGTGTTGTTGGTGATTGTGACGATGATGAATGGCACCTTATCGTGGTGCTCCTTGAGGGCTGCCTCCAGCTTCTTGAGGTCAACATTTCCCTTGAAGGGATGCTCAAGCTGGGTGTCTTTGGCTTCGTCGATGGTGCAGTCAAGGGCAGTGGCCTTGCGGCTCTCGATGTGGCCCTTGGTAGTGTCGAAATGGCTGTTGCCTGGCACAATGTCGCCCTCTTTCACTAAGGCGCTGAAAAGCACGTTCTCGGCTGCGCGGCCTTGGTGAGTGGGGATCACATACTTGAATCCGGTGAGCTTTTCGATCATGTCCTTCATGTGGAAGAATGACTTGGCTCCCGCATAGCTTTCGTCGCCAACCATCATGGCTGCCCATTGGCGGTCGCTCATGGCGCCGGTGCCGCTGTCGGTGAGGCAGTCGATGTAGACTCTTTCTGCTGGGATTTGGAAAAGATTGTAGTGGGCGTCCTTGATCCACTCTTCGCGCTCTTTGCGAGTGCTTTTGCGTATGGGCTCTACCATTTTTATACGCCAGGATTCAGCAAAGGGTATTTCCATCTGAATTTAAGGTTAGTTGATTAACGATTAGTTCTTAAAACATCGAACCATATACATAACGATCTGTTACTTTCCCCGGCCAAAATCCGTAGTTTTTCGACACGCAAAGTTACAAATAATTTTTCTTACCACAAAATTATTTTTCTATAGTCCTTTTTTATCGCACTGAAGCGAGTCAAAAAGCTTGTTATCAATCCTGTAACAAATATTAATGATTTTTATTTGGAAAAAACTCGCGAAAAATTTGGTGGATTCAAAAAAAGGCCGTAACTTTGCAGTGCTTTTAGCGAGGA
>CAYTXF010000106.1:0-3053 GCA_964440745.1 uncultured Bacteroides sp.
CCATCTGCGCCCATCCGCGCAATCCGCGGTCGGGAAAAGAGAGGGGAGAGGAGAAAATTTTGTCTATAGTGGATAAATAGTCTTTCTTGTCTTCTACCCGCATCCATATGCTCTATAGTATGCATGGAAGACTGATAAAATATGCATGGAAGACTGATAAAATCGGTCATTTACTAAAAATTTAACATAACAGATTGGTTTATAATTAAAAATAATAGCTATCTTTGCACTATCCTAAAAGTCATTGTCTTAGGGGCTATTAAAGATTGTCTTACTTCTTAGATTCTATGATCTTATTTCACTATTTTTGATAGCGTAATAATATTTCTGAATTATTTTTTATGTGTAAATTTTCCTATTTAATGTTGATTGCAGCGGTGGCAACAATTGCTCCCAATGCTTTTGCCGATGTCCATTGGACTGAAGGCGATGTGGCTTACGAACGGCTTGATGATAACACCTGTCAAGCATGGCTGCAACCCCAAAATTTTAATGCTTCAGTGGTGGTGCCATCGTCAGTTGAATATAATGGTATCACATACACGGTACAGCGCTTAGCAGGCTGGGTAGCAGATTATGACCCTTCGATGTTGTACTCTCTCACAGTGGCTACACCTGAAATCGCTGAGGAAGCTTGTGTTAATTGTACCAAGCTCACAACATTGGAGCTTCAGGATGGCGTGAGCGAGATAGGTGCTCTGGCTTTTGCTAATTGTACCAAGCTGCAGTACCTGGATTTGCCCTCCACTGTAACTTCAATAGCCGAAAAGGCTTTCATGCAAACCTGTATTTCATCGGTTACTATTCCAGCTGCCACGGCTTACATTGCTCCTGCTGCCTTTGCCGGAAATACGAGCTTGACTTCCATTACTGTAGAAGATGGAAATCAGTACTACAGCGCCGACGATCAAATACTTTACAATCTCGATCAGACCCAGATTGTCTTCGCTTACGACCTCAATCTCGGTGATGGCGCCTCTTTCACAATCCCGTCCTCAGTTGAGACAATTCTCCCCTGCGCATTTTGGTGGAATTCGGGAATCACTGAAATGATTATTCCTGCCAATGTGAAGGAAATCTGTGAGGGAGCATTCGCTTGCATGAATCGCCTCGAAATGTTTTCGCTTGGTGAGAATCAAGACTCATTCGTAGTGCAGAATGATGGCCTCTATTCCACAGATGGCACTATCCTGCTGGCATATCCCAATGCAGCCAAGACTGTTACCTTTGCTCCAGGCATTGTAAGCATTGGCAATTACGCTATGACTGGGATGAATAAAATTAGCAGTTTGACCGTACCCGAGGGCGTTACCTCCATTGGCGATTACGCCTTTTATCTCTGTAAGGCTTTGGAGTCGATTAGTCTTCCCTCAACGCTGACAACGCTCGGCACCCATGTCATGGATCAGTGCTCTGTGCTCACCTCTTTGGAGCTTCCAGCGGGCGTGACAGCTATTCCGAGTTATGCCTTCAACATGTGCGATCTCCTCGCTGAAATCTCTCTTCCTGAAGGCTTGCTGGAGATTGGCGATTGTGCTTTCCAATCCTCTGGCTTGGTGAGCGTGGCCATTCCCGCAAAAACAGCCTCGGTAGGCCCCTATGCTTTTTATGAATGCACTTCCCTTATGACCGTTACCGTCGACGATGCCCCAGTTGCCTTTGGCGAAGGTGCTTTCCAGGGATGCACGCGCTTGCAGAATGTGAGCCTTGGCAAGAATGCCGTCTCAGTTGGCGACTTCTGCTTCTATGGCTGCCCTATCACAATCGTTGATTTTTGTGGATCTCCATGTTCGGTGGGCGAGGATTCCTATATCCTCCATGCCGAAAACACCCATGGCATCGTAGCCCTTGGAGAATACGCTTTCCGTGGGTTGCTCAACGAAACTCTCGACCTGAGCAATGTGGTGTCGGTAGGATACCGAGCTATCGAGGAATGTCCCAACCTGAAGAATGTCACTTTCAGTGACAAGTTGCAACATTTCGGATCGTTCGCCCTGGATTATTGCCCGAATCTCGAGTCGCTCGACTTTGGTGAGGGTCTGGTCACTCTTGGTGAAATGTCAGGATTCGATACTTGCCCATTTGATATTATTGCCCCCAACATTGAGGAATGTGGTTCTTTGTATGGCTCGTTGGTGCGCCGTGTGGTGTTTGGCGACAAGATTACACAGCTCCCTAACTTCGAGAACTCTACCCTGCAATCGCTGACTTTCGGCAGCGGAATCACTGAGATTCCGGACAGGTGGGCCTACTCAACTATGGACAATCTTGTTGAGTTGAATTTAGGCTCCGGTTTGCTTTCAATTGGCGAGTTGGCTTTCTTCCGTAGCAATATTGAGGCCATTGATCTTCCCGCCTCTCTCATCCAATTGGGCTGGGGTGCCTTTTCTCAGTCGGCCTTGAGAAGCGCGAGCATTCACTGCTCCACTTTAAGTGAAGAGGCTTTTAGTAATTGCACGTCATTGACAACAGTGGATTTTGGCAATAAGTTGACCACAGTGCCTTTGAATTGCTTCATGGGTTCGGCTATTACCGAGGTGACGTTACCCGAATCCTGCGTTTCGCTTGATGAGCAGGCATTTATCAATTGCGCAGCCCTAACAAAGGTGAGCCTCCATTGCACCACCTTGGGAGAAGGCGCATTCCAAGATTGTGGGTCGCTCCAAACTGTGGACTTTGGTGAAAATCTTACGGCAGTGAGTCGGTGGGCTTTTAGCGGCACTGCAATCGCTGAGGTGATTTTGCCCGAGTCGTGCACCTCAATCGAAGAAAATGCATTCCGAGATTGTAGCTCACTGAAAAAGATTGTTCTACCTTCAGGCCTGCAGTCAATCAGTATTTTTGCATTTTATACTGAGGACGCCTCCAAGGCTCCTGCGATTTCAGAAATCTATTGTTATGGTTCCACCCCGGCATCGCTGTCCGCACTCGCATTCAACAATTATGATGCCACATTGTACGTGCCTTACGGATGCATCGATATTTATGCTTCTGCCCCGGTGTGGAGCTATTTCCAGGACATTCGTGAATTTGACGCTAATGGCATCTTCGAT
>CAYTXF010000106.1:3153-9561 GCA_964440745.1 uncultured Bacteroides sp.
AGAAGGGGTAGCCGACGGCGAAGTGGAAGTTGGCATCGCGGTGCCAGTTGGGGTGGAAGAGAGGCCAGGATTCCTGGTTCATGGCCGGGTTGTGAGCCTTGAAGCCCAAATCGAAGCGCAGCAAGAAATAAGTGAAGTCCATGCGCAGACCCAGGCCGTAGGCCGCAGCCAATTGCTTGTAGAACTTGTCAAACTTGAACACGCCCCCCGGCTGATTCTCATAGTTGCGGATTGTCCAGATATTTCCCGCATCCACAAACAGTGCTCCCTCAAACACCCAGAAAAGCTTGGCTCGATATTCCACATTCATATTCAGCAAGATATCGCCGCACTGATTGATGAAGTCAGTCACCGAATTCTTCGAGTCGTAAGACCCGGGGCCCAAGGTGCGCACGCTCCATCCCCTGACCCCATTGGCGCCACCCGCGTAAAAACGCTTTTCAAAAGGCACCATCGAAGAGTTGAGGTACGGGATGGCTATGCCCCCGCCCACATGAAAAGCCATGGCATTGCGCGAGTTGAAATTGATCGTATAAGTGTAATCGGCCTCGGCCTTGACATACTGCGAATAAGGGATGCCCAAGATCTTATACGCGCCATCGCTCTTATGCTGCCCTACTATCTTGGAGATGGCATATAGGAGATTGCCAGCCACCTCGATCGAGGCGCGCACTGTGGTTACGCTTGGCTGAATGGCAAAAGCATTGACCGTAGCGGTGGGTATGCGCTTATTGGTGCGATAGAAAGAGTATCCCATGCGCATGATGAAGTGATCCTCATAACTGTATCTCAACAGAGGATTGGTCGGAGCGATCGAATCCAAGAAATTGAGCGTGCTTTGCGGCAGACGCACATAGTTGACATCAATCAGGTCGAAATTATGGCGATTCACTGTGAATCCGCGCCGCTGAGTCCACTTGTACTTCCAGGCCGCGCCCGCTATGATGCGCGTATACTCGGGGCGCTCCTGGTAGTTGAACGACACGGCAAACTCCGTCGTGGCCATTCTGCGCTTCTTGTACTCATAGGGCAAAAATGGCGCCTTGAACTTGGGGAAAGTGATGCCCACCTCGCCCGCATACTCAGTATACCGGTTGTTGATGAAGCCATCGACCTTGCCCGAGAGGCTCTCATAACTTGAGCGCAGCTTCACTGTCAACAGTTCGGAACGATGACCCAAGTTGCGGTGCTTGTATGTCGCACCCAAACCGAAACCCAGGTCCCCCTCGCTGTTGGTGCCCTCGAGTTCGAATGACACTCCCTGCTTCTTATTTCGTGAAATATAGATATATGCGTCGAGGGCCTCATGGCCGTCGAGGGTGCCAGCCGGCTTCATCTCGATATTGATGAATTTTATGATTCCCAATTGGCTGAGGGCCTCGTAGGTGCGCTCCACAGTAGCAGCATTGTAGTTATGGCCTGGCTGGATGTAACATTTCTCTTCCAAAGCGCTGGGACGCAGATAATGGTCCTCGCCATAGACTACCATGGTGTTCTTGTAGCAGACAGTGTCCTGATGAGGGGCCACAGCCGTGGGATTGGCCGGATTGTAATCCGTCACGAATATCACATTGCGTATTTTATACGCCTCATGAGGGAGCACCTCTCGCGGCTGTCCCTCGCCAGCATTGCGCGTGACTGGCTTCACCTGCATGTGCAGGGCAATCTCCTTGCTGCCCTTCACTGTATCAGCGGTAAAAGTCACGTAGTCCTTGTTGAAATCGTAATAGCCATTGTTGCGCAACTTGGCAGTGATGGCCGCTCGCATATTGTCGAGTTCATTGCGGTCAAATAGCGAGCCTGGCGCTATGTAAAGCAGGCTGGCATCAGATCGCAGAATGCTATCGATATTCGAATCCGGAAAGCGGCAGTCGAATGATTTTATCCTATGCGGCTCCCGGGCGTGGATTATATAATCCACTTCCATCTTTTTCTTGTCGGGGTGCGCAGTAGTGTCAACCTCCACGCTCACATCCATAAAGCCTCGATTGATGAGGGCCTGCTCCAGTTGGCGGCGCGAAGCCTCAGTGAGGGCCTCGCTGTAGATTACCGGCGGCTGCCCCACCTTCTTCAGCCAGCGGTTGTACCATTTGGAATCGTCCTTGCCTGCCAGGCTATAGGTCGAGAGCTGCAGTTTGGCGAAACCAAGCACCTTGTGATTGGGCTGCTGGCGCAAGAAATTGTAGAGTTCGAGCACCTCTACCGAATCGTTGTCGATTTTTATAGATATTTTATCCAGGAGATATTCCCCGTCGGGCACATGCTTGGTGGTGCTGCAGGCAGCCATAAGGGCGCTTAAGACCACTAACAACAATAGCCGAGAGCACGCAAGGCCAAAGCCTTGGTGCTCCCACCATCGCTTGATATTATGCCCGATTCTCATCTCCTATTCGCTTATCTGGCGCACGAGGAATATTTCAGTGGGAAAATGGTCGCTATAACCGTTGAGGTATTCGCCTCCGGCAAAAGTGCGCAAAGGCACCCCATAATAATCGCGGCTCTGATTGCGCAAGAAATTGAAATTGAGCACCTCTGCTCTTGAGAAGTGCCAGCGGTCCATAGGTCCATTGGCCAGATTGCCCGAGATGATGATCTGGTCGAAAAGGTTCCAATTGCCTTTGTATTCGAGTGTGCCAGTGCCATCATCGAGTATCTGCCACCATGGATTGTAGAACCCATGGCCCTCGGCCTCGTATCTCACCTTCTTGGCGTCCAGGATTTGAGCGCAAGAGCGGTCGTGAGGATCATCGTTGAGGTCGCCCATGATGATTATGCCCATCGATGGGTCAATCTCCCACAGAGCCTGGGCAATCTGCTTGCATTTGGCCGCGGCAGCCTCGCGATGAGGCGACGACTTGGCCTGGCCGCCCAGACGCGAAGGCCAGTGATTGACCAGCACGGCAATGCGCTCGCCCAACAACTTGCCTACCACGCACATCACATCGCGTGTGGCAAATGGCACTCCGTCCTGAGTATAATTTTTCACCACCTCCACCTCGAAGTACTCCGGATTGTAGAGCAGGCTCACATCGATGCCGCGAGCGTCGGGCGAATCATGATGCACGATTTGCCAATTTGTATCCTTGATTTGCGGGTCAGCCACCAGGTCCTGCAGCACGGTGATGTTTTCCACCTCAGCCACGCCCAACAGAGCCGGGCCCAGCGGGGTGGTTGCTGTCTTCATCTGAGATATTGTATAGGCAAGGTTGCCTATCTTGTTCCAATATTTTGTGCTGTCCCATTGGCGGCTGCCGGCCGGAGTGTATTCCTCGTCCTTACCTTGGGGATTATTGGGAATGGTGTCAAAAAGATTTTCCAGGTTATAAAAGGCTATTCCAGCCACCTGCATGTCCTGATCCTGGGCTTGCGCGGCCACTATCAAGATCAAGCCTAAGAGAGAAAGTGCTATGCGCTTCATGGTTACAGGTCTTCTTCTTCGCATTCGTTAAAAAAATCATCATCCATATGGAAGGCGTCAACCTCCTCATCCTCAAAGCCATCATCATTCTTAAGAATGAGATGATGTTCAAATTCCAAAGGCATGGCGGCTCCAGGATTCCCTACCACTCTGCCTTTGTCATAGGCCAGTTGGCCATTGACCCAAGTCTTCTCCACGATGAAGTTCACTTTCTCGCCGGCAGCAGGCGACCAGCCGCATTTGCCCAGGCATTCCTCATCGGTGATGACATGAGGCTCCGCCAATTTTCTTACCAGCACCAGATCGGCATAGTAGCCTACGTCGATCCAGCCTCTGTCCTTGATGCCGTAGACCCGTGCTGGTCCCTGGCTCATCAGGCGCGATACGAGGTCAGGATCGCCAAAGAGAGTAAGCGTCAGAGGCAGCGAGAACTGCAGGATTGGCGCGCCTGACACAGCCTTGAGAGCATCACCCTCCTTCTCGCTGAGCAGATGGGGAGCATGATCAGTGGCTATCATAGGCACCTCGCCATACAGGCACTCGTCCCTCAGATACTGGCGATCTTCAGCGCTTTTAACCGAAGGATTCATCTTGATGCGAGCGCCTTTGCGCGCATAATCATTCTTGCACCACAGCAGATGGTGAGGCGAAACCTCATAGGTGGCCTGCACCTCATGATTCTCATTATAATCGTTGATGTCATCGACCTCCTCGCTGGTGCTCACATGGCAAATATGGATATGGCGCGGATGCTTTTCCGCCAATTCCAGGGCTCTTCTTGTGGCTTTCTGGCAAGCCATGGTGCTGCGTATCCAGGAATGCATTGACAGAGGGATTTCAACTCCCGGATATTTCGCCTTAGCCTCCTCGGTATTCTCCTGGATGATCTTCTGGTCCTCGGCATGTATGGCTATCGGCACCTCTGGGGGAAGTTCAGCAAAGAGATGCTCTATGGAGTCTTTCTTATCGACAAGCATATTTCCAGTGCTTGATCCCATAAAAAGTTTTACGCCCGGGAGTTGGGTATAATCGGCGCCCTTGAGCTCCTCGAGGTTGCTGTTAGTGGCCCCAATAAAGAAAGCATAATTCGCCAGAGACTTTTCTCGGGCTAATTTGCATTTATCTCGCCACGCTGCGATGGTTGTGGTCTGCGGCACAGTATTCGGCATGTCGATGTAGGAGGTTACTCCACCCGCTACGGCAGCACGCGTCTCGCTGGCGATGTCTGCCTTGTGGGTAAGGCCCGGTTCGCGAAAATGGACATGGCAGTCAATAACTCCGGGCATCAGGAGATTGCCACGGCCTTCGACCACCTTCCAGTCGTTCTGAATCGGCAGGCTGCCCCTTCCCACTGCCATTATCTTCTTGTCCTTGATTAGGACAAAGTTATCACTCATAGGGCTAAAGGGCAGCTCCACATTGTAGATATATGTAATGGCCATGAGAGTCTATCGTTTAGGGATGGGTGTAAAACGCAGCTTGATCACTCCGAACATTGCCTCGCCGAAAATGCTGCTGCTCATCTTGCTTGTGCCCAGCACTCGATTTACAAACACGATTGGCACCTCTTCCACGCGGAATCCCATCTTATGGGCTGTGTATTTCATTTCAATCTGAAAGCCGTAGCCTTTCTGGCGTATCTTATTCAGGGGCATCTGCTCGAGCACCTGGCGCCGATAGCATACGAATCCGGCCGTAGTATCGTGGACGGGGAGCCCCGTGATGAAGCGCACATACTTCGAGGCGTAATAACTCATCAGCACTCGGCCCATGGGCCAATTCTCCACATTCACGCCTTTGCAATAGCGCGAGCCCACGGCCACGTCGGCACCATTCTTCACAGCATCGAGCAGGCGCGGCAAATCATTGGGATTATGGCTGAAATCGGCATCCATCTCAAATATGTAATCGTAGCCATGGCTAATAGCCCATTCAAAGCCAGCCAGATAGGCTGTGCCCAAGCCCAGCTTTCCTTTGCGTTCGAGCAAATGCACCTCGCCGGGATGTTCCTCGATCTTGGAGCGCACGATGGCTGCTGTGCCGTCGGGGGAGTTGTCATCTACCACCAGCACGTGGAAGCCGCACGGCTGCTGCAGCACGGCCTCTATGATTGATGAGGCGTTTTCTTTTTCATTGTAAGTGGGAATGATCACCAGGCACTGGCTCTTTCCCTTTTTTTCATTAGGCATACGATCACAGTGTTTGAAACTGCAAAGTTACAAATTACTTTTATTAATCAAAAGAGCGATTTGGCGAAATCACAATTTTTTAGTTATTTTTCGACATTTTGCAACCCCTAAGCACTGCTCTCTTGCCACTATTCCAAAACCAGTGTAAGAATTTCGTCGGGAGTGTGTATGATATGATCGGCATAGGCAGCCTTCAGCTCAAGTTCCGGTCGGAAACCCCAGGTCACGCCCACTGATTCGATGCAAGCGCGGCGCGCTGTCTCCATATCCACCCCTGAGTCGCCCACATAGAGCACGTCGCGCTTGGGCGTGGGGCATTCGTTGAGGGCCTCAAAGATTACCGAAGGATCGGGCTTGGTTGGCACCCCGGCTGTGTTGCCCAGCACTGCGCGCCAGCGCGCATCCGGGAAATAATGATTGATGATTTTGGTCACGGCTGCCTGGTACTTATTGCTTGTCACAGCCAAATTCACGCCGTCGGCAGTGAGTTTGTCGAGCACTTCCTTGATGCCGGGATATGGAGTGGTCTTGTCGCAGCAATGCACATCGTAGTAACTGCGGAAATGCACCAGCATACGGTCGATAATTTGTGGATTGGCGGCTTCGGCGGGGAGAGCGCGCTCCACGAGTTTGCGCACACCATTACCCACCATCGAGGGATAGGCCTCAAGCAGGTGAGGCATGTAGCCCATCTGCTTGAGCGCGTAATTGACAGCATTGCCAAGGTCTTCAATGGTGTTGAGCAATGTGCCGTCAAGATCAAATATCACAAGGGTTTTCATTGTTTGGTCTTTGGTCTTT
>CAYTXF010000107.1:0-4953 GCA_964440745.1 uncultured Bacteroides sp.
GCCGAGCAACAGGCCGGCCGCTACTCCAACAGCGATTTCGACATACTCAAGCGCCACCTTTCCAGCACATTCGCCACCCCGGTGCAATTCTCATGCGACAAGACCGGAAAGGGCAAGATCTCATTCTCGTTCAAGAACGAAGAAGAACTCGAGCGCCTGATCTCAATTTTCGACAACCTGCATATCAACAATAATGCTTAAACCCCTGCGCTACATATTAGCGTGCGCCATATGGCTGACGGCATTGGCGGGGATGGCACAGACGCAGCTGCCTGACTCTATAGCTCGAGGTGCGCTGCCCGACTCCATACCAGTGTCGCCGGCACAGTTCCAGGATCCCGAGGCGGCTGTCGACATCACCGAGTTCGACACCGACAACGATTCTTTCAACATCATGGGCAGCGACACCATCCCGGTGATTGCCCCCTTCGACAAATTTGCCGGATACAACGAATGGGAAGAGCGCGAAGTCGAATACAATCCCGACCCCAACCGCGCCGTGTGGATGAGTGCCCTGTGTCCCGGCCTGGGCCAGGTGTACAACCGCCGCTATTGGAAACTGCCCATCATCGTGGGCGGATACCTGGGCCTGGCCTACGCCACATCCTGGAACAACACCATGCTTACCGACTACACTCGCGCCTATCGCGACCTGATGGACAGCGACCCATCGACCAAAACCTACATGGACTTCTTCCCGCCCACCGTAAAGGAAGAGGACCTCGACAAGACCTGGCTTACCAACATCCTGAAGTCGCGCCGCGACTATTTCCGGCGCAACCGCGACCTCTGCATAATATGCATGATCGGCGTGTACTTCCTGGCCATGGTCGACGCCTATGTCGATGCCTCGCTGGCGCATTTCGACATATCGCCGCAGCTCTCCATGGATGTGACCCCGGCCATCTTCCAGGACGGGCGCAACCAGCTCCCATCGGTGGGCATGCTCTGGACTTTCAATTTCTAACTGACACGTTAACCTCAACATATCATACAACCTACTGCTGATGAGAAGATTCTTTGCCTTATCCCTGCTGATGATGGGTGCCCTGGTGCCAGCCTGCGCGCAAGGCCTGTCAGCTCGCGACACCATCACCGACAGCCACATCATATTTCCACCATCCTTCTCGGTGGAAACTCAGAATTTGCATGAAAACTGGTACCTGCAGCGCTACACCGTGCTCGACAGCATTGCGGCCAACGCCACCGGCATCACCGCTACCGACGCCGTCTACAAGGAGCGTCTGCAGAAGTTGCCTAACATCATAGAGATGCCCTTCAACCCGGTGGTGAAGAACTACATCGAGATGTACGCCACCAAGCGTCCACAATTGGTGGAGCAGATCCTCGGCATGAGCCTCTACTACATGCCCATCTTCGAGGAGGCCTGCGAAAAGTGCCAGGCGCCGCTTGAGTTGAAGTATCTGCCCGTGATCGAAAGCGCATTGAACCCCAACGCCGTGTCGAAGGCCGGCGCCTGCGGCCTGTGGCAGTTCATGCCCGCTACCGCCCAGGGCGAGGGCCTGGAGATCAGCACCCTGGTCGACGAGCGTCGTGACCCGATCGCCAGCTCCGAGGCTGCAGTGAAGTATCTGCAGAAGCTGCATGACATGTATGATGACTGGACTCTGGCCATCGCCGCCTACAACTGCGGCCCCGGCAATGTCAACAAGGCCATCCAGCGCGCCGGCGACATCAAGGACTATTGGGCCATCTACCCCTTCCTGCCCCAGGAGACTCGCGGATACGTGCCGGCTTTCATCGCCGCCAACTACATCATGAATTATTACCCGGAGCATGGCATCTCGCATGCCCTGGCTCGCAAGCCGATAGTGACCGACACCGTGCATGTGACTCAGCGCGTGCATTTC
Source organism: uncultured Bacteroides sp. (assembly GCA_964440745.1). Classification (GTDB taxonomy): domain Bacteria; phylum Bacteroidota; class Bacteroidia; order Bacteroidales; family Muribaculaceae; genus CAG-873. Next base: position 1,872 of record CAYTXF010000107.1, read on the forward strand.
CAGCAGATCAGCGATGTGCTGGGCATCCCCATGGACGAACTCCGCATCCTCAACCCGCAGTACCGCCAGGACATCATCCCGGGCCACATCCGGCCCTACGCCCTGATCCTGCCCTCGGTGCAAGCCTACTGCTACGTGGCAAATGAGGACACCATCCTGGCCCATGACCGTGGGAAATATTTCGGCCGCGAGGAGGTGCTGCCCAGCGACGGCCGCATACGTCCCAGCAGCGACGGCAACTACATCGAGGAGCTGGTGGTAAAGACCCACAAGGTGAAGCGCGGCGAGACCCTCAAGACCATCGCCAACAAATACGGCGTCACGGCTGAGAGCATACGCGAGGCCAACAATCTGACATCGAGCCGCGTAAAGACAGGCAAGGTGCTCACCATCAACACTTACGAACGAAAATATGTCAATGGCGACTCGGTAGCGGCAGCCGTGGCATCGGCCCCCAACCAGGTGGGGCAGACCCCGGCAGCTCAGCCCAGCAAGGCCACCAACAATAAGAAGACTACCCCCAAGAAGACCACTGACAACAAGAAGGCCACCACGGTGACCCACACCGTGCGCAGCGGCGAAAACCTGTCGAAGATCGCCAAGCGCTATGGCACCACGGTCGACGCCATAAAGCGGGCCAACGGATTGCGCAACGACAACTTACAAGTTAACCAAAAATTAAAGATACCAAAGAAATGAACGACCCACAGACAAAGCCGGAACATCTCGAACCGGCCGAAGTGGACGCTTATGAGCTCCCGGAAAACGCGTTTCGCGAACTGGGCGCGGATGAGCAGTACACTCCTATCATGAATCCGGCGCACGACTATCCGGAGGTCACCCCCTACTCGGTGACCATGGGCCTTGTGCTTGCCGTCATTTTCAGCGCAGCTGCCGCATATCTTGGCCTGAAGGTGGGCCAGGTGTTCGAGGCTGCCATCCCCATCGCCATTATTGCTGTAGGCCTTAGCGGCGCTTTGAAAAAGAAGCACGCCCTGGGCCAGAATGTCATCATTCAGTCAATCGGCGCCTGCTCGGGCGTGATCGTGGCTGGCGCAATTTTTACCCTGCCCGCCCTGTACATCCTGCAGGCTTCGCACCCTGAGATCACGGTCAACTTCTTCCAGATCTTCCTGAGTTCGCTGTTCGGCGGCGTATTGGGCATCCTGTTCTTCATCCCCTTCCGCAAGTATTTCGTGAAGGACATGCACGGCAAGTATCCCTTCCCGGAGGCAACAGCCACCACCCAGGTGCTGATCAGCGGCAACGCCAAGGGCGAGAGCTCGGGCGCGCAGGCCAAGCTGCTTGTGGTGGCCTCGCTTATCGGCGGCATCTACGACTACATCGTGGCCACCTTCGGATGGTGGAGCGAGGTGGTGACTACTCAGGCCTATCACTGGGGCGCCGTAGTGGCCGACAAGACCAAGTTTGTGTTCTCATGCAACACCTCGGCAGCCGTCCTGGGCCTTGGCTACATCATCGGCCTGAAATACGCATTCGTGATCTTTGCCGGTTCGATATTCGTGTGGTGGATCATCCTGCCTCTGCTCGGTGCTTATGGCAGCGCTGAGATCCAGGCGATGGCACCCCAGGCCATCTTCAGCGGCTACGCCCGCATGCTTGGCATCGGCGGCATCGCCATGGCCGGCATCATCGGCATCATCAAGAGCTGGCCTATCATCCAGCAGGCAGCCGGCCTGGCTGTGAAGGAATTCAAGGGTGGCCAAGGCTCTGGCGCCACAGTGCGCTGGCAGCGCGACATCAGCATGAAGCACATCACCTACTTCATAGCGATTGCCCTGATAGCAGTGTTCATATTCTTCTGGCTGGGCGTGATTCACACCTTCTGGCAGGCAGTGATCGCCTGGGCTGTGGTCACCATCATAGCCTTCCTGTTCACCACCGTGGCTGCCAATGCCATCGCCATCGTGGGCACCAACCCGGTGAGCGGCATGACGCTGATGACCCTGATCATCGCATCGGCTGTGTTTGTGGCCATCGGCCTCAATGGCGTCAACGGCATCGTGACCTCGATGGTGCTGGGCGGCGTAGTCTGCACGGCCCTGTCCATGGCCGGCGGCTTTGTCACCGACCTCAAGATCGGCTACTGGCTGGGCTCTACCCCCAAGAAGCAGGAGACTTGGAAATTCTTAGGCACTCTGGTGAGCGCAGCCACAGTGGGCGGCGTGATCATGGTGCTCAATCAGGTCTACGGCTTTACCGGCAGCGAGCATAACCTCACTGCTCCGCAGGCCAACGCCATGGCCAAGGTGATCGAACCCATGATGACGGGCGGCGCCACCCCCTGGACCCTCTACATCATCGGAGCCGTGCTGGCCATCATCCTCAACTGGCTTGGCGTGCCGGCATTGGCATTCTGCCTGGGCATGTTCATCCCGCTCTATCTCAACACTCCGCTCTTGGTGGGCGGCATCGTGGCTTGGCTGGTAAATCGCAGCAGCAAGGATCCCAATGTGGTGAAGGCTCGCAACGACCGAGGCACACTGATATCGTCGGGCTTGATTGCGGGCGGCGCGCTATTCGGCGTGTTCGCGGCCATCACCATAATGTGCGGCAAGACTCCTCCCGACACCAACGACCTGCTGCCTCAGCAGATCATTGGCCTGGTGGCTTATTTCGCCATTATCGCTTACCTCTATTTCGCAAGCTGCAAAACCAAGAAATCGACTACCCGCTGATAGCAGCGCGGAGCGATATCAATAGAATTGTCGACGATTGCGGGCATTGGCATGTAAAGAGCATGCGCAATGCCCGCATTTTTTGTGCGGCAACTGTAGAATTCGAGGCGTCGGTCGGGGGTGATGGCGCAGACGGGGCGTTCGGGCGTGCCGCGCACGCCGGCATAGGGCGAGCGCTGCTGGGCGTAGAGCGGACTGTCTGCGGTAATTGGCTCGAGCACTGGCACAAGCCAGTCGGTCATCTGGTAGGATACGAGGCGCAGCCAGTCGGCAGGGATCGACAGAGAGCCATAAGGCTCGGTGGCGTCCCAGGTGATGGCCGAGGGCTCGGTGGGGGCGAATGATGAGGCATTGACCAGCCAATGGGCAGGGGCCTCGAGGTG
>CAYTXF010000107.1:5053-9344 GCA_964440745.1 uncultured Bacteroides sp.
TGGTTAGAGGGTGAGTTTGAAGGGGAAGTCGCCGGCCTCGAGCATTTGCTCGAGGGTGATCTGGCCGCTGCGCCAGATCTCCATGAGCAGGCGGTTGCTGGCCTCGCGGCTTGAGGCTGTGGTGTTGGCCGGGGTGATGCTGAGGTCGAATTCGGCATCGTCGAAGCCTGTCTTGATCGTCTTGGCAGCCTCTGCGCCGGCGATGGCCTGGATTTGCTCGGGGCCGTAGAACTGCTGCATGTTGCGCACATCCTTATAGGCGGCATCGCGCACAAATTCATTGAAGGTGCCCAGCACATCCATCAGGGCTGTGGTGGCATTCTGGGTCTGGGCATTGAAGAGGGTGCCGCTGACCGCGCCGTTGGTGAGCTTGCCCTCGAGGGCGCCATGCACGCCCGAGATGTCCTCGAAGAGTTTCATCTGGAGGTTGAGCAATTCGGTGATGCCGACATTGGTGCTGTTGCTTGCCACCTGTTTGGGTATGTCGCCATTGAGACTTGGATGGTAGAGGAGCACGCCATTGAATCGGCTCCAGGTATCGGCAAACTGGCTGGGCGTGCAGCCTCGCGGTATGCAGTCCTCCGGCACGAGCAGCACGCCCTTGGCGCTTGAGCGCACAATCCAGTCGTAGAGGGTGATCAGGCGGTTGGTGTATCGCTGCTGGTCGATGACATCGCTCACAAAGGCGTGGATCTCGCCGTCGATCATGGGATAGGCTTTCATCACAAACGGGTGGCTGCCATGGGCATACGGGCTGTCGCCGCTCTTGAGCACATTGCCCCAGGGGGAGAGATAATAATAGCGCCACACCTCGCGCATGCGCCATTTGTTCATGATCAGGGGGCGCCCCTGGGCTTGGCGCTTGGCATTTTCCGGGACCACGAGGCGGTCGTAGTCGGCCGTCGACGCCACATACAGGGTGCCATTGGCCATGTCATGGCATAGGTATTCGCCCTGGGTTTCGCGCCGCCAGACCTCGATGACCCGGCACATCCCCTGCCGCGCCGGGGCCAGGAAGTCGCGGCTCGGCCCATCGGAGTATCCGAAATCTTGCCAATCGGCACTGAGCGCGGCGGGATCGAGGCGCTGGCTGTAGATGTCGCGCAGACGCTTGCAGTCGTCGGCCGACTGGGCAAACTGTTGGCAGAGGCCCTCGATGGTGACATCATGCACCATGCCGACCATTGAACAGTCCCAGCATCTGAAATCGCGCATGTCGCTGTCCACGAAGAAGGCATTGGGGGCCACATAGTCGGTCCAGCAGTCGGTGCGGCCGTTGCGGGTGCCGTACCACTTGCGGTGCACCACCAAGCCGCCAATCAGGAATTCCTCGAGGGTGCGAGTGTAGAGGGCGGAGAGGCGGTTGAGCTCATTATTATATTTGAGCAGAGTGGTCATCAGTCGGCCGAGGTCTTCCTCGGCTGCATCGCGCACCGAGCAGCGTGTGTCGCCGCTCTGCGCGCAGTACACGCCTATGACATTGCGCACAAGCCGACGGATAAGATTGTTTTTGAGGGGTTCGCTGCCTTGGCTGCGTATCCACTCCTCTTCTGTAATGGGGCGCCCATCGACCTGGATGGTGTCGCCCCACTGGTCGCCGTAATGATAGCGCTTGTTGCGCTCGCGTTCGCGGCGGTAGCGCGCCAATGCCAACCAGCATCGCTGCGCCTGCAGTAGAATCTCTATATTCATAAGAAACAGTCTTTTTAAATTCTGTATACAAAGGTATTAAAATCAGATTAAACCAGATTCATATCTTCATAATTACAGATTTTTACAGATTTTTTGTGAAGATATGACCCATTCCCCCACAAATCATGCTACCTTTGCATCACCAACCCGGATCCCCCGATCCCTGGCTCTTCCCGATCAGTCGATCCGTCGGCTCTTCTCGATCAGTCGATCCCTCGATCCGTCGATCCCTCGATCCGTCGAAATCCCAAATCCCAAATCCCAAATCCCAAATCCCATGAGTTCCAACCGCCAAAACCTTGAACGCCTCCTTCGGGCCGAAGCGCCCGACACCGACTTCTCCGACGACGAAGCCCTCTACGCCCAGGTAATCTCCGACTATGAAGATTACGCACGATTGCTCACCCTCGAGCACGAACTCCAAGATGCCCGCAAGGCCTACGACGAGGCCATTGCCGCTGCCGAGATGCGCGGCCGCAATGCCGCCATCCAGGAAAGCCTGAGCAAGCCCGTCACCGACGGCATGCCCCACCTCGGCGGCGCATCGCCCTGCCCCGAGCGCCCCAGATCCTACTTCGACCTGGCCCGCTTCTAACCCCCGATTCCCGAATCGATCCCCCGATTCCCCGTTCGATCCCTCGATTCCCCGTTCGATCCCTCGATCTGTCGATGCATCGATCCGTCGAAAGACTAAAGACCAAATCCCAAATCCCAAATCCCTAATCCCAACCCACCAAATCACCAAATCCCAAATCCCAAATCCCAAATCCCAAATCCCAAAAATTATGGAAATCGAAGTTTCTTCCAAGAGTCCCAAGACTCCAGTGCCCGGCTCAGCCGAGCTCAACACCCAGATGCCGGGAGCGCCCACCACAGTGAGCGCAGTGGCATCAGCCACCGGCGGCATCGGCGCCGGCAACATCGTCACCCCCGATATCGACGAACAGCTCTTCGGCTTTCAGAGCGAAGACACAGCCCTGATGTCGCTCATGCTCCGCGCTCGCCGCGAACAGGTCAACAGTCCGGAGGTGCAGCATTACATGATCGACGAGCAGCGCAGCACATTCACCACCGTCGAGGAAGTGGAGGCTTCTACCAGCACGCAGTTCAGCCTGCCCCTGAGCGCTGCCGATCAGAACATCCCTCGCGTGGGCCATACTCTGCTGCTTCGCGGCGTTGACGGCTACACCGAGGACGGCAGTGCCAAGACCCCCGGCAAGGACCTCATGGTGTATGTCAAGAGCGTGAGCCAACTCGACAACAACCCCATCGTGACTGCCATCAATGGGCCCCGCGCCAACAAGACCGACATGGTGTGCCAGACTCCCGACATCCCTGCCGGCACCGAGGTCAAGCTTCTGGCCAATGCCATGTACGAGACCCAGAAGGAGGTCGACCCCGACCTGATCGTGCCCCAGCCCGAGACCATCTATCTGCAGAAGCGCGGCATGAATCAGATTGTCAGCGACTACTTCGAGGCTCAGAGCAAGAATGCGCCCTTCTCGCAGCGCGTGATCGCCGAGCAAGCCATCCTCAATTTCAAGCGCGCCGGGAACCGTACGCTCTGGGCCGGTCGCAAAGGCAAACTGACTGTGACGGTGCCCAAACTTGGCGAACAGTTTGTGTACTTCACCGAGGGCCTGCGCTGGCAATTCCGCCGCGAACTGCAGCATAGCGGCACTTGGACCATCGAAAAGCTCATAGCGCTGGCCAAGATGTTCTACACCGGCGAGGATGTGCCCACCACCGCCATGCTCCTGGCAGGCAAGAATCTGCTCGAGGCCATTCAGTGCATCGATTTCAGCAAGCACCCCGAGATCCAGATCATAGCCACCCACAATTGGCTTGGCTGGGCAGTGACCAGAATCCACACCGTCTTTGGCGACATCGACATCAAGCGCGAACCCACCCTCGACACTCTGGGCTGGAGCAACAGCGGAGCGCTCATCGGCGAGAATCGCCTGGTGCACTACACCTACAGCAGCCAGCATGAGTTTGCCGACCGCGTCGACGGCGAGGAGGCTACCCGCCACGGCATGGTTGTGTGGGACGGCCTGGCCCTGAAGGGCGCCTGCCACATCTGGATCGACGGCGAAGGCTCCGAAGTGAATCCGCAGGCCGTGACCTTCAAGATCTGGAGCAGCTCTACAGCGCCCACCGATCCATCGACCGGCGTAATCTATTACCTCACTGCCGCCTGCGCCGGCATCAGCACCGACGCCAAGGCCAACACCATGTGGACCTACAACGGCACCTCCTGGTCAGAATTCACCGGCCAAATCTACGCCAGCTAATCTCCTCCCCGAATGATTGATGCATCGCCCCGTCGATCCCCCGATTCCCCGGGTCCTCCCGATCAGTCGATCCGTCGATGCATCGATCATTCCCAAAGCCCAAATTCCAAATCCTAAATCCCACCAAATGCTCAAGACCTACTACGTTCGCGGTTACATCGAATGGACAGCGGCCCTGAATGCGGGCAAGGCCGTCGTAAACATCCCATTCACCGGCGGCGCCTTCACCAAGTACGGCCACACCCCTGCCCGCTTCTCCACGGCCGACACCTCCCTGCAAAAACTGATCGAAAACAGCGCCCCCT
>CAYTXF010000108.1:0-9337 GCA_964440745.1 uncultured Bacteroides sp.
AAGTATTCGCCGATTACATGTCCTTAACCGATTTTGACTTAGTGCAACTTCAAGATCTCTGGGTAAGCCAAAGCCGCATGGAAGGCATGTACACAAAAGAAGACTCTATTCCCCTGCTGTTCCAAACTGGTTATCTTACCATTAAGTCGTTTAAGAAATACGAAGATGGTGAAATTGAATACCAGCTCGGATTGCCTAATGGAGAGGTGCGAAATGCTCTGGTAGAACAATTAATGCCCATCTATATGGGTGTCAATCATACTGATTTTAATGAGCGTTATCGTACACTTAAATTGATGTTTAGAAAAGGTGATGTCCCTGGATGGGTCAATCAGCTTAAATCCATGATAGGTGACATACCATATAATCTGTTCGGTCCTAAAGGAAAGGGTAAGAAATCCAACTCTGCAGAGGAGGTGTCGATAGTCGCTCTTGAGAGAACATATCATATTATAGTGCATACAATTTTTGAGATGCTCAATCTCAACTCACGCAGCGAGATTAGTGTGAGTGGAGGTCGCATCGACATGGTAGCGAGCACCAACCGCTTTGTATATGTAATGGAATTCAAACTCGATGGCACTCCAGAAGAAGCCCTTAAACAAATTGAGGATCGCGATTACTTAGTGCCCTGGTGTGCTGATCACCGCAAAGTATACAAAATTGGCATTGTCTTTTCCTCCAAGACCCACAACATCTCCGCCTTCGACTACGAGCCAAAGTAGATTTTTGAAAGTCTTTATTTTTTAATAATTCGTATCTCTCGTCAATTCGTCTCTCTCGTCGATCTTCGTCGCTATTTATGGTTTTGGTAGTCGAAAGGGGTAGAGCCGGTGGCCTCCTTGAAGAAGCGGCTGAAGAAGGTGGGGCTGTTGAAATTGAGCTCGTAGGCCACATCCTGGATAGGCATGCCGCTCTTGAGCAGCACCTTAGCCTCGATCACAAGGCAATCCTTGATATAATCCTTGGCAAAGCGCCCGCTCGCCTTATAGATGATCTGCGACATATACTTAGGCGTGATGCACAGCTTGTCAGCATAAAATCCGATCTTATGCTCCTGAGCGAAATGCTTCTGCACCAACTCAATGAACCGGTTGTAGATCTCCATGTGGCGATTCGTGCTGCTGTCGTCCTCCTTTTCCTGAGCCTTCTCCAAAGATTCCTCCTGGTAAGAAAGCGAGCAGATATTGTAATAGAGAGCCTTCAGGTAGCCCTTGATAATATCCTCCTTGTACTTGAAAGGACCATCAATCTTACCGAGCAGATACTTGTAGATCGAATACATCTCTTGCATATCCTCAGAGGTGCAATGGTGGCAGGGCCCGCGAAACATCAGTTCCTGCACTCGGCTCGAATTCACATTCTGAGCCAGCGGAGTGCAGAAATCATTGTGCACAAATATGATGAAAAACTGCACATCGTCGCTCATGCCATTAAACTCGCCCAACTGGCCACTTTGCACTATAAAAATGTCATTTGGGCCCAACCGATACTCCTTAAAGCTGAGCTTGATGTCGATTGTGCCGCGCAGGCAGAAAAGCAGAATCGTAACCCCCTCGATGCGCAATGGCATATGGAGATAGCGTGTCGACACCTCGTTGCGCACATCCACAAATTGATTGATATTGTCGTGGAGCGTAACTTTGTCGGCAAGCGTTGCTAATTCACCCTGAGCCTTCAGGGTGGGATAATCCATTTTTGTATATGCTTTCTTCATGGTTTATTTTGCGCCTAAATTGATGAATTTGTGATTGGTCAGTTGACATTGCAAATATACGCAATTTTTTTCAACTGACCAATCACAAATCTTCATTTAACCTTCAGATTTATTGTCGAAATCGGAAGATTTTTACTTGAAATGGTCAATTTTATTTTACCCGGTATGCCATTTGGTCGAATTATGGCCTGAGCCCTGCCCTGATAGGTATGCAGAGCGAATTGATTCACATCAGCCATTCCCAGAGGATTCGCATTGCCCGAAGCTACCAGTTCTCCCTCGCCTTCGATATCGATGTCGATCAGCCGATCGTCTGCCACAGTGATGTTGCCATCCTTGTCGCGCAGCACGATATCTAAGAAAGCCAAGTCGTTGAGATCAGGCTTAAGTGACTTACAACTTGTCACAATATCTATTACAGCGGCCTCGCCATGAGTGCGCAGCTGCGACTCGGCCAGCACGGTGCCATTCTCATCCAAGGCCTGGGCTGTGAGCTCTCCTGCGGCATATGGCACTGCGAACTCAGTGATCAGGGCCTCTCCGCAAGGCTTCTCCTCCAGCACCGCGCCATTGAGCATCAAGCGTATGCGAGGAGCTGACGAGAATACGCGCACCTGCATCGAGTGCCCCTCCTGGCCTGGCCAGGTCCACGATTGGAATTCTCGCGGCCAGCCCCATGCTGAGATTTCCTCTACCATGCCATCGGGCACCGGCTCATGCACCACCATCTCGATGGGCGACTGGCCCCATATCACATCGCGATAAAGGCCCTGAGGCTTTTTGTGGCCAATGATGTCAATGTCGCCGCATCCCGACTGATACAGAGGCCAGCGATTGGGCATCATGCCATTCATCAAGTCAAATAGCTGCTCAGGCACAGTGCCCTCGGGCAGTCCGTCGCGGTCTTGAAGGCCCGGGCGGTGGCTAAGTTGGGCCACATATTCCGAATTACCGACTGCCGTCTCGCCGATATAGTCCATAGCGGTCCACACAAAATCTCCGATTACCCATGGATATTTCTCCACTGCTTGCCAATACTTGTAGCTGTCGCGAGGATATGACTCCGAGGCGTACATTATGCGATCAGGATAATCCTGGTGGTCGCTTTCATATTTGTGGGCCAGATAATTATATCCGCATATGTCAAGATTACGGAAATAAGGCTCTGACTTAGCCCATCCTCCCTGCACCAAGAAACTCGGCACGCCCTGGGTGATGGGGCGTGAATGATCGTATTTGTGCACAAAGTCAACCAACTCGGCAGCAGTCTGTTGGATTTCTTCGCCTGAATTAGCCGGTATCTCATTGCCAATGCTCCACATCACTATGCTGGGATGGTTGCGATCTCGCAGCAACATGCTTTCCAGATCCTCTTGCCAATGGCTGGCGAAATGCCGTGCATAATCATTGGGATTCTTGTAATGGGTCCACATGTCCACAAATTCGTCGATAACCATTACTCCCAGGCTGTCGCAAGCCTCCAAGAACTCTCGCGATGGAGGATTGTGGCTGCAGCGGATGGCATTGTAGCCATTGTCCTTCATCATCTTCACGCGGCGCACCTCGGCAGCCTTGATGGCTGCTGCGCCCAGAAAGCCATTGTCGTGGTGAAGGCAACCCCCTCGCAACAATGTTGGCTTTCCATTGATTTTAAATCCCTCGGTTGCCGAATATTCGATCTTGCGGAATCCGAAAGGCTGTAGGAATGTGTCCTCTCCCGCATCTGTGGTAAGGCTAACCGAGGCCGTATAGAGTTGGGGGCTGTCGATGCTCCACAGTTTTGGATTCTTCACAGTCATCTCGCATAAGAGGTTGCTTTCTCCGGGCTCCAAGGTTACCTCTTCCTCTTTGCTGCTGACAACGGCGCCCTTCTTGTCAACGATTTTAATGGCGAGTGTGCCCTTTTGAGGCGTGGCCAAATCATTGCACAGCGCCAGGTCAAACTTCACCTCGCCCGGGTTGATGTCAGTCATTGGAGTGTTGACGCTGACTCCCCATTGAGCTATTCGCGCCTTTGGCACCAGATGCATCCTTACATTGCGATAGATGCCCGAGCCCGAATACCAGCGGCTGTTGGCCCCTATGTTGTCAACTCGCACTATGATTTCATTCTGACTGCCAGGAGCCTTGAGATAAGGGGTAGCGTCGACATAAAATGGAGTGTAACCATACTTATGCTCAAGAGCCTTGACCCCATTGATCCAGACCGTTGTCTCCATGTAGGCGCCATCAAAGTCAAGAATCACGCTCTTTTCAGCATTGCCGGGCGATATGGCAAACTGCTTGCGGTACCATCCTGTGCCACCGCGCACATAGCCGGTATGGACACGACCCTCCGAGGCCGGAGTGAACGGGCCCACAGTCTCCACAGTGTCGCAATAGGCCGGAAGCATGCTGAAATCATGCGGAAGATCCACTTGAGTCCATTCTACGGGCTTGGCAGTTCCCAGACCGAAATCCCATCCTTGCGAGAACAGAATGTCGCGCTGGGCAAAAGCGTGCTGGCAGCATGCTGCCGTAAGCACGCTTATCATAAAACCGATTCTATTCATGGATTCCATAAGGCTTTAATATACGATATCGGTGGGTTTGTCAAGATTTCCCCAGTCAATCTCATTGAGATATTTGTCATATCCCAAAATATACAGGGGAGCAAATTTCACCATCATCATTACATCCGCCATATTCCCCGGTTCTGGATCAGCCCACTCAGTGTAAGCATTTGACTTTTTGCCGTCTGCCACATAATTGCGGTAGAATTTGTCAGCCTCCTCCAGGTTATTGGTCAGGTGAGTCATGGCCACCACGTGGTCAGCCCCCTTCTCCACATAAGTCCAGTGAGGCACCTGATTCTCGCTCAGGCTTTTGTCAAGATCATAGAGCCCGTAGACATACATGCCGAGACACTCGCCCGAATGCACTGGCACAGTGTTGTCCTCGCTTCCTGCCATCAGCATTATCGGACACGGAGCCTTGCCCCATGCAAGAGTCTGTCCAGGCTCAAGCACGACAGCTCCGGCTGCTGAAATCAGGCCGGCATAGTTGAAGCCTTCGGGCAACAGGCCCTGAAGATAAGATTCGCCATTGCAAAGGTCATATTCCATCTGCATGATGGTCATGGCTCCGGCGCTGCCTCCCGAGGCAAGCACGCGCTCAGGGTTGACCTTAAAATTGTCAAGGATGAAGCGTGTGGCATCAGCCATATCGGTGGTGGCCAGGCGCTCCACTTCAATCAAGTTTTGCACATTGTATGTATTAGCCTCGTTGATGCCCAGGCGATAATCCATCGAGGCTGCCAGGAATCCCTGCTCGGCGAAGTGGCGCAGAAACACTTCCTGGGCGGCATTCTTGCGGCTGCCCATTGAGAAGCCGCCGCCGTGCACATAGAGCATCACGGGCAGATTTTCAGCATCTTTGTAATCCTTGTGGAGATAGATGTCGATTTTCAAGGTATCCTGACCTTTGATGGCATAATCATAGGTGGTGATTTCCACCGCATCTGGCTCCTGCGCCCAAGCCGAAGCTCCCCACAGGAGGGTCATTGTGATTAAAGGAAGAAAAAACTTTTTCATTGCGTTATAGGTGTCTGTTGTTGAAATTCAGATATTTTACCGATGCAAAGTAAATAAATAATGTCCTCCTATAAATAATAAAAATTGGTGGATAAATGTACAAAAAGTCGAATCCTACGAGGTTTCGACCTTTTGTTCAGTTTTGTTCCAATTTTGTGTAAGTCAATTTGTTAAAATTCGACCATTTCTACCAAAAGTTCAGTTTTAAGAAAATTTTTGTTTTTAAAAGGACCACTAAAACACCGAAATTTGCAACATCAAACATTCCAAATGGTCGAATGCTTGACTCCACCATAATAAAAAGCCTTAAATAGAAAATCCATAAAATTAACAATCAATTTAATCGCAATGAAACAAATCTTTTCTTGCTCAAGCTTACGCGCACTGCGAGCCCTGACCCTCCTTCTGGTCAGCATCCTCGCTACAAGTGCTATGGCGCAAAACATTCGAGTTACCGGCACGGTAATCTCAGCTTCCGACAACGAACCGATCATCGGCGCAGCTGTCTGGATCGATGGCACCACCCAGGGTGTCACCACCAACTATGATGGTGAGTTTGAGTTCCCCAGCGTGGATCCCAATGCCACTCTGGCAGTGCAGTATGTGGGCTACCTGCCTGTAACTGTAAAGATCAACGGTCGCAACCATGTCAACATTGAGATGAAAGAAGACACCAAGAGCCTCGAAGAGGTGGTGGTGATCGGTTACGGCGTGCAAAAGAAGAGCGATGTATCAGGGGCTATCTCAAGCATCAAGAGCGACGATCTGCAGAACTCAGTCATGAGCGACGCCTCAAGCGCACTTCAGGGTCGCGTCAGCGGCGTGCAAGTGGTCAATAGCTCAAGCGCTCCCGGCGCTACGCCTACAATCCGCGTGCGCGGTTACAGCTCAAATGGCAGCAGCAATCCTCTGTATATAGTAGATGGTCTGAAGGTCAATGACATAGGTCACCTCGATCCTGCCAGCATCGAAAGCATGGAGGTGCTCAAGGATGCAGCATCTGCTGCCATCTACGGCGCTGAGGCCGGCAACGGCGTGATCCTCATCACCACCAAGCGCGGCCAGAAGGGCAAGACCAAGGTTACCCTTGACGCTCAGCTCACATTCACCAGCCGCGCTAAGAAGATCGATCTAATGAATGCTCAGGACTACTACGCATTCTACAGCGAGGGCGTGGGCGAGGCTTTCACCCAGCTTTACGACACCTACTATATTCCCGGCACCGACACCGACTGGCAGGACGAAACCTACGGCCATGGCACTATCCAAAAATACAATGTCGGTTTCCAGGGTGGCAACGACAATGGCCAGTTCTTCCTTACTCTCGGTTATCTCGACAACGATGGCATGCTCAGGCTTGACAAGGACTACTATCGTCGCTTCACCGGCCAGATCAACGCCAGTTACAAAATCCGTCCTTGGCTGGAAGTGGGCACCAACAACACTATCACATATGTTAAGAGCAGCAGCGTATCAGAATCTGCCCAGTATGGCAACATGCGCAATGTAGTGCTGGCTGACCCTCTGACTCCCGTATTCTACAACCAGCTCCCCGACTACATGGCCAATAACATTGCCAATGGCATGCACCCCATCCAGAATGACAATGGCGACTACTATGGCTACAGCTGGCAGCTCGGTAGCATCTCCAACCCCATCGCCATGATCGACAATCAGGACACTGATTTCAGGCAAGAGTTTGTCAATGGCGCCACTTACCTCAACCTCATGCCTTTCAAGGGCTTTATGTTCACCTCGCGCCTTGGCTATACCCTCGGCAGCCTCAACAAGAACGACTTCCACCCCATCTATCTCGACAAGTACAATTCAAGCTCCGACAATGACCTGCGCCTTGAAGCTGGCACATATCAGACCACTTACTATCAGTGGGAAAACTTCGCCAACTACAATTTCGACACCAAAATCGGCGATTGGAGCGTGATGATAGGTATGAGCTATAGCGACTATGAGCAGCACTATACCGGAGGCCTGACCAACATTCTCAACAGCAACGAGCCCAACTTCTGGTATCTCGATTACAGCTCAAGCAATGCTGATGATTATGTAATGGGTGGCAAGACACAGCGTCGCAAGATCTCTTATTTCGGCCGTCTCAGCTGGTCGTTCATGGATCGCTACTTCATCCAGGGCAACTTCCGCGCTGACTCTTACGACTCCGCTTACCTCGACCTCGATCACAACTGGGGCTACTTCCCCTCAGTATCTATCGGCTGGAACTTCAGCAACGAAGACTTCTTCAAGAACTTCGGTGGCACTTGGTTCAATTTCGGCAAACTCCGTGCCAGCTACGGTGTCAATGGTTCAATCAGCAACCTTGGCGGTTACATGTACGCTGCCACCCTCCAGACCGGCCAATACGACCTTTCTACCAACACAGCCAACATGGCTTACTGGCTCGACAACAAGCTCCTGCAGGGCACATATCCCAGCACCACACTTGCCAATCCCAAGCTCCGCTGGGAACGCTCAAAGCAAGTCGACGTAGGTCTTGACCTCCGCTTCCTCCAGAGCCGCCTGCTCGCTACCTTCGACTACTATTACAAGCTTACCGACGGTCTTCTCGTAAAGAGCATGGCTCCTCTGAGCACCGGCACAAAGAGCGTATACCAAAACCTTGGCAAGGTTACCAACACCGGTTTCGAGGCTGAATTCGAATGGCGCGATCAGATTGGCGACTTCGGTTACAGCATCAAGGCTAACCTCGCCACTGTGAAGAATCGCGTGAAGGAATATCGCGGCGAAGGCACTCGCCTCTCAGGTTCTGGCCTGCTGGCAGCATCGAGCCCTCTCACCTACTTTGAGGAAGGCTATCCCCTTTGGTACATCCGTGGCTATCAGCTCGATGGCGTGAACGCAGCCGACGGCTCCCCCATCTTCCACGACTTTGACAACGATGGCGAAATCACTGAGGCTGACCGCACCGACCTGGGCTGCGCAATCCCCGACTTCACCTACGGCATCAACATCAACCTCTTCTACAAGGGCTTTGACCTGAGCGCTTACGGCGCCGGCGCAAGCGGCAACAAACTGGTCTACGGTCTCATGAGCACAAGCGACCAAGTATGGTGCAACCGTCCCGCCTTCTCTTACGAAGACCGCTGGACCTCAACCCACACCAACGCCTCCATGCCTTCAGCACAGTACCAGATCTACGATCCGCGCATCTACAACTCAAGCGCCTATGTGCAGGATGCCTCTTATTTCAAGATCAAGCAGATCCAGCTCGGCTACACTCTGCCCAAGAGCATCCTCACTCCTCTCACTCTGGAAAGCGTGCGCGCCTATGTATCGCTCGACAACTTCTTCACCTTCACCAAGTATAAGGGAAGCGACCCCGAAATCAATGGTGCAGCCAGCGAATACAGCGCCATGCCGATCGACTTTGGCGGATATCCCATGCAGAAGTCAGTATCAGTCGGCCTCAACGTAGCTTTCTAATCACCCCCTACTCTCTCCCCACCCTTTCACCCTTTAATCCTTTCATCCTTAAAAAAGATTACAATGAAATCTATAATCCGCAAAACGAAACGGAGGACGGAAATAAAACGAAACGGTTCTCGCCACAAAACGAAGCGTACCTCCGGGTGCGTTTTTTTCAATCGGCCACCCTGCCCATTTTTCTCAAAAATCAACCCGGCTTCGCCGGGGTCTTGAAGCCTCCCGGCGACACCCCTCCCACAATATTATTTGAATGGCCTCCGAACAATGTCCGAAGGCCATTCTTGTCTCTGTTTTTCGCTTTCCGCTTTGGGTCGCTGCGCGACCGCTTTCTCGCTTACGCGACTTCGACTATCGCTTTGTACGCGGCCACGCTCTGCGCTTTGACGAGGTTGCCGCGGAAGGCCAGGCGCGACCCGACATACGCGCCCGCATCCGAAGCATCGCTATTCGCATACGTGTACGACACGCCGCCATTCGCATACGCGCCGCCGCGACAGACCACACGGCCTGTGGAGGTGGAGATATAGTAGCTGTCGCAGAAATAGGTGCTTGAGGTGCCGTTTACGGAGCCTACAGGGGTCATGTC
>CAYTXF010000109.1:0-9309 GCA_964440745.1 uncultured Bacteroides sp.
TGATGAAGTGCCAGTATTTCTTGCTTGAGTTGCAGTCGCGCTGGATGTTGCCGATTACCTCAGAGTAAACCTTGGTGGCAGTGTCGAAGCCGAACGAGGTTTCGATAAGGCTGTTCTTAAGGTCGCCGTCGATGGTCTTGGGCACGCCGATTACCTGCACGCCTGCGCCAATCTTCTTGTAGTATTCAGCCAGCACAGCGGCATTGGTGTTGCTGTCGTCGCCGCCGATGATGACCAGAGCCTTGATATTGAGATCCTTGAGGATTTCGAGGCCCTTGTCAAACTGCTCCACCTTCTCGAGTTTGGTACGGCCGCTGCCGATGATGTCGAAACCGCCGGTGTTGCGGTATTCATCGATGATGGGAGCGGTGAGTTCGATGTAGTTGTGGTCAACCAGACCGCCGGGGCCCATGAGGAATCCATAAAGCTTGCTGTCGCGATGGATCTTCTTGATGCCGTCGAAGAGACCAGAGATCACATTGTGGCCGCCAGGAGCCTGGCCGCCTGACAGAATTACGCCTACATTGATGGGTTTGCCCACTGTGGGGTTGGGATTCTTTTCGAAAGTGATTTCCGGGAGACCGTAAGTGTTGGGGAACAGATGCTTGATTTCGTCCTGGTCAGCCACTGACTGAGTGGGCTTACCCTCAACAGCTACCACAGCGCCCTTCAAGGCATAGGGCAATTTGGGTTGATAAGCTGCACGAGCTTTTTGCAATGCGCTTTTTTTCATATTATGGATTCTGTTAAGAAATTTGTTGCTATTTGATTTGCAAAGTTAACAATTAATTTTCAATTAACCTTTTTTTCTATCTTATTTTTTAGCCCCTTATACAAATTTTCACATATTACTTTCCATATATTTAGTAACTTTGCCGTAAATTTTCAAAAGCATAACAAATATGGCACAAATTACATATCAGACCCAGGGCACATGCTCGCGCGCAATAGAGGTAGAGGTTGACTCTGAGGGCATCATCACCCATGTGCAATTTCAGGGCGGATGCCACGGCAACACCCAGGGCATCGCAGCCTTGGTCAAGGGCATGAAGGCATCAGACGCCATAGCGCGGCTGCGCGGCATCGACTGCAAGGGCAAGGGCACATCATGCCCCGACCAATTGGCAATTGCCCTGGAAAGCCTCGTAAAATGACTAAAGTTTAATGAAGATTCTCTTGCGATAGAGGGGCAGGCCGAGCGCAAGCCACATCACCAGCACAAAAAGCAAGGCATAGACAGCCGAGGCCACGCACGGCTGGGCTATCCACGAGTGCAACCAGCCATAGACTGCCACCTTGCCTCCGGTGACGCCCATGATGATCGAGCCCACCTCGCTCACCGCATACAGGAAGAGCGGATTGCATCCGAATACCAACAGGGGCCACCATCCTCGGTCGCGCCCCCGGATGTCGCATATCCATGCAAAAGCGCCCAAGGCCAGCGAAGCGTAGCCGCAACTCACCAGCACATAGCTGGGGCTCCATATGCGCTTGTTGATCGGCAGCAACTGCTCAAGCGCGTATCCGGCGCACAGAAGCACAAAGCCCCAGACCATCACTTGCATCATGCGCGAAGTCAGTTCGCGGTCCTTCCTTGCCAATATCTCGCCAAAGCAAAAGCCAATCATCGTATGCGCCAGCGCGCTCATCGTGCTCAGCAGGCCCTCGGGATCCACCGCCTTCTTGATATAGAGATGCTCTTGGCCTACCAGCGCGCGGTCGCACCTTACCAGCAGGTTGTCGGCCTCCATGCTGTAGCCATTGCCCATCAGCAAGATCAGGCTGTAAGCCACTAACAGAAAGGCTATTATGAATGTGATGCTGCGCCTCGGGCATGCAAGGGCCACAAAGGCCGTAAGGAAATAGCAAATGCCGATGCGCGTCAGCACGCCCGTGACGCGAAAATGCGCCATCGGCAGGAAGTCGGCCTTGCACGCATACTCCACATAATGGATGGCCCACCCTATCAGGATGATCATCAGAGCGCGCTTGCAAATCTTCATGAACGCTTGGCGCGTAAAGGCGAAGCAGCTCTTGGATAGCGACAGATAGGTGGTGATGCCGACTATGAACAGGAAGGTGGGGAACACCATGTCGCAGAGGGTGAGACCGTTCCAAGCGCTGTGCTCGAACGGCCCGTAATTCTCCGGTCCTCCCCCGTTGTTGACAAATATCATGGCTGCCACGGTGAGGCCACGCAGCATGTCGATCGATTTAATTCTCATAAATCATGCCTATTGCCTTGCGCGAAAGTTCGATGGGATCTCCCACAGCCTCAGTCGGGTAACTCTTGCGCTCCAAGGTCCAAGGCTCCTCGATGGCATAATAGTCGATGCTGTCACGCTCGAGCTTGCCGTCGAGCACATCATTGAGAGTGGCGAAGAAAGCCTGCCAGCGAGGCAGATAGAAATCGCGCAGCACGCCGTTCCACTCCTTGTGGGCATAGTCGCGCAGCTTGCCAGCATCGGCATTCTCGCGTGCTCCCCAGGTAGTGATCTGCACGCGGGCATTCCACTCATAGAGTTGCTTCTCCTCATCGGTATTGCCGGCCTTCAGGGCATAGTCGATCCAGCGACCCACGCCGAATTCCGGACGCGAGCCCAGCAACTGATCCTGCATGAGCAGCAGGTTGACAAATCTCTGGCTGCCACGCTCAAATCCCTCGCGATGGAAAGCCTTGAAATCGGCTATGGCATGCTGATATGTCAGGCGAGCCTCGTCGGAGATAGCCTGACGGGTGATGTCTACCAGATCATATTCGAAATTATTATTGCCGCGAAAGCGCTCAGCCGCCTCATTCATAAGTTGCGCGGCACGCTTGGTATCGGCCGGGTCGTAATAATTCTGCAGCTTGCTCCAACTCGATGCTTGCACATTGTCGAGGGTGGGACGGCAACAGAATATCGACTCGTTGGTGCCCTGCTGGTTGTTGCCGCGCGGACAGTTGTAAATGCTGTTGGCAAGGATAATCCAAGCCTCCAGCACTCGGTCGTCGCATGCGCCGTAGCGCGCCGTAACATAGCCCTTGAGCCACTCTTCCTTGTCCACTTTCTCGCTGCGCCAGGGGAGTTCGCTCATCAACTCAAACATCACCGGATTGTTCTCCGAACCCTCCATCGTATAGCCGATGCCGCAGAGTTGCTCGGCCAGGGGATTGGTCTTAGTCTCGTTGAAATTCTCGATAAGTTGGTCCATGCGGCCATGGAGACCAACATTCCCGCCAAAATTCTCCAGCAGGCACATCAGCCATTTATGCTTGCCAAAACCCTGCTCGCGCTGCCACAGGCTCGGAATGCCCCACATGGGGCGGCATTCGCTGAATAGGTCGAGGATCAGCAGGTCGCCCTGGTTGAGATTCTCGATCAAGGCATCGCGAGGATTTTCGCTCCAGGCCTGGAGCACCCAGATGGCCTTGTCATTGTTGCGCTTCATCGACTCCATGATGGCCTTGCCTGCAGCGTCGAAGTCCACTCCCTCGGCATTGCTGAGCTCATGGAAGGGGTCCATCGAGTAGTAATTGGCTGTGCCAAAGAGCTTTTTCTGTTCATCGTAATAGATCTGCGCTATCTCGGCATATCGGCTGTCGGTAGGCTGAAGGAAAGCCGGACGCACAAAGCCGTTCCAGGGTTTCAGAGTCTTGGTGATGTTGAGGCCCAATTTTTCATCAGCATTGTGGGGCATCATGCCCGAGAAACCAGGCAGCACCGGCTCTATGCCGAATTCAGCCATTCGCTCCAATATCTTCACCTGCAGGGCTTGCTGACGGTCGTACCAACTGTCGGGATTGGGACCGCCCCACCCCTCGAGATTGTTCATGGCCCACCAGGCCATGAAAGCCGGACCCGAGATGAAGTCGTTGACCTCGTCGCGAGTGTACCCCAGGCACATCAGCATGTTGCGGTACACGCACTCCTCGCCCACGGCTGCTAAGGGCAGATTCACACCGTGCAGGGCCATCCAGTCGATTTCTTTCTCCCAGCGGTCCCAGTCCCAGAAAGGCATAGTGTAACTGAATGTGCAATAGTTGAAGTCATAGCAGAGCGGCATCTTGTTCTCATAGCGCTCTTTCTCGCTGACAGCAGGCAACGGCGATGGCAAAGAGGCCGTCATGCCATTCCAACTGAGATGCACCCCGGCATGATATTTCAGATACCAGTTGAGGCCCACAGCCTGGTTGACATAATTGTTGGCGCGGATCACAACCTTCGAGCCTTTTTGGTCGAGTTCGAAATAGTCGACATCTGATGGCTTGATCTCAAGTTTGAAATTCTTTGAGGCTCCCGGGTCGATGCGATCGATGAGCGCGGCCACGGGGTTGGCAGCCTCAGCGGCGCACATGCCTAACAGACAAAGGGCAAAAATGAAAAGCAATCTCTTCATAGTCAGCAACATAATTTCAGTCACACAAATTGAAATGTATCTTCTTTGAATTTATCAAGTCGAAATGGTTTAGGGTATAACCCGTTTGCGGCACACCATCGATGGTCCATGACTCCACTCGTTTG
Organism: uncultured Bacteroides sp.; assembly: GCA_964440745.1. Classification (GTDB taxonomy): domain Bacteria; phylum Bacteroidota; class Bacteroidia; order Bacteroidales; family Muribaculaceae; genus CAG-873. Next base: position 4,506 of record CAYTXF010000109.1, read on the forward strand.
CCCGAGCCCGATGTGGTGATTTCCACAACCTTGCCATTTTCCAATATAAGGCTTATCTTGTCGAACGTGGGTGCAGCCACTGCATACTCCGGCAGCGATGGACACACCGGATAGAAGCCCAGGGCGCCAAACACATACCAGGCCGACATCTGGCCCGCATCGTCGTTGCCTGCCAGGCCTCCCGGCTGGTTGAGATATTCCGTATCCATGATATGGCGCACCTCCTCTGCTGCGCGCCAAGGCTTGTCGGTAAAGGCATACATCCACGCCACCTGGTGGCAAGGCTCATTGCCATGCCAGTAGCGGTGCTCCGAAAACATCGAATCGAGTTTTTCCGTGAATGCCTCCTTTCCGCCCATTGCGGCCATCAGGCCTTCAGGATCGTGAGGCACATACCAAGTATAATGGCAGGGTGCCCCCTCGGTGATGTGCTTTGAGAAAGTGAAGGGATTGTCGTCGCACCATTGTCCGTCGGCATGGCGGCCGTCGGCATAGCCTGTTGCGGGGTTTATGACATTCAGATAGTTGTTGGAGCGCGCCAAAAGTTCCTGATAGTCTTCCTCATGGCCAAGGGCCCAGGCCAACTGCGCCAAGGCGAAGTCGTCGTAGGCATACTCCAGCGTGCGCGAGGTCTGTTCGCGCTTATGGTAAGCCTCGGGCACAGAGTCCTCCACGGGGATATAGCCGTATTTCAGATACGAGTCGAGTGCGCGGCGCCCCTTTCCCTGGCTGTATTCATATGGCGAGGCCATCTCGAGGGCGTTTTTCTTTAGCCCCTCGTAGGCCTTTTCGGCATCGAAATTGCGCACGCCCTTGACATAGGCATCGGCTATCGCCGAGGCGCAGTGATCGCCGATCATGGCTGCCGTGTAACTATTCCAGCACGGGAATATGGGCATCCAGCCGCCTTGCTCATATTTGAGCACCAGGCTTTGCATCATCTCGCCGGCCATTTCGGGCCACATCAGCACATACAGCGGATGCAGTGCGCGGTAGGTGTCCCACATGCTGAAGCCGTCGTAGTAGGTGCCATCGGTTTTCAGAATTGGATAGCCTGTCGAGAAGGCGCAGTACGACCCATCTACGTCATTGGCAGCCTGTGGCAGGAAACTGGCATGGTACATGGCTGTGTAGAATTTTTCCAAGGCATCCTGCGAGTCCGACTCGACAGCGATTGCCCCCAAGCGGGTCTCCCATGTGTCGCGCAATGCGGCCTCCACTCGGTCGAAGTCCCAGTCGGGAATCTCAGCCTGCATGTTCTTAAGTGCGCCATCGTGGCCAGTGAATGAGGATGCCATCTTCACCAGCACTTCCTCGCCGGGCTCTGCATCGAATTCCACCCAGCAGCCGATGGCTGGCTCGTTGGCAATGCTTGCCACTCCGGGCAGTTGTTCTCGGCTATTATACACGCCGTATGCCTTTATTTTCTTATCGGGGATGGCCACAAAATGGCCGCTGAATCCTGCTGGCTGTCCTTTGCCCTGATATATGCGATGCACGGGGTTATAGCCATAGATCATATTGCGAGCGGTGTCCACGGCAATGAAGCCTTGGCCCTCGTCGCTATTGGGGTTCACAACCAAATAGGCAGGTCCGCTTGCATTCTCATCATACTTGACCTTGAGCAAGGCGGCACGCGAGGTGCCAGTAAGGGAGATGCGGCAGCCTTCATCGGGGAGTGTCGCCTCATAGAGATAGGGCTTTGCCACCTCATCGGCATGGGAAAAACGCGAGGCGCGGTCCTGCGGTTGGGTGCGCAGAGAGCCGGTAAGAGGCATCACCGTGAACGACCCGAAATCCTGGGTGCAGCCGCCCACAATCCAGTGGCTGTTGCGGATGCCCTGCAGCAAGGTGTCGGCATAGTAGTACGGCGCCACGCATTTGAGTTCGGTGTCGCGCGTCTGGGGCGTCCAGAAATTCATGCCATTGGGCGCCAGCACAGCCGGCAGGGTCTGGCCCAATTCCTCAGTGCCCTTGCCAAAGGCGCCGGCAGCCTTGGTCACGCTGTTGGCCGTGCCCACGCGCGTGTCCACCATGTCGGCCCACTGGGCATTGGCCGCCATGGCGCAGCCGCAAGCCGCAAGGATAATAGAGGCGAGTCTCATTAATCTAAATTAGTCTAAATTCCACTCTTTCTTGAACTTCACGCCATCGACCTTGCAATCCTCAAATGTCAGGTCGGTAGCCTTGTACACGTAGAATCCCACAACATCATCAGTAATAAATCCTTCGCACACTTTCATCGAAACCGGACGAAGATCGTACTGATTTGCTGCGCGCAAGTCATCGTCGTTGGGCAGCCCTGCTCCCACAATCTTTATGTTGACTTTGTCGAAATTGATATGGTTGACTTTGCCGGGCACATCGCCGCCGATGAAGCAGCCATTCTCGCTCTCGCAATTGATGTTGCGGAATGTGATGTTGCTGACTTCGCCGCACGAGCCTTCGATCGCGCCTTTCGGAAAACGCCAATTGGCATCCTTGTGGTCGCCCGTGGGTCTTGGGAAGGAGGTCACGTAGATGGGTTCGGCCTTGCCCCACCACACATCACTGTAGAGCGAACATTGCACATTCATGTCCTCAAAGATAACGTCGGTGACGGTGCCCTCGTCGCGGTTCTGTATGCCAATGCCGCGATTGCTGTTGCTGATGTCGCATTTGCGGAATCGCACATTATAGATCGAGTCCATGTTTTCGCTGCCAATCTTGATGGCGCATGAGCGCGAGGTCATCGTGCAGTTGGTCACCTCCACATTGTAGCATGGGCCGTATTCTTCATATTCGCGACGGTTTTTAAGGCACACGCAGTCGTCGCCACTCTCGATAATGCAATTTTCTATAACCACATTCTTGCTGTGATCGACATCGATGCCATCGCTGTTGCGGATCTTAACATTGTTGAGCACGCTCATGTCGTGGATCCAGGCGTTGGTGCAACCGATCAGATGGATGGTCCAATAGGCACTGTTGCCAATGGTGACATCCTTGATTTCGAGCGAGTCGACATTGATGAGGGTCAGCAGGTGAGGACGTGGGTCGAACGTTGTCACGGGCTTCAGGTCATAGCTGTCATAGAGTTCGTCGCCCATGAATGCCACGCCGTTGCCGTCGATGGCGCCCAGGCCGGTAATCTTGAGATTTTTCAAGTCTTTGCCGCTGATCCACATCATGCCTTCGCCCTCGTTGGCTTTGAAGGCGCTTTCATGATAGATGCTCTCGTCAGGATTGGCCAGTAGCACTGCTCCCTCTTCGAGGCGGATTTCGAGGTTGCTGCGCAGATGCAGCGGGCCGCTCATAAATGTTTTGCCAGCGGGGAAGAGCACCACTCCGCCGCCAGCTTCACCGGCAGCGTCGATGGCCTTCTGTATGGCCTTGGCATCGTCGGCCGTGCCATTGCCCTTGGCTCCGAATTTGGTAACATCATACACGCCATTTTCGCCCTTTGGGCTGCAGCCGGCCAGCAGTATCGCAAAAAGAATGTAAAGAATTTGTTTCATGGTTATTTTTTTAGCAAAGATAATAAATTAGGTGGAATAATTGAATTTTTTGCATTATATTTGCAAAAAATATTAGCCATGGAAAGGAAATCTTGCTTATTGCTCTTGTTATTGCTGCCTTTTTTGTGCTTTTCCCAGAGTTGGGAACAGTTGGGCAGTTCGTATTACGCCTACCCGGTCAGCGGTGAGGCCTGCGCCGACTCGGCAGCGCGTCCGGGCCTGACGCCATTCTACATTAGTCATTACGGGCGCCACGGCTCGCGCTGGCTCACCGAGGATGAGCGCTATCGCGCCATCATCGAGCCGTTTGAGAACATGGAACTCACGCCGCTCGGGCGCGAGACATACGAGAAACTGATGGTGCTGGCCGACGACGGCATCGGGCGTTCGGGCAATCTCACGCCGCTTGGCGAGAAGCAGCACCACGACATAGCCCAGCGCATGATCGCGCGTTATCCCGAGGTGTTTGGCGACTCAGCGCGCATACGCGCCCAGTCGTCTACGGCCATGCGTTGCGCCATGAGCATGGCTGCCTTCTGCGAGGGCCTCAAGGAGGTGAACCCCACGCTGCAGATCAAGCGCGAACCTTACCAGGAGGGGATGGTGCGCATGGCGTATGTGACTCCGGAGTCAAAGGAGTTCCAGGACTCGCTGGAGCACAGCGAGGGTTACATGCAGTTTGTGGCTGCCACGGTGGATCCGAGCCGGATCATGGCGTCGCTGTTTGTCAATCCTGATGAGATGAGTCGGGAGGAACAGATCAAATGGCTGATCGAACTCTACTGGGGCGTGCAGAGCATGCAGAATGTGGGGCTCGAGGAACTCGGCCTCTATGACCTCTTCACTTATGAGGAGATGCAGGCGCTATGGAGCACGATCAATGCGCGGCATTATATGTGCCATAGCGACTCGCCGATAGCGGCCGGCCGCACTATCCAATGCGCCGAACCGCTGCTTCGCAGCATCATAGCGCAGGCGGATGCGGCAATCGAGGGGCAGCCCGGGGCTGTGGCGGCTGACTTGCGATTCGGCCATGACACGCATCTGCTGCGCTTGTTGGCGCTGATGCAACTGATTCCCACACCTCAGATCACGGAATATGCCGATGTAGCATCGCAGTGGCGCGATTACACCTTCTCGCCCATGGCCGCAAATCTCCAATTGGTATTCTACCGCGACCCCCACGGCACCATCTTCGTCGAGCCCTTCCTCAACGAACACTCCCTCTCCTCCCCCCAGCCCTGGTCCACGTTAGGAGAGGGGCTCCGCGAGCCCCGATAGGAGAGGGGCTCCGCGAGCCCCGATAG
>CAYTXF010000110.1:0-9223 GCA_964440745.1 uncultured Bacteroides sp.
GCCCTCGTTGACCGCATCTCCGCCGCCATCCTCCTCAACGACTACCTCTCCTCCCGGCGTACATAAAGATTCGTTTCTCTCGTCTATTCGTTTCTCTCGTCTATCGTTTCTCTCGTCTATTCACAAGTTATGAAGTTACCAATATATTTGTATGGGCATCCAGTGCTTAGGAAAGTGTCCGAGCCGGTGCCGCAAGACTATCCAGAGCTGCAAAAGCTCATCGACGACATGTTTGAGACCATGTATTTCAGTGAAGGCGTGGGCCTGGCCGCTCCGCAGATCGGCAAGAACATTCGCATGGTCGTGATCGACGGAAGCGCGCTTGAAAAGGACTTCCCCGAGTGCGCTGACAGCAAAATGTGCATCATCAATCCCCAGCTCGAAGTGCTCGACGGCGAGAAGATCGCCCGCGGCGAGGGCTGCCTCAGTCTGCCGGGCCTCAGCGAGGAGGTGAAGCGCGTAGAGCACATACGCCTGCGCTGGCTTGACCGCAACTGGCAGCCCCACGAGCAAGAGTTCACCGGCTTCCTGAGCCGAATCATCCAGCACGAGGTTGACCATCTCGAGGGCAAGGTATACATGGACCATGTGTCGGCAGCCCGCCGCCTGATGGACAAATCCAAGCTCAACAACATTGTCACGGGCCGCACCCGCTGCGACTATCCCGTGCGCTACGCACCCAGGAAGAAGTGACAAATGACAAGTGACAAGTGACAAGTGACAAATTACAAGTGACAAATTACAAGTGACAAATTACTATGGCTGACGATAAGAAAGTGATTTTCTCGATGGTAGGCGTGTCGAAGACCTACCCTCCCCAAAAGCAAGTACTTAAGAACATATACCTTTCCTTTTTCTACGGCGCCAAGATTGGCATCATTGGCCTCAACGGCAGCGGAAAGAGTACTCTACTTAAGATAATTGCCGGTCTTGACAAGGAAATTCAAGGCGATGTTATCTTTTCACGCGACGAATACACCGTGGGCTACCTGGCTCAGGAGCCAGAACTTGACCCCGACAAGACAGTGATCGAAGTGGTGCGCGAAGGCGTGCAGCCCATCATGGAGATGCTTGCGGAATATGACAAAGTCAACGAAGCATTCGGCGACCCCGACGCCGACTTCGACGCCCTGATGGCCAAGCAGGCCGAACTCCAGGACAAACTCGACGCTGCCGGCGCCTGGGACATCGACAGCAAACTCGAGCGAGCCATGGACGCACTGCAATGTCCGCCCGACGACCAGAAAATCAGCACCCTCAGCGGCGGCGAGCGCCGTCGCGTGGCACTGATCCGCCTGCTGTTGCAGCAACCCGACGTGCTGCTGCTCGACGAGCCTACCAACCACCTCGACGCAGAATCCATCGACTGGCTCGAGCAGCATCTGCAGCAATACCCCGGCACTGTGATAGCCATCACCCACGACCGCTACTTCCTCGACCATGTGGCCGGTTGGATCCTCGAGCTCGACCGAGGCGAAGGCATCCCATGGAAAGGCAACTATTCAAGTTGGCTCGACCAGAAGACAAAGCGCATGGCCATGGAGGAAAAGCAGGCCAGCAAGCGACGCAAAACCCTCGAGCGCGAGCTTGAATGGGTGCGCATGGCCCCAAAGGCCCGTCAAGCCAAGGGCAAAGCGCGCCTCAACAGTTACGACAAGCTCCTCAACGAAGACCAAAAGCAGAAAGAAGAGCGCCTGGAGATCTTCATCCCTAACGGTCCGCGACTTGGCAACAAGGTGATCGAGGCCCACGGCCTGGCCAAGAGCTATGGCAGCAAGAAACTCTTCGAGAATCTCGACTTCATGCTGCCTCCCAACGGCATCGTGGGCGTAATCGGCCCCAACGGCGCCGGCAAGACCACCCTCTTCCGCCTCATCATGGGCCAGGAAAAGGCCGATGCCGGAGACTTCGAGGTGGGCGAAACAGTGAAGATCGCATACGTAGACCAGCGCCACCATGACCTGCTCCCCGACAAGACCGTCTATGAGGTAATCTCCCAGGGCGTGGAAAGTTTCCGCATGGGCGGCCGCGATGTCAATGCCCGCGCCTATCTGTCGAAATTCAACTTCACTGGTGCCGACCAGGAAAAGAAAATCGGCGTGCTATCAGGCGGCGAGCGCAATCGCTTGCACCTGGCCATGGCCCTCAAGGAAGAAGGCAATGTGCTGCTGCTCGATGAGCCCACCAATGATATCGACGTCAACACCCTGCGTGCTCTTGAGGAAGGCCTCAACGACTTTGCCGGGTGCGCTGTGGTGGTAAGCCACGACCGCTGGTTCCTCGACCGTATTTGCACCCACATCCTCTCATTCGAGGGCGATGGCAAGGTAGTATTCTACGAGGGCGACTACAGCGAATACGAAGAGTACAAGAAAGCCCAGAACGGCGGCAAAGAGCCTCCGCGTCGCCGCTACCGCAAGCTTATGGAATAAAAGAGACTAACAATTCATTGGAAATGAAAATTTTAGTAACAGGTGGAGCCGGGTTCATCGGCTCCAACCTTTGTGAATACTTTCTCGGTCAGGGCCACCAAGTGACATGCCTTGACAACTTCGCCACAGGCCATATGGAAAATCTCATCCCCCTGATCGAGAAATACCCCCAGACTTTCACTCTGATCGTGGGCGACATCCGCAATCTCGACGATTGCCGCCGGGCTGTCAAGGGCAACGAATATGTGCTGCATGAGGCAGCCCTGGGCAGCGTGCCACGCTCCATCATCGACCCAATGACCACTAATGATGTCAACATCAGCGGTTTTCTCAACATGCTGTGGGCATCCAAGGAAGCAGGCATAAAGCGTTTCATATTCGCAGCATCATCCTCAACCTACGGCGACTCCCCGTCGCTCCCCAAGGTGGAAGACGTCATCGGCAAACCCCTCTCGCCTTACGCCATAACCAAGTACGTCGACGAACTCTATGCCGATGTCTTTGCCCGCACCTACGGCCTTGAGTACATCGGACTGCGCTATTTCAATGTGTTCGGGCGCCGGCAGGACCCCAACGGTGCGTATGCGGCCGTGATTCCTCTGTTTGTGAAGAAGTTCATGGCCCATGAGTCGCCCAACATCAATGGCGATGGCGAGTACAGCCGCGACTTCACATACATCGACAATGTGATCCTGATGAATGAGCTCGCCCTCACCACCAAGAATCCCGAGGCCGTAAACCAGATCTACAACACTGCCTTCGGCGAACGCACCACGCTCAACGACCTGGTGAAATGCCTCAAAGAATTCCTGGCCGTCTACGACGAGGCCATCCGCGACATAGAGCCCACCCATGGACCCATACGCGCCGGCGACATCCCCCACTCCTTAGCCTCGATCGATAAGGCCCGCAAACTCCTGGGCTACGATCCTAAGTTTTCCATGCGCGAGGGCCTGAGAGAAGCCTGCGGATGGTATTGGACCAACTTGAAATAACACAATCAGTTGCGCTTTATGGAGAATGACATCAAAATTTGCGTGATAGGGCTGGGCTATGTTGGCCTCCCCCTGGCTCGCCTTTTCTCTACCAAGTTCCCCACGATTGGCTTCGACATGAACCAGAGCCGCGTTGATGCCCTCATGGGCGGCCATGACGCCACTCTCGAGGTGAGCGACGAGCTTCTGCAGGATGCCATCAAAAACCATGGCTTCACTTGCACAACCGATATTGAAGCCATTCGCGACTGCAATTTCTACATTGTGGCCGTGCCCACGCCTGTCGATGAGAACAACAATCCCGACCTTGCCCCTCTTTACGGCGCCTCTGAGACTGTGGGCAAAGTAATCGGCAAGGGCGACATCGTGGTGTACGAATCCACCGTGTACCCCGGCGTGACCGAGGAGGAATGCATCCCCGTGGTGGAGCGTGTCAGCGGACTGAAACTCAACGAGGACTTCTATGCCGGCTATTCTCCCGAGCGCATTAACCCGGGCGACAAATTGCACACCGTAGAAAAGATCAAAAAGGTCACCTCTGGCTCCACCCCCGAGATCGGCAAGAAGATCGACCAGGTCTATGCTTCGGTGATTACCGCCGGCACTCATCTCGCTCCGACCATCAAGGTGGCCGAGGCAGCAAAGGTAATCGAGAATTCGCAACGCGACATCAATATTGCCTTCGTCAACGAGCTCTCCAAGATCTTCACCCTCATGGGCATCGACACGCAGGCTGTGCTCGAGGCTGCCTCCACAAAATGGAATTTCTTGCCTTTCCGTCCCGGCCTTGTAGGCGGCCACTGCATAGGCGTTGACCCCTACTATCTGGCTCAGTGCGCCCAGCGTCATGGCTACCACCCCGAGATCATCCTGGCCGGGCGCCGCATGAACGACGGCATGGGTGCCTATGTGGCCAGTCAGGTGGTAAAGCTCATGATCAAGAAGGGAATACAGGTGCTGGGCTCGCGCATCCTCATCCTGGGATTCACCTTCAAGGAGAATTGCCCCGACGTGCGCAATACCAAGGTGGTTGACATCTACCGCAACCTCAAGGAATACGACCTCGATGTCACGGTCTACGACCCATGGGCTACCCCGTCAATAGCCAAGCATGAATATGGCATCGACATCACCAACAAGCTCCCCTCCGAGAAGTTCGACGCAGCGATCTTAGCCGTGGCTCACAACCAATTCAAGGACCTCGACATCGACTCCCTGCTCAAGCCAAAGCATGTAATCTACGATGTGAAATGGATCCTCGATGCTGACCGCACCGACGGCCGCCTGTAACATCTTTTGCCGTGCCTTTTGAAGTTTTGAGATAATTTTATCGGAATTTGTTTGGTGATTTCAAAAATAATTCGTAATTTTGCACCGCAAACCACGGCATGGTACCTTGGCCGAGTGGTTAGGCATCGGTCTGCAAAACCGAGCACAGCAGTTCGATTCTGCTAGGTACCTCGATTAAAAGTTTACAGTTAAGGAAAAAGAGATGGATCATGAGTTCATCTCTTTTTTATTTTCCAAATACAGCGTTACATGACTAAGATTCTCGCCATATGCCACAATCTCGACCTAATCACCCAAAAGATGCTTGAAGAGGTAGCTCAAGATCCTGAATTCGAGGTGATTGTGGCCTGCCCGCCAGAGGCGGCCGACAGGTTCAAGGCGCCTATTCGCGCCTTGCCCATGCCTGCCATCCATTCCAAGTTCACCTGGGCGTCGATCAAAGCATTAAGGAAAATCGTCAAGAGAGAGCGGCCCGATGTCAGCTACAGCACTTCGACCTCAGGCTTGTCGTGCATCCTGATGGCCACCCTGGGCTTCAAATGCGCCAACATAGGCTACCGAGGCACTATGGCCAAGATCCGGCGCACCGATCCCACCTATTACTTGGGCATGCTCAATCCGCGCGTGAAGCATGTGGTGTGCAACAATCTCGACATCTACAATTACCTATCCCGCTTCATCAAAAAGAGCAAGCTTAGTTACCAACTCAAGCCGTTCGAACTTTCATGGGTTGACGAGGCTTTGGCCAATCCCATCTCAGTGGCGCATGCTGATGGCTACGCCCTGCGCCTCATATACATAGGCTCCTCGAAAGGGCGCCCCCACAAAGGCATGCACGATCTTATCCAAGCCATGAATCTCTTGCCTCAAGGCTGCGCCACGCTGACCGTGGTGGGCGAGTGCGACCAAGAGGTCATGGATTCTGCTCCCGATACTGTCACATTCATGGGCTTTCGCTCCGACGCTGTCCACTTCCTCCCCACCCACGATGTGCTGGTACTCTCGTCCACGCGCGATGCCTCGCCCCGCGTAGTGCGCGAAGCCCAGGCTTGCAGCGTGCCGTGCATCGTCACCGACATCCCCGGAGCGCGCGACCTGATCGTTGACGGCGTCACCGGGCTGCTGTGTCCACCCTCCAATCCGCAAGCCTTGGCAGAAACCATACAGCAAATGGCATCTGATCGCCAAAGGCTCGCTCAGATGGGGAAAGCAGCTCGCCAGCATATCGCCGACAATTTTCGCATGGAGGATTACCTCGCCTATTACAAAACGCTTTTCTCGAAAAAATTTTAAGTGAATATTTCAGGCCAATTGCGTAAGGCCCAGCGTCAGTATGCTTATGGCGCGGGGCGCTCCTTCGTATGCCGCCCTTATCGCCTCTGACATCGAGGCCCCGGTGGTGAGGATGTCATCGATTATCAGTATGTGTTTCCCCTCGACAGCCTCGCGGTTGCCTATGGCCATGGTGCCGGCTATGTTGAGATAGCGGCTGTCGCGTCCTTGGCGGCTCTGTATGCTATGGCCGCGCATGGCCTTCAGGGCCATTTTTACTGGGATGCCAGTGACGTGCGAGATGCCGATGGCCACCTCTTCAGCCTGGTTGTAGCCTCGGCGCAGGCGCTTGAGCCAATGCATTGGCATCGGCACCAAGGCGTCGATGCCGCTGAAAAAGCCGTCAGATTGCAATTCATCAGCGTACATTTCCCCTAACTTCACCGCCAATTGCGGCCGTCGGTTGTATTTAGCCTCCACTAAGATATGGCTGTAACTTGAGCCCTTGCGGTAGAAAAACCAACCAGCGGCTCGGTCAATCCGCATGTGGTGACCGAGTCGCTGGTGTATAAGGTTGAATTGACTTCCGTGCACATTGGTGCGCGGGATATCCAGTTGGCATTCCAGGCACATCACCTCCTCCTGGCTTGTCAGGGATTGGCCGCATACGCAGCATACCCTTGGGGCCAGCAGATGGCTTATGCCATTTGCCAAGGTCTTCATGGTCTTCATGGGCTCCTTTGCGTGCATGGGCTTGTCAAACAGTTACACATTGACCTTGAAGACCTTGAAGACCTTGAAGACTATTTAATCCGTGATCAGGTTCTTGCCAGTCATTTCCTTTGGCTGGGGCAGATCCATGATGTGGAGGATGGTCGGAGCCACATCAGCCAGAATGCCGTTGGCAATCTTTGCATCCTTGTCGGTGGTCACGTACACGCAAGGCACCGGATTGAGGCTGTGAGCAGTGTTGGGGGTGCCGTCAGGATTGAGGGCATTGTCGGCATTGCCATGGTCGGCAATGATGATGGCCTCGTAGTCATTGTCCTTGACAGCCTCGATCACTGCGTTGACGCAAGCATCAACAGCCTTGACAGCCTGCTCGATGGCCGAGTACACTCCGGTATGGCCCACCATGTCGCCATTGGCGAAGTTCACCACGATGAAATCATACTTTTTGGTATTGATGGCCTCCACCAGTTTGTCCTTAACCTCATAGGCGCTCATCTCAGGCTTGAGATCGTAGGTGGCAACCTTGGGGCTGGGCACCAGAATGCGGTCCTCGCCGTCGAACGGCGCCTCGCGGCCGCCATTGAAGAAGAAGGTCACGTGGGCATACTTCTCGGTCTCAGCGATATGAAGCTGCTTCTTGCCCTGAGCACTCAGGTATTCGCCGATGGTGTTGTCGACATTCTCCTTGTCGAAGAGAATGTGCACTCCGGTGAATGAAGCGTCGTAGGGAGTCATGCAATAATACTGCAGATTGGGGATGGTGTGCATACCCTCATCGGGCATGTCGTGCTGGGTAAGCACGATGGTGAGTTCCTTTGCGCGGTCGTTGCGATAGTTGAAGAAGATCACCACGTCGCCATCCTTGATGGTGCCGTCGACGGTGCTGTTGTTGATGGGCTTGATAAACTCATCGGTCACATCCTCATCGTAGCTTTCCTGCATGGCCTGCACCATGTCGGTAGCCTGCTTGCCTTGGCCGTTGACCAGAAGGTCGTAAGCGATCTTCACGCGCTCCCAGCGCTTGTCGCGGTCCATGGCGTAATAGCGGCCGATGATGCTGGCAATCTTGCCGGCTGTCTTGTCGCAATGCTCCTGCAGCTCGCTGATGAATCCCTTGCCTGAGCGCGGATCGGTGTCGCGGCCGTCCATGAAGCAATGCAGATACACATCCTTGAGGCCGTAGTGGGCGGCGATGTCGCAGAGGGCGAAGATGTGGTCGAGGCTTGAGTGCACGCCGCCGTTGCTGGTAAGGCCCATGAAGTGCATGCTCTTGCCTGTCTTCTGGGCATATTCGAAAGCGTTCTTGATCTGGGCATTTTCCAGAATGCTGCCGTCGGCTATGGCTTTGTTGATCTTCACCAGGTCCTGGTACACCACGCGGCCGGCTCCGATGTTGAGGTGGCCCACCTCGGAGTTGCCCATCTGTCCGTCGGGAAGTCCTACATTCTCGCCGCTTGCTTGCAATTGGCTGTGAGGATAGTTGGCCAAGAGATAGTCCCAATAGGGTGTGGGTGTATTGTATATGACGTCGCTTTTCGACTTGTCGCCGATGCCCCATCCGTCGAGGATCATCAGTAATGCTTTATGTCCCATAATTTCTTATTTTTAAGGTGTGATTATGAATATAAATAACCACGAAGAATGGGAAATCACTGAGAATTTAATGCGTTTTTAATACCAATTAAATATTTTTATAAGATAATCTCTGTGTTCTCCACATCTTCGTGGCTTAAATCATGTTGTCTTCGTCAAATTAGAAGGGGAGGTCGTCGGTTGGACCGGCAGCGGGCATCGGGGGCACGGGGGCGCCGCCTGCGGGCTGCTGAGGATAGGCGCCCTGCGGGGCAGCCGGCTGCTGAGGATAGGCCCCCTGCTGAGGATAGGTCCCCTGCGGGGGATATGCGGGCTGCTGGGGATATGCGGGCTGCTGGGGCGGCACAGCGTTGGCGGGCTCTGCCTTCCAGCCACGGATTGACACGAACCAGCGGCCTTGCCACTCACGGCTGTCGATGTCGAAACTGAGCTTGATTTCCTGGCCTACCTGCAAGGGATACAGGTCAGCGCGCTCGCCGAAGAAGTCGAAGAATACCTTGCGGGGGAATCCGCCATCGGTGGTCTCGAGCACATATTCGCGCTTCTTCCAGTCACGACCGGCACTTGACTTTCCCGACACCTCCGGAAAAGCCTGTATGATTTTTCCTATTATTTCCATATACTGTTAATTGCTATTATTTTTAGGTAGCAAAGTTACAGAAAATCCTCAATCTTACAAAATTATTTAGCATAAAAAACCGTATAAAACACTGACTCTGGCCACCAGGGCCAGAGTCAGCGCAGTATGCTAAAAATATCTTGCGATCTCTTTTTTTTACTTGAGAGCGTCCTTGACGGCGTCGTTGGGCACCATCTCCTCTTTGAAAATGTAAGCGCCGGTCTTGGGGCTCTTTACCATCTTGATAACCTTGCTGTAGGTACGGCCCTCGCCTTTCTGCAGAGAGGCCA
>CAYTXF010000111.1:0-1345 GCA_964440745.1 uncultured Bacteroides sp.
AATTTTGGGACAACGTCTCATGCGAGGCAACCTTGCTGACTGAAAAATACGAAACAGGCAAAGCCGAAGGCAAGGCTGAGGAAAGAATCGATATGGCCCGCAACATGAAGGCTGACGGAATGCCAATAGGAACCATCGCCAGATACACTCACCTCACCATCGAGGAAATCGACAAACTATAAAAGCAGTTCCAAGTCAAGGGTGTCACCTCTGCTGACTCAATGATTGGGGATTATTGAAATTTTGTGGGAAAATAGGGAATAATATGCAGTCGATAGGAAAATTTTTATTAACTTTGCACTCGGAATCCAAGAGCAGCCTTGGGCAGCTGGATGGACTCACAACTCTGCATAGTGTTACAACCAATCGATATGAGCAATTTTCTACCGCCTCTCAAGGTTTTCTCCGGCACAAAGTCGCAATACATCGCCGAAGAAATTTGCAAAGAATTAGGTGTGCCCCTGGGCCAGATGAACATCCTGCATTTTGCTGACGGCGAATTCGAGGTGTCATTCGAAGAATCCATACGCGGACACGAAGTGTACCTGGTGCAATCGACCTTCCCCAACAGCGACAATCTCATGGAGCTGCTTCTGATGATCGACGCTGCAAAGCGCGCATCAGCCAAGTCGGTGATCGCTGTCATCCCCTACTTCGGATGGGCCCGTCAGGACCGCAAGGACAAGCCCCGCGTGTCAATCGCAGCCAAGCTCGTCTCTGACCTGCTGACAACTGCTGGCGTGGACCGCGTGATCACCATGGACCTGCATGCCGATCAAATCCAGGGCTTTTTCAATGTGCCCGTTGATCACCTTTATGCTTCATCAGAATTCATCCCCTACATCCAGAATCTCAACCTTCCCGACCTGGTGATAGCCACTCCCGATGTGGGCGGTGCAAAGCGCGCCAACAGCTACGCCAAGTATCTGGATGTGCCATTGGTGCTGTGCCACAAGCAGCGCGCCAAGGCCAATGTGGTAGAAACAATGACCGTGATTGGCGATGTCGAGGGCAAGAATGTGATCCTTGTCGACGACATGGTAGACACAGCCGGCACCATCACCAAGGCTGCCGACCTGATGCTGCAGAATGGCGCCAAGAGCGTGCGCGCGCTTTGCACCCATGCCATCATGAGCGATCCGGCCACCGAGCGCGTCAACAATAGCGGACTCACCGAGATCATTTTCACTAATTCAATCCCCTTCCATAAGGATTGCAAGAAGGTGACGGTGATATCGATTGCGCGTCTATTTGCCGATACGATTCGCCGAGTGCATGAAAATGAATCGATTTCATCACAGTATTTGATAAAGTAAAAAACAAGGGAGGGCCTGAACGGCCCTCC
>CAYTXF010000111.1:1445-8675 GCA_964440745.1 uncultured Bacteroides sp.
TTTTATTTGAAGTGTTTCTTTTTGAGCACGAAATTGTGACCAAGGTATTTTTCGTGGACAAGCTCGTTGCTGTCCCAATCCTCGGGGGTGCCTTGGAATAGGATGCGACCGTCAAACAGCAGATATGCGCGGTCGGTGATGCTCAATGTCTCCGGCGCGTTATGGTCGGTGATGAGAATGCCGATATTCTTTTCCTTAAGCTTGTAGACCACCGACTGGATATCCTCCACGGCCAGAGGGTCGACGCCCGCAAAAGGTTCGTCAAGCATGATGAACTTAGGGTTGATCGCCAAGCAGCGCGCTATCTCCGTGCGGCGTCGCTCGCCACCCGACAGGCGGTCGCCAAGATTCTTGCGCACCTTCTGCAGGCGAAACTCCTCGATTAGGCTTTCCAACTTCTCCTTTTGGTACTCTTTTGATGTATGCGTCATCTGCAACACCGATCGGATATTGTCCTCCACTGTCATCTTGCGGAAAACCGAAGCCTCCTGCGCCAAATAGCCAATGCCCTTCTGAGCGCGCTTGTACACCGGATCCTTAGTAATCTCCAGATCATTAAGGAAAATGCGGCCCTCGTTGGCCTGAATCAGGCCCACAGTCATGTAGAAGGTTGTGGTCTTGCCAGCGCCATTAGGTCCAAGCAAACCCACGATCTCCCCCTGGGTCACATCTATGGACACATGGTTCACCACAGTGCGCTTGCCATACTTTTTCACCAGATTGTCGGTGCGAAGCACCATTAGCGAATCGGGAGCCACAGTGTTCTCGATCTCCTCGATATCCTGGCGCACTTCCTCCTTGATCTCTTGCGACTCCTCCTGCTCTTTCACCTCGGCTTTTTCCTCGGCTTTTTCCTCGGCTTCGAGCCGAGTGACATCATCAGGATTGCCCCCGCCCAACTCCAAGTTGAGAGGCTGCACATCATCTTCGCGATTCTTGCGTGTATAAAAGAGACCCATAATTCAAGCTTTGCGATGTAATTGACTTTCAATATAA
Source organism: uncultured Bacteroides sp. (assembly GCA_964440745.1). Taxonomy (GTDB): domain Bacteria; phylum Bacteroidota; class Bacteroidia; order Bacteroidales; family Muribaculaceae; genus CAG-873. The sequence continues at coordinate 2,442 of CAYTXF010000111.1, forward strand.
TCAGTAAGAAGCGCGATGGCCACCCGATTGTTGCCACCCTGAGGTATGATAAGGTCGGCATACCGCTTGCTCGGCTCGATGTATTGATTGTGCATGGGCTTTAGCACCCCCTCATATCGGTCGATCACCATCTGAGGGGTGCGACCGCGTTCGATGCAATCGCGAGCTATCACGCGTATCAATCGGTCGTCGGCATCAGCGTCGACAAATACCTTGACATCCATCAGCTGCCTTAGTTCAGGATCTGTAAGCACCAAGATGCCCTCTACGATCACCACATCAGTGGGTTCTACCCTCACCGTCTCTGGCTGGCGAGTGCATGTGAGATACGAATATGTGGGCATGTCGATGGCCTTGCCTTCCTTCAACTCGCGCAACTGTCTTACCAGCAAGGGCCATTCGATGGCAGCCGGTTCGTCAAAATTGATTTTCTGGCGCAGTTCCATGGGAATGTGGCTGGAATCCTTATAGTAAGAATCCTGAGGCATCACTGCCACCTCGCCAGGCGCGAAGCTCTTGATTATGCGGTTTACCACGGTGGTTTTGCCTGAGCCGGTGCCACCGGCTATGCCGATTACGATCATATTTTTGGTCTTTGGTCTTTGGTCTTTAGTCTTTGTTCTTCAGCCTTCAGTCTTTAGTCTTCAGTCTTTAGTCTTTAGTCTTGGGCTTTTATTATAAAGGATTTTTGCGAGGGCGGCCGCGCTTGCGCTTCACTTTGGGGATCAGGTCCTCGGGTGGCGGCACGAATTCGGCCTCATGGCCCTTAAGCGGCTTATGGCGCACATATTTGCGCTTAGGCTTTTCCAGGGCAGCCAATTCCTCCTCGGTGCGCACCTTGCGCGGACGTCCACGCTTCTTAGGCTCGCGCGGGGGCTTGGGCTCCTTGCGCTTGCGTTCGGGATATTCCATGCCCTCGATGATGGGCCTTACCTTGCGCGGTCGGCCCGGCCCTCGCTTGGGCACTTGCGGTATCTCCACTCCATTTTCATCAATCAAAGGCTTTCGTCTGGTATATTTGCGCTTAATCGGATTGCCATTTTCATCAAGCTGGATTGGCTTGCGCCGAGTGTACTTGCGCTTGTTGCGCATGGCCTCAAATTCCTCGGGGGTAGGCTTGCGGTATTGCTCCTGCACCTCGGGGTCGCCAAACATGAAGCGAGCAAACAGCTTCACCACCTCCACATTGACCGAATTGCCAAATTGCTTGTAAGCCTGGCTTTCCTTGGGATCGTACTGGAAAGAATCCGGAAAGCTCTGCAGGCGCGCGCATTCGCGCGGAGTCAGCTTGCGTTTGCGCTTGCCAATGTAAGGCGTCTGCAGCACAGCCGTAAGCGTAGGGAAATGAGTAGGTTTGCGAGTGCGTATGCCCGATTGGCGGAATTGTATCACAGTGTCCCAGATGTCAGGATTTTGCACATTCCCAGCATGCCACTCGAGCATGCGATTGGCCCCGCGGTAGGCGCGGTATGTGTTGGCCTTTTTGAGCCACTCGTCGATAAACTCAGAGGCAGCATTATACAGACGTACATTGCGCACGATAGTGGCAGTCTTCTGATCGCTAAGTTCGTCAAGATTCTTCACGTAACCCACATTGGGATGCATGAAAAGGTCTGTAACAGGGAACAGTGGCAATTTCTTAACCTTCGGTCTGATGCCTCGCAGGAATTCGTTCCAGAGGTCAATCAATTCGATTACTGCCGGCTTGAGCCGGTATTTCTCTACATGCTTGATTTCATGCTCCTCTTGCAGCACAGTGTCGATGCTGCATGGCTTGGCCTTGTGGGGATCGAAATAAAACTCCGGCAGATCGCCGATGTCCTTGCGCACGCCCATTATGAACACTCGCTTGCGCGCCTGCGGTATGCCTATGTAATGCGGACTGAAGATCACCGGCTCAGGCAACACATTGTATCCGGCATCGACCAGATTCTGATGGATGATGCGCCAGGTGTTGCCATGGTCGTGCGAGGCAAGATTCCTCACATTTTCCAGCAGTATGTACTTGGGATGATGATAATGCACTATGCGCATGATGTCGAAAAAGAGCGTGCCTTTGGTGGGGTCGGCAAAGCCAAGGCGCTTTCCAGCAATAGAGAACGACTGGCATGGAAAGCCGCCGCACAGCACATCATGCTCGGGGATGTCTGCAGCGTCAACCTTGGTGATATCCCCTACTGGCATTATGCCATAGTTGCGGTAATAGGTGATCTGGCAATGCTCATCAATGTCGCTTGCGAAGACGCATTCACCGCCAAGAGCCGTCATGGCTTGGTGGAAACCGCCTATCCCGCAGAACAGGTCTATGAACTTAAAATTCTCAATCATCGGTCAAGTGTATCGAGAAGCTATCGCCAAGAGCGTCGAAAATACGCCAAATTCAACATAATTCCAAATTTTACTGCAAATTTATCTAATATTTACTAATATGACAAATAAAAATTCATTATATTTTTGTAACTTTGTAAAATAAATCCGATTATATGATGAAAAAATGTTTCTTACTCGCCAGTGCGGCTTTGCCTCTTATGTCAGCCGCCATCACGCCTCTTTGGCTGAGAGATGCGCAAATCTCGCCTGACGGCACTCAAATAGTATTCTGTTACAAGGGCGACCTCTGGAAGGTGCCCTCAGCCGGCGGACAAGCTCAGCGCCTCACCGCCACTACCCATTACGAGCAAATGCCCCTGTGGAGCCCCGACGGCAAAAATATCGCCTTCGCCAGCGACCGCTATGGCAACAATGACATCTTCCTTATGTCAGCCGACGGCGGTGCCCCGGTGCGCCTCACTTACAATTCTTCAAATGAAAACCCCGAAGCTTTCTCGGCTGATGGAAAATATGTGCTATTCTCAGCTTCGATTCAGGATCCGGTAAGCAGCGCCATGTTCCCGAGCTCTCGTCTTACCGAACTCTACCAAGTGCCCGTCAAGGGAGGCAAGATGCAGCAGGTATTGGCAGTGCCAGCCCAGAGCATCAGCCATGTGCCAGGCACATCTCAAATGCTATATCAGGACGACAAGGGCATGGAAAATGCCTGGCGCAAGCACCACACATCGAGCATAGCCCGCGACCTCTGGCTCTATGACTCAGCTACGGGCAAGCACACCAAGCTTACCGCCAATCACGCTGGCGAGGACAGAAATCCTGTGGCTGACGGTCAAGGCAACTTCTATTTCCTGAGCGAGCGCAATGGTGGGTCGATGAATGTCTACAAAGCCCCTATCTCAGATCCTGATCAGGCAAAAGCGGTGACTAACTATAAGACCCATCCCGTAAGATTCCTTTCACGCGCCAACAACGGCACTCTGTGCTTTACCTACGATGGCGAAATCTACACAATGCCCGCAAGCGGAAAGGCTGCAAAGGTCAGCATTGACCTTATCGATGATGGTGGCGATGAAACCGTAAAGATGGCTCTCAGCCGTCCGTCGGAAATGGCTGTCTCGCCTGATGGCAAGATGATTGCCTTGGGAAGTCGCGGCGAAGTGTTTGTGACCTCGGCTGACTATAAGACAACCAAGCAGATCACCAACACCCCGGAAGCCGAAAAGCATGTGGCTTGGGGCGACGACTCAAAATCCCTTTACTATGTAAGCGAGCGAAATGGCCAATTTGCTATTTACAAGGCCACAATGGGTCGCCCGGAAGATCCCAACTTGGCCAACGCCACCGTAATTGAGGAAGAGCCAGTGTTCAAAGCCGACAACCACGAACGCACGATGCCAAAAATCTCGCCCGATGGCAAGAAGATGGCCTTTGTGCTTGATCGCACCAAACTCGCAGTGCGCGACATGGAGTCAGGCAAGGTGACCCAACTTACCGACGGCTCTACCACCACCGACTGCCGAGGCGCCATCAATTATGCCTGGAGCCCCGATTCCAAGTGGATTGCCGCTGAGGTGATCGACCGCAAGCACGACCCCTACTACGATATAGCAGTGATCAATGTGGCCGACGGTAGCCGCACCAACATCACCGGCACCGGATATTTCGATGAGCAGCCTCATTGGGTGCTCGACGGCAATGCCATCATCTATGGCAGCGACCGCTATGGCATGCGCAATCATGCTTCTTGGGGTTCGCAGCAGGATGTTATGATTGCTTTCCTCAACCAGAAGGCCTATGACGATTTCATGATGACCAAGGAAGATGCTGAGCTGGCTAAGGACAAGAAGAAGGAAGACAAGAAAAAAGAAGACAAGAAAAAGGAAGACTCCGACTCCGACAAGAATTCTGACAAGAAATCCGACACTAAGGACATAGAGATGGATCTGGCACGCGTGCAGGATCGCACCGTGCGCCTCACCCCATTCTCAAGCGACCTCAAGGATGCCTTTATCACCAACGATGGCGAGACCCTCTTCTTCATCACAGGCGGCGCCGATGATAACCTCCTCTGGGAGATGAATCTGCGCGAAGGCGAAATCAAGGGCTCGAAGAATATCAACCGAGGCCTCAACAGTTTTGAAGCCTCAGCCGATGGCAAGACAGTGTTCATCCTGGGCTCACAGATGCAGAAATTCAATCCCTCCAATTCCAAGCTGACTCCCGTCACCTACTCGGCCACCATGAAGCTCGACTTGGAGAAGGAACGCGAATACATGTACGACAATATGGTGCGCGAAGAAAAGGCTCGCTTCTATGAAACCTCAATGCATGGGGTCGACTGGGACAGCCTGAGCAAGCATTACCGCAAATTCCTGCCCCATATCAACAACAACTACGACTTTGCTGAACTTAATAGCGAACTCCTTGGCGAACTCAATGTAAGCCACACCGGATCAGGCTATTATCCCGAAACAAGCTACACCGAGAACACAGCCAGTCTGGGACTGCTCTATGACCTTACCTACACCGGCGACGGCCTCTTGGTGGCCGAGGTGGTGCATGGCGGACCCTTTGACAATGCCGACAGCCGCGTGGTGCCGGGCGTAAGAGTTGAAAAGATCAATGGAGTAGAGGTGCTTCCTGATACCGATTATACAAGCCTACTCACCGACATTGCTGGCAAGAAGACGCTGGTAAGCTTCCGCGATCCCGCTACTGGCGACCTCTGGGACGAGGTAGTGAAGCCCATTACCATTTCAAAGATGAACAATCTTCTCTACAAGCGTTGGGTTGAAGCTCGCGCTGCCGATGTCGACCGCTGGAGCAATGGGCGCCTGGGTTATGTCCACATCAAATCGATGGGCGATCCTTCGTTCCGCGACATGTACGCCGACGTCCTTGGCAAATACAACGACCGCGATGGCATCGTGATTGACATTCGCTATAATGGCGGCGGACGCCTCCACGAGGATATCGAGGTGCTTTTCTCAGGCAAGAAATATCTCACCCAGGTGGTGCGCGGTCTCGAGGTGTGCGACATGCCTTCGCGCCGGTGGAACAAGCCATCGATCATGGTTACAGCTCCAGCATGCTACAGCAATGCTCATGGCAGTCCCTGGGTGTATCAGACCATGGGCCTGGGCAAGATTGTGGGCATGCCCGTGCCTGGCACCATGACCAGCGTCAACTGGGTCACCATGCAGGATCCAAGCCTCTATTTTGGCATACCTGTTGTGGGATACCGCACTGCCGAAGGATATTATCTCGAAAACCATCAGCTCACTCCCGATGTTTTAGTTGATAATGATCCAGCCCTGGTGGTCAATGGAGAAGACACGATGCTGCGCACAGCAGTAGAAGAACTTCTCAAAGAAATCAAAAACTAACATTAAATATGTGGCCTTTTAGTAAGAAAAAATATACATTAGCAGAGAGCGGATTGCTCCAGGGATACACCGAATGGCACTGCCATGTTCTTCCCGGCGTCGACGATGGCGTAAAGGAGATGGATGAAAGCCTCGCGATTTTGATCGAACTCGAAGCTAAGGGGGCCAAATGCATATGGTTCACTCCTCATGTCATGGAGGATGTGCCCAACTCTCCGACTGAGTTGCGCAAGCGCTTTGAGGAGCTCAAGGCTCAATACAAGGGCAGCCTTGAGCTCAACTTGGCGGCTGAGAACATGCTCGACAACCTCTTCGACGAACGCTTGGAAGCCAACGAGGTGCTACCTATCGGCAAGACAGGCAATCATCTGCTGGTGGAAACTTCTTACTTCACGCCACCGTCGGACCTCAACGACAAGTTGCAGCGCACTCAATCCAAGGGCTATTTCCCACTGCTGGCGCACCCTGAGCGCTATGTCTACATGGACATGGACGACTACGACCGCCTCCACAATGC
>CAYTXF010000112.1:0-8661 GCA_964440745.1 uncultured Bacteroides sp.
ATTTTCTGCAAATATACGCTTTTTTTTTGGTTTTACCATTTTAAATTATTAACTTAGCCATTCAAATTAATTCTAACGTTCACGAATCACCCATAGACATGGATTCAACCCCTGAGTCATTAATCAATCCTCACCGCTACTGTGTGATCATGTGCGGTGGCATTGGCAGCCGCTTTTGGCCTTACAGCCGTGAAAACCGTCCCAAGCAATTCATCGACTTTTTGGGCACCGGCCGCTCATTGTTGCAGATGAGCTACGATCGCGTGCTGCCGATGGTAAAGAAAGAAAACATCATCATAGTCACCAATGCGCTCTACGCGCAGCTGGTGAAGGAGCAGCTTCCCGAGCTCAGCGACAGCCAGATCCTGCTGGAGCCTGCTCGACGCAACACTGCCCCATGCATCGCATGGGCCGCATACCATATTCATGCACTTGACAAGGACGCCTCGATTGTCGTCACTCCAAGCGATCACCTCATCACTCGCGAGAAACTCTTTGAGCAGAGCATTCTGCGAGGCTTCGAATTTGTGGAAAGCCAGCCCGCGCTGCTGACCCTGGGCATCAAGCCCACACGCCCCGAGACAGGCTATGGCTACATACAGATTGGCCGCGAAGTGGCTCCCGACATCGACGCTGTGAAGACATTCACCGAGAAGCCCGACCTGAGTCTGGCCAAAGTCTTTGTCGACAGTGGCGAATTCTTCTGGAATTCGGGCATCTTCCTGTGGAAGGCCGAGACCATCATCAACCAGCTCCACCGCTACGCGCCTAATGTGACCGCAGTGTTTGACCGTGGGCTTGGCACCTACGGCACTCCCGAGGAGACAGAATTCATACAGAAGAACTTCCCTGGCTGCGTGAGCATATCGATTGACTATGCCGTGATGGAGAAGAGCAAGGATGTGTACGTAGAGTGCGTGAATTTCGGCTGGAGCGACCTCGGCACCTGGAGCGCCCTCTTCGACAATTCTCCCAAGAACATCGAGGGCAATGTGACCCAGCGCTGCACCGTGCTGGCCTACGAAAGCACTGGCAACATCTTCGCCGTCAAGGGCGAGAAGCTGATCGTGGTGCATGGCCTCAAGGATTACATCGTGGCCGATGCCGACGATGTGCTGCTGATCTGCCCCAAGGACAAGGAGCAAAGCATCAAGCAGATGGTCAACGACGTGAAGCTCAAGTGCGGCGACAAATATCTGTGATAGGATTTAGGATTTGGGATTTAGGATTTGGGATTTGGGATTTAGGATTTGGGTCCTTTCATCCTTTCCTCCTTTGGTCCTTTCATCCTTTCCTCCTTTCATCCTTTTACCCTCAAGATTGTTATATATTAATAATGTAGATTCTCATTCTCTGCCTTATGAAAAGAATATTCGCAATCTTGACAGTTGGCGTCATGGCATTAGCCGCATCGGCGCAGATCAGCTACGACAACACAAAGGCCAAGGCCGACCGGTTTTTCTCCCATCAGGAGTGGGCAAGCGCGGCAGCCATGTACAATTTCATGCTGCAAGAGCAGCCCAAGGAGTCAGACACCTATGGCCGCGCCATCGTGGCCACTGAGATGCTGGGCGACACCCTGCGGTCGATGCAGCTCCTCAACGATGCCATGCGCTATGGCGTGCCTCTCGACTCGGTGCTCACCAATGTGCGCCGCTACGCTTTCCAGCAGGACCAGGGCGCGCTCTATGAGAAATTCATGTATCAGGCCATCGACCACAATCCCTGGATGGAGCGCCCGATCGACGCCTACCTGCTTGATTACTATGTGTTCAGGCGCAATGGCCAGCAGATGGTTGCCTATTCCGACAAGATGCTGCGCGGCACCCCTGACAATGTAAAGTTCATGCAGAGCAAGGCCGAGGGCTACATGATCAACAACCAGCCTCAGCAGGCTGTGGCCACCTGGCAGCGCATCTTGGAACTGCAGCCGTCCAACTACACGGCAATCATCAATCTGGCCAATTATTACGACATGGTCGATGATCGCGCTCAGGCATTGAAGTATTTCCGCGAGGCTCGCACTCAGAAGTCGACCCCGTATGTCGACCAGGCAATCCGCCGGCTCGAGGACCCGCACTATAAAGATAAGTGAAAAATATCATGATGCAGTGATGGCATGCCTTGCTATCATGCTGAAACCAAATCGATAACGAATATGAAATTCGCAGAGAATGCATACAAGGTGTTCGAACGCGCCACCGCCGACTACCATCGCGATGACCATGTTGACACGCCTATCGACAACCCTTATAATCCGGCAGAGATTGACTACACGCTTTATGCCAAGAACTGGATTGATGCTGTGCAATGGCATCTCGAGGACATAATCCGCGACCCCAACATAGATCCGGTGGCTGCCTTGGGCATCAAGCGCCGCATCGATCACAGCAATCAGGAGCGCACCGACATGGTGGAGGCCATCGACACATATTTCCGCCAGAAATACGCCGATGTCAAAACCGACATGCTGGCCACCATCAACACCGAGAGCCCGGCTTGGGCCCTGGATCGCCTCTCGATCTTGGCCCTGAAGATTTATCACATGCAGGCCGAGGTGAACCGCACCGATGCCACTCGCGAGCATATCGACAAATGCCGCGCCAAGCTCGATGTGCTGCTCGAGCAGCGCAAAGACCTGATCGCCGCCATCGACCAACTGCTCGATGACATCGCTTCTGGAAAGAAATACATGAAGGTGTACCGCCAGATGAAGATGTACAACGATCCCGAAACCAACCCCGTGCTCTATGGGGCAAAATAGGCCCAACATAGGCAATGACTTGGGGCTGAAAAGCGTGCTTGTGGCTCGCTTCTCGGCCCTTGGCGATGTGGCTATGACAGTGCCTGTGCTCTACAGTGCCTGCGAATGCTATCCGCAGGTGAGGTTCGTGATGGTGACCAAGCCGTCGATGGTGCCGGTGTTCATCAACAAGCCGCAGAACCTCGAGGTGGTTGGAGCCGATGTGAAAAAGCAGTACGCCGGCCTCTCAGGGCTCCACAAATTGGTGGGGGAACTGGTGGAAAAATACCAGTGCGACGGCTTCATCGACCTCCACGATGTGCTTCGCACCAAGGTGATGCGCCTTTTCTGCCGCTTGCGCCGCATGAAAGTGGTCAAGCTCAACAAGGGACGCGCACACAAGCGAGCGCTCACGCGCCGCACCAACAAGGTGATGCTGCCCCTTTCGTCATCGCGCGCACGCTATCGCGAGGCATTCTTCAAGGCAGGCATGCCCCTTGACAACAAATTCCAGGGCCTTTACGGCCCCTCGGGCAAAGGCTCCGTGGAACTATTCACGCACATTACCGGAGGGCCCAAGCCCGCAGGACAGCATTGGATAGGCATAGCGCCGTTTGCGGCCCATGCCGGCAAGGTGTATCCTGCCGAAAAGATGACCGAGGTGATCGAGGCCATCCAGCAGAGGGCCAATTGCCGGGTGTTCATATTCGGAGCCGGAGGCTATGAGCAAAAGACAGCCGAGGCGTGGGAGAAAAAGTTTTCCTGCGTGACATCCGTGGCCGGCAAGCGCTACGGCTTCCCGGCGGAATTGGCCCTGCTGAGCCATCTCGACCTGATGCTCACCATGGACTCGGCCAACATGCACCTGGCAGCAATAGCCGGCACGCGCACCATCAGCATATGGGGCGCCACCCATTATTATTGCGGTTTCAAGGGATGGCATCAGCGCGAGACCGACATGATACAGGTGCCCCTGTCGTGCCGCCCGTGCTCGGTCTTCGGCGACAAGCGCTGCTATCGCGGCGACATGCTTTGCCTGAATGCCATCCGCCCCGACACCATAGTGCACAAAATCGAAGAAGTATTGGAATCCAAATCATAATCAGAATCACAAACACATATCCAATTGGAAGAATTTGACATACGCAGCTCCAGCAGCGAGCGTGACAAGGAATTCGAACGCGCGCTGCGCCCCAGCGCCTTCGATGCTTTCAACGGCCAGGAAAAAATCGTTGACAATCTCAAGGTTTTTGTCCAGGCGGCACGCATGCGCCATGAGAGCCTTGATCACATATTGCTATTCGGCCCTCCCGGCCTGGGCAAAACCACGCTTTCGGGCATCATTGCCAACGAATTGGGGGTGGGAATGAAGATAACCTCGGGTCCCGTGCTCGACAAGCCCGGCGACCTGGCCGGCATCCTGACAAGCCTGGATGAGAACGATGTGCTTTTCATCGACGAAATCCACCGCCTGAGCCCGGTGGTGGAGGAGTACCTGTATTCCGCTATGGAGGATTACCGCATCGACATCATGATCGACAAGGGACCGGGAGCACGGTCGGTGCAGCTTACCCTCAGCCCTTTCACTCTGATCGGGGCCACCACCCGCAGCGGCCTGCTGACATCGCCCCTGCGCGCCCGATTCGGCATCAACTGCCATCTTGAGTATTACGACCACCAAGTGCTCAAGCGGATAATACTGCGCTCGGCCTCGCTGCTGAGGGTGAAATGCACCGACGAGGCAGCCATGGAGATCGCTCTGCGCAGCCGAGGCACTCCCCGCGTGGCCAACGCCCTGCTGCGCCGCGTGCGCGATTTCGCGCAGGTAAAGGGCAGCGGCATAATCGAGCCCGAAATCGCCAAATACGCCCTCGAGGCCCTCAACATCGACCGCTACGGCCTCGACGAAATCGACAACAAGATCCTCACAACCATCATCCAGAAATTCCGTGGCGGTCCCGTGGGACTCTCCACCATAGCCACTGCCCTGGGCGAGGATCCAGGCACCATCGAAGAGGTCTACGAGCCCTATCTGATCAAGGAAGGATTCATCAAACGCACCCCTCGCGGACGCGAAGTCACCGCTCTCGCCTACAGCCACCTGGGCCTCACTCGCGAGCAGGATATCGATTCGCTTTTTAGCTAAAAACCCACAAAAGTGCGAAAACCCTACTTAATAAAGCAAAAACTCGCTATAGCATTGTAAAACAATTTGTGTATTTGGCGGAAAAATCGTATATTTGCAGGCTGAAAAAACCATGCATAAATTATTAACAATCATTAACATATTTTCTTAACATGCAAAGCAAAGGAAAATTAGGTAGCATCGTGGCCGGCATCATAGCCATTTTCTTGGTGTTGGTGTGCCTGTTCTATCTTTCTTTCTCATTCGTGAGCTCTAAGCACGAGAAGAAAGCAGAGCAGTATGCCCTCAACATCTCCGGCAACAACGATGACGACCTCTACAACCAAGCCTATAAGCACTATATGGACTCGGTTGGCGAAGAGAAGGTGTACCTGGGAGTATACACTCTCAACGACGTGATGAAGTGGGGCGTTGGCCTCGGTCTTGACCTCAAGGGCGGTATGAACGTGATCCTCGAGGTGGATGTGCCCGACATGCTCCGCAACCTCAGCAACAAGGCTAACGACCGCAATTTTGAGGCTGCCATCGATACAACCGTCGCCATAACCAAGGCTCAGCCCTCAACCGACTTCCTGTCAACATTCGTAAGCCAGTATCGCACCCGTGAGCCCAATGTGGACCTCTCAGTGGTGTTCAAGGATAACCTGGTGCCCGCCAACAGCAGCGATGCCAAGGTAGTGGAAATCCTGCGCGGCAAGGTGCACTCAATCACCGAGACTGCCGCCAACAATGTGCTCCGCAAGCGTATCGACCAGTTCGGCGTGGTATCCCCCAACATCCAGATCCTCCAGGGCAAGGACGGCCAAGTGCTGCTCGAGCTTCCTGGCGTGAAGGACCACCAGCGCGTACGCGACCTGCTCAAGCGCAGCGCTTCGCTGGAATTCTATGACACCTATCGCCTCAACGAGATCCAGCAACCCATGACAGCGCTGATGCAGCGCGTGGCCAACGACACCACTGTCGACGCCAACGCTTTCGCATCGATCTATCAGCAGATGGGTCAGCGCATCCAGGGCGGCGCAGGCAACTATGTAGTGCTCGGCTATCTCCGCAACCCGATCGACATCAGCAACTTCAACGCACTCGTCAACTCATCGCTCGGCAAGAGCGTACTCCCCGGCGACCTCAAGCTTCTCTGGGGCGTGACTGAGGATGTGCGCCAGGATCAGCAGAACGGCAAGACCGTAGATGTGAAGATCGGCTATCCTCTCTATGCTCTGCGCACAAGCGGCGGCGAGGCTGCCCTGAAGGGCAACGTCGTGACCGACGCAAGCACCAACTATGATCCCGTGCGCGGCAACGAAATCTCAATGCGCATGAACGCCGAGGGCACTCGCCAGTGGGCCCGCATCACAGCTGCCAACGCTGCTGATGGCAACCGCCCCATCGCAATCGTGCTCGACGACCAAGTATATTCAGCTCCTAACGTGAACAGCGCCATAGAGGGAGGCCAGTCATCAATCACTGGCAATTTCACCATCGATGAGGCAAATGACCTTGCCAATGTGCTCAAGTCAGGCGAAATGAACGCCAAGATCAACATCATCAGCGACATGGTGATCGGTCCGTCGCTGGGCCAGCAGGCTATCGACGCCGGCATCACCTCATTCGTGGTGGCCCTCGTGCTACTGATGATCTTCATGATGTCATTCTATGGCGTGATCCCCGGCCTCATCGCCGACTTCTGCCTGATCTGCAACCTCTTCTTCACCTTAGGCATTTTGGCTTCCTTCCAGGCTGTGCTCACCATGAGCGGTATTGCCGGTATCGTGCTTTCGCTCGGTATGGCAGTCGACGCCAACGTGCTTATCTTTGAGCGCGCTAAGGAAGAGCTCCGCGCTGGCAAGAATGCCCGCCAGGCCATCAGCGATGGTTACAGCAACGCATTCTCAGCCATCTTCGACTCTAACTTGACATCAATCATCACGGGCTTGATCCTGCTGCTCTACGGTACAGGTCCTATCAAGGGCTTCGCTACCACTCTGATCATCGGTATCGTTTGCTCGTTCTTCACAGCCGTATTCTTGAGCCGCCTCTTCTTCATCTGGGGTGCCAAGAGCAAGGCTTTCGCTAACCTCACATTCTCTACCCCGCTCAGCCGCAAGATGTTTGTCAACAGCAAGGTCAACTTCTTGGGTCAGCGCAAGATCAGCTTCACCGTGGTGGGCATCCTGATTGCTGTTGTGGTAATCTCGCTCTTCACCCGCGGCATGAACCAGGGTATTGATTTCTCAGGCGGTCGCAACTATGTGGCCAAGTTCGAACAGCCGGTTGATGTGCAAGAGCTTCAGCAGAAGCTCGCTCCCGAGTTCCCCGATGCATCGGTACAGGTTATCACCATCGAGAGCTCTAACCAGGTGCGCATCTCTACCAACTATAAGATCAACGACGAGAGCACTGACACCGAAGAAGAAATTGTAGGCAAGCTCTACAATGTGCTCCTTCCCTATCTGCGCCCGGGCATCACTCCCGAGCAGTTCTCGACCTCAGATACCGACTTCGGTCTGGTAAGCTCGCAGAAGGTAGGTCCTTCGGTGGCTGAGGACATGAAGACAGATGCTTACATAGCAGTTGTGCTTTCGCTGATTGCAATGTTCCTCTACATCCTGCTCCGTTTCCGCAATGTGGCCTTCTCGCTTGGCGCTTTGGCAGCTGTGACCTTCACCGCAGTGATGATTATCGGCTTCTACTCGCTATTCTGGGGCGTGTTCCCATTCGCAATGGAGGTTGACCAGACATTCATAGCGGCTATCCTTACGGTAATCGGTTATCAGATCAATGATACCGTGGTGGTATTCGACCGTGTGCGTGAAAACCTGGGGCTCTATCCCAAGCAGACATTCTTTGAGACTGTCAACCAGTCAATCAACCAATGTCTGGGTCGTACGATCATGACCTCAGCATCGACTCTGTTGGTTCTCGTCTGCATCTTCATCCTGGGTGGCGACGCAATCCGCAGCTTCGTGTTCGCAATGCTCTGGGGCGTTATCATCGGTACTCTCGCTACCATCTACGTGGCCTCGCCCGTGGCTTACATTGCTGATGCTCGCCGTCAGGCAGCAAAGGCTAAGGCCAGCAAGAAAGGCTATGTGGCTGCCGCTACAGCAAAGAAATAATTTATGCATCCTACTCCCCGAGAGGCTGGTTCTATTGGAGCCAGCCTCTCGTTCGTTATGTGCGCATTTGTGTGTATGGGAGAAAATGAGTAATTTTGCGTTAAATTTCTGAAAGGTATGATTTGGATAGCTCTTGCTTTAGGATCTGCATTATGCTTGGGCTTTTACGATGTGTTCAAAAAGACCTCGCTGCGAGCCAACAATGTGCTGATTGTGCTGATGCTCAACACAGTGTTCAGCACAGCCTTGATGTCGCCTGTGTGGGGCAGCGAGGTGGTTAGCGGCACTTGGGGCCTTGGGGGCACATGGCATGGGCATTTCCTTATCATAATCAAGGCACTGATTGTGCTGGCATCGTGGGTGCTGGGCTACTATGCCATAAAGCATCTGCCCCTTACTATCCAAGGGCCTATCAATGCCACAAGGCCTGTGGTGGTTCTGGTCGGTGCATTGCTTATTTTTGGCGAGAGGCTAAATTGGCTGCAATGGATAGGCATCATCATTGGCTTCCTGTCGCTGTATCTGATATCGCGCATAGGCAGCAAGGAAGGCTTTGACTTGAAGGGGAGTCGCTGGCTGTGGATGTCGATAGGAGCCATGTTCTTGGGGGCGATCAGCGCTCTTTACGACAAATATCTGATGCGCTATTACCAGCC
>CAYTXF010000113.1:0-8659 GCA_964440745.1 uncultured Bacteroides sp.
GGCTTCCGGCTCTCTCTTGTACTACTTCGTTCTTCTATTGTAATGCTTTCAAAGTCCTCTTGGGCTCCCTGGTCGCGCTGAGGCGAGTCGGGATTGCAAAGTTACGAACAATTTTCGGAACCACAAAATGCTTGATTCACATTTAACCAACTTTTGCATCTTCCAGGTCTTTCGCTCGCTTGCGAAGTGTTGTTCCCGATTTGCGAGTGCAAAGTTACGACTAATTTCCGACACCACCAAATTTTCCGACGAAAAAATTCGAAATTTAGCGCATGTTTGCCAATTAGGCCCGTAAAAGTCCCTTTTCTCTGCTTTTTCTCCATTTTTAGAGGTCGATTTTTGGTGTTTCCGTGGAAAAGAAGTAATTTTGTATACATCGAAATAAAATTGCGCTCTATGGAGGTAAGAATGGAAAAAAGCTGGAAGCAAGAGCTTGCTTCCGAATTTGACAAACCATATTTCAAGGCCCTGACCGACTTTGTGAGACAGGAATACGCCACCAAGCAGGTGTTCCCGCCTGCCGGCAAGATATTCGCCGCTTTCGATGCCTGTCCGTTCGACAAGACCAAGGTGGTGATCCTGGGCCAGGACCCCTACCATGACTATGGCCAGGCCAACGGCCTGAGCTTCTCGGTGCCCGACGGAGTGCCCAAGCCGCCATCGCTGATTAACATCCAGCGCGAGCTAGCCGACGATCTGGGCGTGCCTGTGACCGAGAGCGGCAACCTCGAGCGCTGGGCCCAGCAGGGAGTGCTCCTGCTCAATTCAACCCTCACCGTGGAGGCGCACAAGCCTCTTTCGCATCAGAACCGAGGATGGGAAGAGCTCACCGACGAAGCCATTCTGCGCCTGGCGCAGGACAAGGAGCATGTGGTGTTCATGCTCTGGGGGTCATACGCCCAGCGCAAGGGAGCTTTCATCGATCCGCAGCGCCACCTGGTGCTCAAGGCCCCCCACCCCTCGCCGCTTTCGGCATATCGCGGATTTTTCGGATGTCACCATTTTTCCAAGGCCAACGAATATCTTAAGGCCACTGGCCAGACACCAATCAAATGGTAAGGATGCGGAAATGTTAAAAAAAGGTTACGGCCGAGGGTTTGTAGGTGAAATTTTGTGCAATATAGATTACATTTTCCTCTTTAATAATAAGGTGCTAATTTTGCAGCGTAACTCCAAAACCTTATGTAGTCATGTACAAATGCCTATTGTCAACGGCCGCAGTCCTGGCCAGCATCGCATCCCATGCTCAAACCGAATGGTCATATTCCCAGTGCCTCGATTACGCCCGCGACCATAACATCTCGCTGCAGCAGTCGGTGCTGCAACAGCAGAGTTCAGAATACACCCTCGAAGCCTCAAAGGCTCAATGGCTGCCTTCGCTAAGCTTCAGCACAAGCCATAATTATGGCAATACCCCCTTCATTGATCAGGGCGACAAGAACGTGTACAATGGCACTTACGGACTGAACGCCTCCTGGATGCTCTACAATGGCGGAGAGAGAGAAAACGCCATCAAGCGCGACGAGCTCAACACACAGATCTCAGCCCTGAACACCGAAGAACTCTACCGATCGCTTGAAACCCAGATCCTAAGCCTATACATTAATATATTGTACGCCAAGGAAAACATTGGCATATGCCAGGATGCAGCAGCAGTGAGCCAGGCCCAGGCCGACCGCGCAAAAGCCCTGATGGAATCCGGGCGCATCTCTCGCGTTGACTACGCTCAGCTCAAAGCCCAGGCCGAACAGGACAAATACTCGGTGGTGAGCGCGCAGTCAACCTACGACAACCAGCGCATGCAGCTCAAGAAACTCCTGCAGCTTGGCCTGACTGAGCAGATCGATGTGGTCAATGTCGACTTCCCCGAGTCGGCCGTGCTGGCTCCCCAGCCCCCCATCGAGGAAAGCTATCAGTTGGCCCTGCTCACCGATGTGGAGCTGCAGAGCGACAAGCTCTCGCTCGAAAGCGCGGAACTCGAGCAGAAAATCGCCAGTGCCAGCGGAAAGCCCCAAATATCAGTCAACGCCGGAGTGGGCACGGGAGCCGGATACCCGGGCAGTTCGTTCTGGAATCAGCTCAAATGGCAATGGAATGAAAATGTGGGCATTTCCCTATCAGTACCAATTCTCGACCAGAAAAAGACAAAAACAGCGGTGGCCCAGGCCAAGATCCAAAAGATGACAGCTGACCTGGAGATCGAAAACCGCAAGAACGACATAGCTCAGCTCATCGAAGAGCTCTACATCAGCCTCAGCAGCAACCAAGCCAAGTACCAGGCCGGAATCACCCAGGTGGAATCAACAGCCCTTACGGCTGAACTCACCAACCAGCAGTTCGAAAACGGACTTGTCAATCCTGTAGAGCTTCTGCAGGCCCACAACAACGAGCTGCAAGCCCGCAGCGAGCTGCTGCAGTCGAAATACATGGTGCTCCTCGACAAGAAGATGCTCGAATACTATCGCACAGCAAAAGTCACGCTCAATTAAATACACAAATATATGCATTACAATCGGATAATTCCAATAGGCATCTCGCTGCTGCTATTGGCAGCTGTTGGATGCAAAAAGGACTCAAAGATCCAGCTGCAGACTACCACTGTGACCACTGGCAACATAACCCGCACAGTGACAGCAACCGGCACCCTTGAATCAAAGACCTCAGTGGATGTGGGCACGCAGGTGACCGGCATCATCGACAAGCTTTATGTCGACTATAACGACGAGGTGACCCAGGGCCAGCTCATCGCCGAAATCGAAAAGACCCTGCTCGACAGCGAACTTAAAAGCGCTGATGCCAACATGGAGTCGGCCCGACTAACCTACGAATATACCAAGACAAATTACGAGCGCGACAAGGCCCTCCATGACAAGCAACTGATCAGCGACTACGAATTTGACACATCGAAGAAGGACTACGAAGTGGCCAAGACCAGCTACGAAAAAGCTAAGGCCGACCGAGTGAAAGCAGCCAAGAACCTCAACTATGCTGAGATATACAGTCCTATCGATGGCATTGTGATCTCACGAGAGGTGGAAGTGGGCCAGACCGTGGTGTCGAGCATGAACGTAGCCAACCTCTATGTAATTGCCGACCTTGACAACATGCGCGTGATTGGCGATGTCGATGAAGCCGACATAGGCGAGGTAAAGGTGGGTCAGAACGTGACGTTCACCGTGGACGCCTATCCCAACGATGAATTCCATGGAGTAGTGACCCAAGTGCGCCTCAATCCGACCACCGAGAGCAATGTGGTGACCTATGAGGTGGTGGTGGACACTCCCAACCCCGAGCATAAGCTCATCCCGGGTCTTACAGCCAATCTGACCATCTACACTGTAGAGGAAAAGGATGTCACAGTGGTGCCATCGGCAGCCCTCCGCTTCACTCCCCAAGACTATCCCAATGTCACGGGGCTCCCAACATTCGATCCAGCACAGGTACAAGCTCCCAAAGAGCCCGGCATGGGACGCCTATGGGTGCTCAATGGCAATCAATTGGAGCCTATCGCTGTGAAGCTGGGCGAAACCGGCTCATCCAACACTCAGATCCTGAGCGGAGTTGAAGCCGGCCAGAAGGTAGCTCTTGACTATGAAGTGGCATCCAACGATAAAGGCGGGGCTGACGCTGATAGCGAGACTACCGAGCGCTCGCCATTCGCCCCCGGCCCTCCCGGAAAGAAAAAATAGATCCCAAATCCAAAATCCCAATGAGCAAGGAAATCATAAAACTTGACGGCATAAAGCGCTACTTCCAAGTGGGTGATGAAGTGGTAAAGGCTCTGCGCGGAGTCAGCTTTACCATCCACGAGGGTGAGTTTGTGACCATCATGGGCACTTCGGGTTCCGGAAAATCTACGCTCCTCAACATTCTTGGCTGTCTTGACACTCCTACCAAAGGCACATATATCCTGGATGGCAAAGATGTGAGCAAGATGAGCAAGAACGAGAGAGCCTGGATGCGAAATCGCAAGATTGGGTTCGTGTTTCAGAACTACAATCTTCTGCCCAAGACCACAGCCGTGGAGAATGTGGAGCTGCCCCTGCTCTACAATCCCTCGGTCAATAGCAAGGAAAGGCGCGAACGCGCCATTGCAGCTCTGAAGGCTGTGGAGCTTGGCGACCGCTTGGAGCACAAGAGCAATCAGATGTCGGGTGGACAGATGCAGCGCGTGGCCATCGCTCGAGCTCTGGTCAACGACCCGGTGATAATCCTGGCCGACGAGGCCACGGGTAACCTTGACACGCGCACGTCGTTCTCCATCCTCACCCTTTTCCAGGAACTCCACAAGCGCGGACGCACAATCATATTCGTGACCCACAATCCTGAATTGTCAAATTACAGCAGCCGAAACATTGTATTGCGCGACGGACACATCACCAGCGACACATACAACGACAATATAATTTCGGCCAAAGAGACTTACGATAAATTGCCTGTTCCTGAGGAATAGGTTTTAGGATTTCGGATTTGGGATTTGGGAAGATTACATCCTTTATTCCCAAATCCTAAATTCCAAATCCCAAATCCAACCAATGTTATGAATTTTTTCAATCTTTTCAAGATAGCCCTTAAGGCCTTGTCTAACAACAAGCTGCGTGGTTTCCTCACCATGCTTGGCATTATCATTGGCGTGGCCTCGGTGATCACGATGCTTGCCATAGGTCAAGGATCAAAGCAGAGCATCAAGGCACAGATCTCGGAAATGGGCTCCAACATGATTATGATCTTCCCGGGCGGCGATCAGCGCGGCGGAGGCGTGCGCCAAAGCTCCGACGACATGCAGACCATGAAGGTGGCTGATTATGAGAGCATTCGCGACGATGCCAAGTTTGTAAGCCATGTCTCCCCCCAGGTCAGCAGCAGCGGACAGTTTATCAACGGCAACAACAATTACCCCTCGCAGGTACAGGGCTGCACGCCCGATTATCTCGAGATACGCAAGCTCAAAGTGGCCAAGGGTGAAATCTTCGGCGACGAGGACATAAAGACAGCGGCCAAGGTATGCATCCTGGGCCAGACTGTGGTCGACAACCTATTCACCAACGGCGAAGATCCCATAGGCCGAGTAGTGCGTTTCAGCAAGATTCCCTTCACCATAATCGGAGTGCTGGAAGAAAAAGGCTCCAACTCGATGGGTCAGGATCAGGACGATATCGTGCTGGTGCCCTACACCACTGTGATGAAGCGCATCCTGGCCATTGACTATATCCAAGGTCTCTTCTGCTCGGCCATCGACGAAGACCTCAGCGAAGAAGCCCAAGATGAGATCACCGAGATACTGCGCAGCAACCACAAGCTGCGCGATGGCGAGGAGGATAACTTCACCATTCGCAGCCAGCAAGAACTAAGCGAGATGATGAACTCTACGAGCGACATGATGACCATCCTGCTGGCTTGCATCGCCGGCATCTCGCTCCTGGTGGGCGGTATCGGCATTATGAACATCATGTACGTGTCAGTGACGGAGCGCACGCGCGAAATCGGCTTGCGCATGAGTATTGGAGCCCGAGGGCTCGACATCATGTCGCAATTCCTGATCGAGTCAATCATCATCTCGGTGATAGGCGGCGTGATCGGCATTTTGGTAGGCGTATTAGCATCGGAGATGGTGAATTGGATAGCCCATTGGCCTATCTACATCCAACCCTATTCGGTGATTCTGTCGTTTGCGGTCTGCACCATCACCGGCGTGTTCTTTGGCTGGTATCCGGCCAAGAAGGCGGCCAACCTCGACCCCATCGAGGCCATCCGCTACGAGTAATCAAAACTCGAGGCGGATACCTCCAAAGGCTGTAGCTCTGGGCATCGGAAGCCCGGCGATCAGTTGATAGCGCTGAGCGAGAAGATTCTCGCCGCGCACCCATAAGGAGAATGCCCCTGTAGGCTTGTACTGCACGAAAGCGTCAAGCAAGGTGGCATTCTCCTTGGTGTTTTCAGCCAAGAAGTAGCCTGCGATCTGCATTACACCCAGCGAAGCCGACCACCGGCCCGACTGCCATGATGCGCCAAGATAGCCCTTGTATTCAGGAGCGCTGATGATATGATGCTGCATGTGAAGCACGCTATGATTTGTGTGAAGCGAAAGATTGCGGCTAAGGTTCCAGGAAGCCTCGGCCTCGAAGCCCCAATTCTCGATCTTGCCTGTGTTGATATTTCGAGTAACCTGACTGCCGTCGGCCTCGGTCACTGTGCCCGTCACGATCATGTTGTCGCCATGCATGTAATAGGCATTCAGCCAGTAACTAAACTGGCCCAAAGTCTGGCTCCACGCCAATTCATAAGCCACGAGCGACTCTGGATCCAGAGCATCGTTGGCCGTGCCATACATGTAGAGTTCCTTGTAAGTGGGATTGCGGAAACCCTTGCTGACAGTGGCCTTGACTTGGCTCCACGCATTTGGGTTGTAGGCAATGCCTCCCATCGGCACCACTTGGCCATGGGTCACGCTATGCCAGTCGTAGCGGATGCCTGCCTCGATGGTGAGGTTTTGGCTAATCACTTGGCGCACATCTGCATATCCGGCCCATTCATTAGCATGTCCATGCGCGCTCTGCATCAGGCGCCGAGGAGTGGTCACCACCTCTCCAGTCTCACGGTTGGTATAGTAGGCTCGACCATAAATATGCTGATAATCAAGGCCGATGGTAAGCGTGCTTCCCTGCCAGGGATGGAAAGCCTCCCAAGCATTGAAGCCTGCCAAAGCATCGCGACTGCGGAAATAATCGGTCTGCGGAGTGCCTCCGCTGATGCGATAGCCATCGTTGATCTTGTGACGGCCGAAGTTGCAATATGCGCTGATGCTGCCCATGGCATGACCGTAATTGTTATCGATTGATACCTGCGCCACGCCTCGAGTAATCCAGCGAAGAGCCTCAAGCATCGGAGCGTCGACAGTGCCCGGATATTGGCTGTTGAAATGAGTGATGTCGGCAGTGGCTGCCGCTTTCCAATTCTTGGAAAACTGGTATCCGAGATTAAGATAGCCTCCATACTGCTCAAATCCCATGTGCGGCCGATGGTTATCTGAGCGTCCGTAGCGGGCTGTAAGAATCGATGAGAATTTGTCGTTGCGATAACGGCCCGAGGCTTCAGCCTCGACTGTGCCATAGCTGCCAGCGCTCAGAGTGGCTGAGCCCGATGGGCCGCTACGATGAGCCTGACGGGTGATAATATTGATGACGCCGCCCATGGCATTTCCGCCATAAATCACTGAGGCCGGAGTGCGCACCACTTCCACCCGGTCGGCCATCATTGTCTGATAACTGTCGCTGATAGGATGTGAATACACGCCATTGTACTGAGGATGGCCGTCGATAAGCACCATCACCCGGCCGTCGCCTCCGCTGAGACCGCGTATGTTGATGCCTCCAGCAGAGCCCGAGGCCACATCGCTTCCCATGATGCCACGCTGAGTAATCATCACTCCCGCAGCGCGCTGAGAGATGGTAGGCAGAAGGCTCGACTGCTCCTTTTCTTGCAACTGTGCCTGATCAATCACTGTGACCGAAAGCGGCAAATGCGACGTTTCCACTGGAGCGCGCGACCCGGTCACCACCATCTCATGCAGCGAATGGGTAGCCACTGTATCAATTTGCCCCAGTGCAAAGGCTGGGGCAAACAATGCGAGTAATAGATATTTCGAGTTCAAAATCAGATACTTTACGATTGGATTATTAGGCTTTTACTTAAGCTCAACAACCTTGTACTTTGTGCTGCCAAGGCCGATTTTTTCAGCATACGGGAGGATATATTCGCCATGGCGCGAGGTCACGCGTTCTACCAGTGGCTCATTGGTGCTGCCATCCTTAGGGGTGTAATTGCGCACCTTGTCCCAGCAGGCCTGGTCAAGAGCCACGGGATCGAGGCTGGCCAGAATGCCCATGTCTTCGATCTGAGGAGTAGCGGGATGACCGTCGCAGTCGCAGTCAACACTCATATTGTTCATCACATCAATGTATACCACTCGCGGAGTGCCATCGGTCGACTTTGCATTCATATAATCATGAACGCCCTGGGCTGCAGCTGCCATGCTTTCGATGAAGGCATCTTGCTCAGCGATGTTATCCCAGAGTACCTCGGGCTTGTCTACTTTGCCAGCCGAGTGGATATAGCATTTGCCATCGGTCGATGCCACGCCGATTGAGGCATTCTTGAGCACTCCTCCGAAGCCGCCCATGGCATGACCCTTGAAGTGAGCGAGATTGATCATGAAATCGTAGTTGGCCAGATGTTCGCCCACGATGTCATATTTGAGGTGAGTGGTATCGGCCACCGGAATGTTGAATTGACCGAATTCGTCCATGATATCAACCTTTGCGATAGTGTCAAAACCATGGTCCTTGATGGTCTCCCAGTGCTTTTTGGGATCCTGGCGTGTGCCGCCGTAGGCAGTGCAGCACTCTACTATGGTGCCGTCGACCTTTTTCACAAGGTCGCCAATGAGAGCGGGCTTGAGATAATGGTTGTTGCCACCCTCGCCTGTACTGATTTTCACGCACACATTGCCAGTGGGTTCAACTCCCAGGGCCTCAAATACTTTCACCAGAGACTCGGGTGTTATCTCCTCAGTGAAATACACCACGCTCAGGCTATCGGTTTCGGCCTCGCTGGCCTCAGACTGAGCGGCTTGGCTCTTGCTGCAACCTGTCATCAGCAT
>CAYTXF010000114.1:0-8554 GCA_964440745.1 uncultured Bacteroides sp.
ACTAAAGACTAAAGACTTATTAATTAACTATAATCAATTTTGACTATGAAAAAGAAAAGTTACATTTCGGTGTCGAACCTGATGTTCGGCGCCTATGACTCCACCAGCCTATTGGCTATGGACTACCCTGATGTGTGCAGCATCAGTGATCGCGAAGATTTCCTTTTCTTCAATGACACAGACCACTTGGCTGTCACCATGGAGATCTACAACGAGGAAATCAACAACCCCAATTTCACAGGTTATCCCCTGTTTCTGGCCGTGGAGGTGTGCCTCTGCGGCGAAGTCGTGGCTTCCAAGGACTTCACGGTGTGCATGGAGCCAGGGATAAGAACTATCCAACCGCGCATCGACTTGGAACTCCCCCACGATGAGATTCTTACGAATATCGACTACACGGTGCAGGTGCGCCAGCTGTCGGTAAAGCGAGCCTACATCTCGAGAACTCTGCGATTTTTTTCACCTTTTATGTTCAATGATAGATTTAAGATCATATCCGGATGCATTGAGCAAGATGAGGTGAAGATGCGCAATGTCAAGGAACAGAAATCCAGCTTCTTCGAATATGTGAGATTCGTAATTGAGAACACGGGTTTCTCTTGGGATCGTCTGCCCGAGTTCAAGGCCAGGCATTACAATAGCGATGGCCATCCAGTCGAGTGCGACAGCACTATCGGCAAAGTGAATCCGGATAATCACCAATTCACAGTGACTTTCCATTTCGACATCGAGAATCACAAGCCTGGAGTGGAGTATTTCGAAGTACTGCTTTTTGGCCATGCGGTGGCCGGTCTTCTCTTTACTGTAGGGATTGAAGACGAAGCTGGGGAATTTTCTCCCGAAGAGATGGCGCGAATCCCTAACTACACTCCAGAGGTTGGATTGGAAATCATGGGAAAGCGCGGCATGCGCTTGCCTATAGCCAAGCACGCTCGGCATACTCTCGAGCGCTTGGTCGGCCTCGAGAATGTGAAGAAAAAGCTCACAGATTATGACAACCTGATGCGCTTTTTCAAGATGCGTAAAGATCAGAGAATGGCAAATGCCATGCCTCCGATGCATGCGCTGTTCTTGGGTTCGCCCGGTACGGGCAAGACCACTGTGGCCAAGTTGATGGGTGAACTCATGAAGGATGCCGGCGCTCTGAGCAAGGGCCATGTGGTGATCAAGGAGCGAGCTTCGTTGCTGACCCAGTATTATGGCGGTGCCGAGCAGCTCACTCGCGAAGCCTTGGAGGAAGCTCAGGGAGGAATTCTCTTCATCGACGAGGCCTACCAGCTTCATGCGCCCAATGATCCCAAAGATCCGGGCAAAGACATCCTGCGCACACTGATGACAGCCACCGCCGACGATAAGAATCGCGACTGGATGCTCATCCTGGCCGGATATACTCAGCCAGTGCTCAACATGTTGGATATGAACCCCGGACTGGCATCGCGTTTTCCGCGCAGCAATCACTATGTGTTCAACGACTTCACCCCAGAAGAGCTAATCGAGATAGCCACCCGCTATTTCCACGACAACGACTTCAGCCTTACTGATGAAGCCAAGGCGAAGATGGAGATGCTGCTGCGCAGCGACTATGAGAATCGGAAGAGCGACTTTGGAAATGCGCGCCATGTGCTGAATCTGATTCAGACTTCAATCCTGCCGGCCATGGCCAACAGAGTAGCCTTGAGCGCATCGCCCACGCGCGAGCAGCTCTCATTGGTCTGCCCAGCCGACATACCGCAGCCCGGCTGTCTCTACATCCCCAAGCAAGAAAGGCGTCATTTAGGGTTTTCCTAAATGACGCCTTTCCTCTGATTTCATTAAATCACGAGGGCTTTCATTAAATCACGAGGGCCCTTGGATAGTGGGCAGTGTGCGTATTTCTTCGAATATTTCTCCAATGCCTGGGAAAAATGCCGCCATCTTTCCATTGGCAGCCAAGTCCGAGGCTGAGCCTGTGATAAGCCCGTGCTCGCGATTCAGCAGCCATATTTGATCGGCTTTGAGCAGGGCCAATTCCAGATCGTGGGTCGAGAGAATGATCGCTTTGTTCTTCTCCTTAGCCAGTCGCGATAGAAGATTCATCATCTCCACCTTTCCGGGAAAATCAATGAATGCTGTAGGCTCGTCGAGAATGATAATGGGGGTCTCTTGAGCCAGAGCCTTCGCAATCATCACCTTTTGGCGCTCGCCATCGCTAAGAGTCTGGATTATGCGGTCTCTAAGCGATTGGATTCCCACCGCCTGTATGGCTTCTTCTACGATGGCACGGTCATCTGAGCCGAGTTTGCCCCAAAATCCCGTGTAGGGACTGCGGCCCATGCCGATGAGCTCGGCCACTGTCATGTTTCTCAGCATCAGCTTTTCTGTGAGCACCACTCCTACGGTGCGAGCCAGTTCGGCTGATGTATAGTCAGCCAAGGGCTTTCCCATAATGAAAATTTCACCGGAGAGGGGAGGCTGAAAGCCAGAGATAGTGCGAATCAAGGTTGACTTGCCGGCTCCATTGGGGCCTAAGAGGCAAGTCATCTCCCCGGTAAGGAGAGTAGCATTTATGTCGGAGGTGATCACGATGTCTCGCCCCTTGGCTTTGTAGCCGGTGGTAAGATCTCGCATGAATATGGCCTTTTCCTGATGCATGGTGAGCATTTTTGATATTTATCTAAATAAACATAAAAAGGCCAAATTAATTTTAGGCTGATGCATAATTTTATTCTGGTTTTGGTCACATTTGAGATTTTGTGGCATTGTGCTTTCTTACCATGTCGGTAATGTACACTGTGAACAGCGGCAGCATCAGCATACCGGATATGGGCAATATCACTGAGATGACTTTGCCTGCAGGCGTCACAGCCGGGAAATAGCAGCCTACAGTGGTCATGTTCATGGCTGCCCAGTAGAGAGCGTCCCAGAAGGTCTTGACATCGGGATTGGTGGTGTGCTCCTGATAATAAAATATCAGAGCGAGGCAGTATACGAGAGCTGCCAAAATTGAGATATACTGCCAGAGCAGCGACACTGCTCTATTCTGGGAGATGTAGCCCATGACCATTGCCAGCGCGTAGGAACCTCGAAGCAGGGGCACAAATCTAAGATAATAAAGCACATCCTGCGAGAAGGTGATGTTGGTCTGATTTATGATGTTGAGATAGGGGATTGAAATGATGAAGAAAAACCAGTTGGTTTTCAAATATCTCCTCTTATTCTCACTCAAGAACAATTCAATGAAGAAATCAGCCAGAAACACAATGCACACCCACAGCTGAAACAGCATGTAATTGTGGTTGCTCAAAAAAGAGATCTGCTTGAATGTGTCATAGGAGATGTACACAATAAGGACCAATGACAATATCAGTACAATGGCATGAGAAATGCGGTAGATCCACATCCTCACAAGCCGATCGCGAGGGCTTAGGCCTCGGTCGGGAATGGGATCCTTGCTGGGATTATAATGGGGAATGTTATTGTTGGTGTCGCTCGGTGTCATAAATATTCTCGATATAAACTTGACAGCCTCAGGCTGCTTAAGTTATTATTAATATAACACACGTGCGAGGTAAGAGGTTTAAATGTTAAAATTGGTCGGTCATTCATCAAATCAGTAAGGTTAAGTGTTTTATTGATATCTGACATGCCGCACACGTTTCCCCTATGTCAGATCTCATAACCAATACAATGTATTCTTAATTCTAATTATTAAACACTATGTTAGGAGCTAAAACAGGTAAAGGATGGGTATTGCCGCTGATTACGGTGATAGACATCTATATCATTTGGATTCTGACATCAATCGCTGGCCTCGCCATTACTCCTATCGAGGGAAAGCTCACCCAGATTTTTCCTGGCACTACTGAGTTGATGTCGCAAATGATATTAATCGGGCCTAATATTGCTGCCATCCCCTTTGTGTTCATTGGTGGCGCTCTCGCCCAAAAGTATGATTCTATTAAGCTGATCAATTGGAGCTGCGTGGTCTATTTCATAGCCGGCGCACTTTTTTTGATAGCCAATAGCATGTGGTTTATCATTATTCTGTGCTTTGTGTGCGGATTTGCCTCGGGCGTGCTTTCGCCTGTATCAGTGGTGCTGATCACGCGCATATTCACAGGCAAAAAGCAGACAGAGCAGCTGGGCTACACCTCGGCTACCCTGAATGTGTTCCTGGCCCTGGCCATGGTGGCAACCGGTTATCTGGCTGATGTCAATTGGCGTCTGCCTTTCCTGATGTACCTGCTCCCGATTGTGCCTCTGCTCCTGACTAAGACTCTTAGCAAGTATTTGCCTGAGCCCTCAAAAGAAAAGAAAGCTGCTGATCCCACCAAGCCGAAGGTTAAGTATTCCTTCTCGAAGAATTGCAATGTGCCGGCTCTGATCCGCTATTGCGCATTCTATTTCGTGATTTGCTTGGTGAGCACCGCCATCAGCATATATGTGCCTTTCATGTTTAAGAACCCGTCGACGGCTGGCAACCTGTCATCGATGATCTATGTGGGCATGATGCTCAGCGGATACATCCTTAACTGGTGCTTGAAGATTATGAAGCAGTATGCCTTTGGCATCATGATGTTCCTCACAGGCCTGGGCGTGTTGATGATGATTATCTGGCATGGCAGCGTATGGATTGTCGGCTTGGGCATCTTCATCAACTCGTTTGCTTTTGGCATTGGTCAGCCTTACTGCTACGACCGCTGCGCAGCAATTGCCACTCCGGTAGCCGCTTCGCTCTCGATGGCTTGGCTGATTTCAATGGACTCGTTCGGCACAATCTTCTGCCCCTTCATCACTGAGGGCATTTGCGACATATTCCACTGGGATATCAACAAGCCGTTGGTACCGTTTGAGATCTGGACATGGATCAGCTTCATTTGCACCGCTGCAATCGTGATCCGCAAATTCTGGACACAGATCAAGGGTTACGTGGATCGTCACGAACACAAGAAATTGCATCCGGCTCTGGCTCTTAAGAACCATGCAGCCGTGAAGGTGGCCTTGGCTACCGCATCGTCCGCTGCGCCTCAAGGCACCGTCGAAGTCTCTGCTTCCGCTGCCCCCGAGCCCGCAAGCCCCACCCAGGATTCGCTCCGACAGAAAATCGAAGATATTGACCAAAGCATCAATAAAATCGAAAACCAAGAAAGACAAAATAACAAATAATCAGAAATCATCGAAATTAGTACAGTATGGAAACAAACAACAATGGATTGATTAGTGTTCCGGCACGAGAGTACGTCTTGGATGACTATACCAAGGGCTACTCACAGTGCATCGACAACAACTGGATGTATGCCATCTATGCACAGAACCCCAACGTCGATATTCTGGTCAATGAGTTCAACGCAGGCTTTGTACAGGCCCAAGTGCAAACTGCCCACGCTATCCAATGCGCCCGCAACAATGCATTTAAGAATCTCTTGATCGGTTCGATACCCTACGACCAGCTTACCGTGACCATGAATCCCAAGGCTCTGGCTATCACCGAGGCTTGTGCTTTGGAGAATTACAAGTGGTTCTACAAGTATGTCACCGACAACCAGAATGACCCCAAGGTAAAGAACATCATACGTCTGCTTTACCGCATGTATGGCATCTGGTACGGCACATTCAATGAGAAGCCAGCCACAGGTGTCAATCTTACCGACATGTCGCCTGAGTCGCTTGGCGACGCTCAGCTCAAGATGGGCCTCGGCAAGGATCCTCTGACATTCCTGGATGTTTACTTTGTCAATTGCCAGGAAGACCTCTTCGACGTGGTTGGCAGCCAAGTGGCAGCCGCCGTGCTCGAGCAAGAGGAGAGTGATGAATTGAAGTCAAAGTCAGAGCACTGCACTGGCTATGTGAAATTCATGCCCGACGGCAACATCTTCTGGACTCACAACACATGGTCGCCCTTCTGGGCTCAGAGCTGCGCCATGACCTATTGCATTGGCGATGACTTTGTGACTCAGAACAGCTACTGCCAGGGCCAGTTCGGATCAAACAACGACTTCGGCTTCAACAAGCATGGCATCGGTTTCAATGAGACCACTCACATGGCCTACTATGACAAGCCCAAGGCTCTTGGTCTCTGGATCGTATGGCGTAGCGCCGCTGCCGAGCAGTTCTCAACCTCGATTCCGGAGTTCTACGATTACATCTCGATGGACAATACCGGCACATACCTCAATGGCTACATGATTGTGGATGCTTATCGCGAGCAGATCGGCTTGATCGATATGAGCTACGACCGCTTCGCATTCTTCCTCTCGGACGGACACACTATGACTGTAACTGACTCTACTGGCTATAAGCCTAACTTCCTCGACTGGGATCAGCACCTGATCAACCCCACCCACATCTTCGGCGTCAACCAGCCTTGCTACCACAAGATCGCTTATGAGCTCAACTGCATGAATACTCGTCCGCGTCGCCGCAACCAGCTCTGGAATCGCCTCTACACTGTAGTGGATATGGAGACTTGCAAGGACTTGATCACTTATGTGGATCCTGTAGAGCCTGCCGGCATTTGGGGCCGCTGGGATCTCGACTTCGCCACTACCGAATTCCCGTATCTTGCTCCTGATGGATCGCAGGATGCCAAGGCTTTCTGCACCGACTTGGTTAAGGAAGTGCTCTCTAAGGCTACTTACAAGCCGTCGCTCACTGGCGAGGCTACTTCGTTCTGGATGCGCTATGGCACCCCGAGCTTCGAAGGCGGCGAATTCCGCTGGAGCACATCGCGTTTCGCTCGTTTCAAAGAGCCGCAAAGCGAGGACTTCATTCCTGACCTGGTAGGCGGTCGCTGGAATCTGGTAAAGATGTTTATGGAATAAATTCTGGCATTGAATGAATGCAATATTTGAATATTAGAAACAATAACACATACTCGATACAAATATGACTGAATCAGCTCCCGGCATTTACAACGTGCCAGCAAAAGAATATATCCTGAATCAGTACAGCCGCGGCTATTCTGAATGCAAGGACAACAATTGGATGTATGCCATTTATGCCCAAGATCCGAATGTCAGCATCTATCAAAATGAATATATCGCCGGTTTCATCCAGGGCAAGGTGCAAGGCGAATTGGCCATCCGCGCAGCGCGCAACAATACTTGGAAAAACAATATCATCTGCGCATGCTCGCAATATGCAATCAACATCGATGTCACTCCCGAGCTCAACGAGGCTTGCCGCAAGGCTCTGGTCGACAACTACAATTGGCTGTATGAATATGTGGCAGCTCACCAGGATGATCCCAAGGCTCGCGGCATCACTCGATTGATGATGCGTATGCTAGGCATCTGGGCTGGCGTCAACAATGATAAGCCCCAGCTTGCAGATGCCAAGGTCGAGGACCTTAGCTTGGCAGCTATCGGCGAGGCTCAGCAGAAGTTTAACTTTGGTGAGGATCCTTGCACATTCTTGGATATCTATTTCATCAATGCTCAGATGGACCTCTTCGACGGCATCGACGGCCTGCTCAATCTCGAGGGCTACATGAGCAAGGAGGGCAAGGATGTGGCCAACGAGCAAATCCGCCTCACCGCTCAGAACAATGATGTGCTCCCCGCTAAGAGCGACCACTGTACCGCATTCTGCAAGATGCTTCCTGATGGCGACATCCTGTGGACACACAATAGTTGGGCACCTTTCTGGGCTCAGAGCTGCGCCGTGACATATTGCATCGGCGAGGACTTTGTGACTCAGAATGCAGTTAGCCAGGGCCAGTTCGGATCGAACACTGACTTCGGTTTCAACAAGAATGGCATCTGCTTCAATGAGACCACCAATGTCAATTTCTACTGCGAGTCAAAGCTTTTGGGCATTTGGCTGACATGGCGTAGCGCCGCTGCCGAGCAGTTCAGCGCTTCGATCGATGAGTTCTATGAGTACATCTCGATGGACAATACCGGCACATACCTTTCGGCATACATGGTGATTGATGCATTGCGCAATGAAATGGGACTTGTCGATATGAGTTACAGTCGCTTCGCCCTCTTCAAGAGTGATGGCGAGACTGTGACTGTGACCGATTCTACTGGTTACAAGCCCACATTCCTCGACTATGATCAGCACCTGATCACTCCTAAGTTCTTCCTTGGTGTGAACCAGGCTCCTTACAAGAAGATTCTCTATGAGCTCCACAGCTTCAACACTCGCCCGATGCGCCGTGTGCAGCTCTTCCGCAACATGAACTGGGTTCAGAACGTAGAGGATGCAAAGCGCCTAATCACCTACACCGAAGATCGCGAGCCGCTGTCGATCTATGGCCGCTGGGACCTTGGTTTCGGCACAACCGAGACTCCGCGTATCCGTCCCGACGGATCGCAGGATGCAAAGGCTTTCAGCACCAAGATGGTGAAGGAAATCCTCAACAATCTGTCATGCAAGCCGTCACTCAATGGCGACAAGACATCGTTCTGGATGAAGTTCGGCACTCCGTACATCAATGGCACCCCGTTCGTATGGTCGCATTCGATCTTCGCAGAGTTCAAGGCACCGATGAGTGTCGACTTCGTGCCAGACCGCCTCGATGGCTACTGGAACCGCGTGAACATGTTCATGGAATAGCATTTCCCAATAG
>CAYTXF010000115.1:0-8432 GCA_964440745.1 uncultured Bacteroides sp.
GGGTTTGGGGAGTGCAGTTCCGCGAACTGCAGGTAATGGTTCGGCATCAGGGTTGGTATGCAGTTCGCATCAGGGTTGGTATGCAGTTCGCGGAACTGCAGTCCCCAAACCAACCATCGCATCAGGGTTGGTATGCAGGGTGTAGAAAGCTGGTCATGGGCGGGGAGAAATATTTATTCGAGATAGGTGTAGCCGAAGAGGCCGGAGCGGTAGGTGGAGAGGAAGTCGCGGCCCTCTTCGGGGCTGATCTTGCCCTCCTTCATACTCTTGGTTACCCAGGTCTCAACATTGCGCACAAGTTTCTTGGGATTGTACTGCACATATTCCAATACCTCGGCCACGGTCTCGCCCTCGATCACCTGATCGATCTCCGCATCATCCTCATGCACGCGGATATGCACCGTGTTGGTATCTCCAAAGAGATTGTGCATATCGCCCAAAATCTCCTGATAAGCTCCCACCAGGAACACTCCCAAATAATAAGGTTCGTTGGGTCTTACCTGGTGCACAGGCAGAGAGCCCTGCATGTCGCCAGCGGTGATGAAGTTGGAAATCTTTCCATCGCTGTCGCAGGTGATATCCTGGATGGTGCACATCTTTGTGGGCTTCTCATCGAGCCGCGATATCGGCATGATTGGGAAGATCTGGTCGATGGCCCAACTGTCGGGAAGCGACTGAAACAGCGAGAAGTTGCAGAAATACTTATCAGGTATCATCTTGGCGATCTTGCGCATCTCCTCGGGCGGATGCTTCATGCCTGCTGCAATCTCTCCTACCTCGCGAGCCACGCTCCAGAAAAGCTTTTCTATCTGGGCGCGAGTCTCGAGACTGAGCATGCCCAACGAGAAGAGGTCGAGGGCCTCGTCGCGAATCTGCAAAGCATCGTGCCAACTCTCGAAGAGGCGCGGCTGATTGAGCTTGTCCCATATCTCATAGAGTTCCTTGGCGAGCTCATGGGCATCGGCTGGGAGTTCCTCATTGTCCTTCCAGATGGGGAGCGAAGTGGTCTCGAGCACCTCGAAAATCAGGATCGAATGATGGGCTGCCAGCGAACGGCCGCTCTCATTGATGATATTTGGCTGCTTGATCTGATTCTTCTCGCACACATCGACAAAGGTCGACACCACATCGTTGGCATATTCCTGGATGCTGTAATTCATCGAGCTTTCGCTGCTGCTGGTGCGAGTGCCGTCGTAATCGACGCCCAAGCCGCCGCCTACATCTACCATGTCGATGTCAAAGCCCATCTTGGTTAGCTGCACGTAGAACTGCGAGGCTTCGCGCAAGGCATTCTTGATCAGGCGTATCTTGGTAATCTGGCTCCCGATATGGAAGTGGATGAGCTTGAGGCAATCAGTGAGCTGATAGCGCTTGAGCATGTCGATGGCATTGAAAAGCTCGCTGGAGTTGAGGCCGAATTTCGACTGGTCGCCTCCGCTTTCGGCCCACTTGCCCGAGCCTGAGCTGGAGAGCTTGATGCGAATGCCGATGTTGGGACGGATATTTATCTTTCGCGCTATCTCTGCGATGAGCTGAAGCTCGTTGAGCTTTTCCACCACCAGGTAGATGTTGCGGCCCATCTTCTGGGCCAGCAGGGCCTGCTCGATGTAGCTGGCATCCTTGTAGCCATTGCAGATGATGAGAGAATTTTCAGAGATGTTGGTAGCCAGCACGGCGTGGAGCTCGGGCTTTGAGCCGGCTTCCAAGCCAATGTTGAATTTCTTGCCATATGTTACGATTTCCTCCACAACTTGGCGTATCTGATTTACCTTGATGGGATAAATCAAGTAGTTTTTGCCCTTGTAATCATATTGCTTGGTGGCTTCGGCAAAGCAATTGGTGATTTTCTCGATGCGGTTGTCGAGGATGTCGGGGAAGCGTAGCAGCAACGGAGCGGTGATGTCGCGAAGCTGCAATTCGTCCATTACGTCCTTAAGGTCAACTGAGGCAAAACCTTGGCGCGGGGTCACGATCACATGGCCCTTATCGTTGATGGAGAAATAGTTGCGTCCCCATCCGATGATGTTGTAAAGTTCGGCGCTGTCCTCTATGCGCCATTTGCGTACTGGCATTATAAAAAGTTACAAGTTATAAGTTACAAGTTACAAGTTAATACCTTAGTTGGTTGCAAATTATATATTTTTGTACAAACTATTTTACAAGAGACAAGTGACAGTCCAGATCATTTTTTCTTCTTTTCCATGGTGAGAATAGA
Source organism: uncultured Bacteroides sp. (assembly GCA_964440745.1). Lineage (GTDB taxonomy): Bacteria > Bacteroidota > Bacteroidia > Bacteroidales > Muribaculaceae > CAG-873. The sequence goes on from CAYTXF010000115.1 coordinate 2,216, forward strand.
CGATGTAAGCATCTTTTGTATCTCAATTACATCTCGATAAAGGCTCTTGTATTCAGAGTCATTTATATAAGATGTTCTATGCAACAAACGCAACCAATATTTGGTTTCGTTGCTTTCTTTTCGAGCGATTGCATATTTATTTATGAAATCAGCTCCACTTTGTGCGAATTCACCTTCCGCAATATTCGCACCTATACTTGTCCCTGCTCTTAGGATTTGCTGTGACATAGTTCTTTCACGTCTTTGGTCTCTTAAGACATTGTGAAGTTTTACTATTCTGACAGCAAAATCCAAGCTTTTCTCGCTTAAAATGCCTTCATTCATAGTCGATTTTTTATTTTCATTTAAAATTTATTAATCTTATCTATTAGTTTGTCACTTGTCACTTGTAACTTGTAACTTATTATTTGGGTTAATATCCGGTGTAGTTTTCGGGGGTGAGGTGGTGGAGCTCGACTTTGACTTCGGGAGTTACTTCGAGAGAGTCAATGAATTTTGCGATCGATTCCGAGGTTACGGCAGTGTTGGTGCGGGTAAGAGCCTTGAGAGTCTCGTAGGGATTTGGATAGCCTTCGCGGCGCAGGATGGTCTGGATGCCCTCAGCCACTACGCTCCACATGCGGTCGAGGTCGGCATCGATGGCAGCCTGATTGAGCAGAAGCTTGCCCAAGCCCTTGAGAGTGGAGGCCATGGCGATCATGCCATGAGCCAAAGGCACGCCCACATTGCGCAGCACAGTGCTGTCGGTGAGGTCGCGCTGCAGACGGCTAATTGGCAGTTTTTGAGCCAAATGGCTCAGCAGGGCATTGGCGATGCCAAGATTGCCCTCGCTATTCTCATAGTCGATGGGGTTGACCTTGTGAGGCATGGCCGAAGAACCCACCTCGCCAGCCTTGATCTTCTGCTTGAAGTAATCCATGGAGATGTATAGCCACATGTCGCGGTCAAGGTCAAGCAGGATCACATTGATGCGGCGAAGAGCGTCGAACAGGGCAGCCAGATTGTCGTAGTTGCTGATCTGAGTGGTGTACTGCTCACGCTCGATGCCCAGGCGCTCGTGCAGGAACTTGTTGGCGAACTCATGCCATTCGATGTGCGGGAAGGCCACATGGTGAGCATTGAAATTGCCGGTGGCGCCGCCAAACTTTCCGCTGATCTTCACAGCATCCAGGGCGGCCAATTGCTCCTCAAGGCGATAGACATACACCATCAGCTCCTTGCCCAGGCGAGTGGGCGAAGCCGGCTGCCCGTGGGTTTTTGCCAGCATAGCCACATCCTTCCATTCCCCGGCCCTCACGCGCAATGCCTCGATAACCTCCTCAATCTTGGGGCGATACACATCGCGCAGACTTTCACGCATCATCATCGGCACAGCAGTGTTGTTGATATCCTGCGATGTCAGGCCGAAATGTATGAATTCCTTGTACTCATTGATGTCAACCGAAAGATGCAGGGCCGAGAATTGCTCCTTGATATAATATTCTACAGCTTTGACGTCATGATTCGTCACAGATTCGATTTCCTTAACACGCTGAGCCTGCTCGGGAGTGAAGCTGCGATAGATGTCGCGAAGCACTTCCTTGTCGATATGGCTAAGCTCAGGCAGCTGAGGCAGCCCTATCTCTGTGAGAGCTATGAAATATTCGATCTCTACGCGAATGCGATAACGTATCAGGGCAAATTCCGAGAAATACTCATCGAGCTTCTCGCACTTGCTGCGGTAGCGCCCATCGATGGGGCTAATGGCTGTAAGAGGTGTCAGTTCCATTGTCGTGTTTTAGTGTTTTGGTAGTGTGGTGGCTTGGTGTTTTGGTGTTTTGGTGGGGTGGTGGCTTGGTGTTTTGGTGGCACTAAATCACCAAATCACTAAATAACCAAAACACTAAATCACCAAATCACCTTTTATTGGGTACAAAGTTACAAAAGAAAAATGGATTTATATGTATGATAATTGAAAAGTTTTATGTAATTTTGTACAAATTAACCCAACTCTATGCTTTCAGACGACGTTATAACCTTGGAACAAGCCCAAAAAATGGTCGACGAGTGGATTACCATCACGGGAGGCGGCTATTTTTCGCCCCTGACCAACATGGCAATCCTGGCAGAAGAGACAGGAGAAGTGGGCCGGGCCATGGCTCGCCTTTACGGCGACCAGAAAGCCAAGGCGGGCGACAACCTCGATCTCGCCGACGAGTTGGCCGATGTGCTGTGGGTGACGCTCGCCTTGGCCAATCAGACGGGCATAGACCTCACCCAGGCCCTAAAGGCCAACCTTGAGAAAAAGAGGCAGCGCGATGCCAACCGCTTTGCCTCAGCAAAGAATGAAAATTAAAATTTAGAATATATGTCTGACAAATACCGTGACACCCTGGCTCATAGCCACGTGACCACCGACGACGCTGAGGTGGCTGCAGCAGTGCACAAGATCGCCGAGCGCGCGCATGAGAACATGAATCAGCAGGTCTATCGCCAAATCTTCAACTGTATCGACCTGACAACCCTCAACACCACTGATTCTCCACGGTCAGTGGCCGACTTCGTAGAACGCGTCAACGCCTTCGACGAAGAGCACCCCGACCTGCCCAATGTGGCCGCTATCTGCGTATTCCCCAATTTTGCCCAGGTAGTGCGCACTGTGCTCGATGTGAGCCGTGTGGACATAGCATGCGTTAGCGGCTGCTTCCCCACTGGACAGTCGTTTATCGAAACCAAAATCGCCGAGACCAGCCTCGCTGTCGATGGCGGCGCCAACGAAATCGACATCGTATTCAACGTGGGCAACTACCTTGATGGCGACTACGAAGAGGTGTGCGATGAGATCGCTGAGCAGAAGGCAGCTTGCCGCGAAGCGCGCCTCAAGGTAATCCTGGAGACTGGCGCACTGAAGACCGCTGAGAACATACGCAATGCCTCGCTGCTTTCGCTTTACAGCGGAGCCGACTTCCTGAAGACATCCACCGGCAAGGGTTATCCCGGAGCCAGCCTGGAGGCTGCTTACGTAATGTGCCTCTGCATCAAGGAATACTACGAGAAAACAGGCAACATGGTGGGCTTCAAGGCCGCTGGCGGAGTCAGCGTAACTGAGGACGCTGTGAAGTATTACACCCTGGTCAAGGAAGTGTTAGGAGAAAAATGGCTTACCAATGAGTATTTCCGCATTGGCGCAAGCCGATTGGCCAACAACCTGCTCAGCGACATCCTGGGCGAAGAGACACGTTTCTTCTGATGAAAATTTGGATACATCTCAATGGCGCCCAAGAGGGCCCATACAGCCTCGATGAACTCCCCCTGGAGCGCATGGATGCCGACACGCCCGTGTGGTACGAGGGCCTGGCCAATTGGAAAAAGGCCGGCGAGGCTCCCGTGACTGCTCCGCTATTCCCGAAAGTTGCCAAAGAGGAAATAGTCGTCGACGAAAAATCGGGCGACATCGAAGAAAAGGTGACTATCGAGGTAAGCCAAGAGGATAAAAAGGACGACGAGAAGAAAGACGACCAAAGCGCCAACGCCCTATACGGCAGCGATTTGCGCCGCATAGAGTCCAGCGAGAAGGCCCAGGATGGCGCTAATGCCGCCGACAGTCAACGCCCCTCAAGCCCATACCAATGGGGAGGACGCGCCAACTATTCCTACGACTCTGGCAGCGGAGGAGACAAGCCCAAATGTCCGCCCACATATTTCGCATGGTCGATAATAATGACCCTGATTTGCTGCAATCCTGTGGGCATTGCGCCTCTGATAACCGGTTTCTGCACGCGCCAGCGTTGGAATAACCAGAACTACGAGGGAGCGCGCCGCATGTCGAGGGCTACCGAATGGCTGGTCATGATCACTATCGTGACATGCTTGATGCTGTGGCCTTTCTCAAGCTTGGTGCAAGCCCTGTTCCAATGACATGGAAGTGACAAGCCATAAACCAATGGAGAATCAGAGCGGCAAAAAGCGCGCCAACTGGCTCGGTCAAGTGATGAAATTTGTCATCCCCTTAGCTGTGACAGTAGGTTTGTGCTGGCTCATGTTCCATAGCATTGATTTCCGTGAGATGATGGCCATCATCCACGACCAATGCAATTTCTGGTGGATTGGCTTGGCATTGGGCCTGAGTTTCTTCTCCAACTTTTTCCGCGCATGGCGATGGGGAATCCAGCTCGATGCCTTAGGCTATCGGGTGCCCCGCCATATATTGGTATACAGCATTTTCGGCACCTACGCCATCAATCTCATATTCCCGCGCTTGGGCGAGATCTGGCGAAGCGGCTACATAGCCCAGCGCCAGCGCGCGCCATTCGCCACAGTCTTCGGCTCGATGGTGGCTGAGCGCCTGAGCGACACAGTGGTGGTGTTTCTGCTGCTGGTGATGACCTGCTTGATCGCTTACCAGCATATCGCCGACTATTTAGCTCAAAACCAGGCGCTCTATGAGCAGGCCATGAATGCGGTGAGTTCGCCTTGGCTATGGATCGCCATTGCGGTATGCCTGTCGTTCGCCTGGTGGTTCCTTACGCGCCGCTCGGCCCCGGGCAGCATATTCGCCAAGGCCCAGCATTTCGTCAAGGGCCTATGGCAGGGTTTCGCATCGATAGCCACGATGCCCCACAAAGGCCGCTGGCTATTCTACACGCTGTGTCTGTGGTCGTGCTACTTCACCCAGATGGTGGTGGCCTTCCAGGCATTCCCGTTCGTGAGAGAGGCATTTGCAGCTCATGGGCTGGTGGCTCCGTTGCTGACCTTCGTGCTCACAAGCGTGGCCATGGGCGTGCCCAGCAATGGCGGAATCGGTCCCTGGCAGTGGGCGTGCATCTTCGCTCTGAGCGTCTATGGCATAGGGGCGGTCGACGCCTCAGCCTTCGCCAACTTGGTATTGGGCTGCAACACCATGCTGCTCATAGTCTTAGGCATTGTCACCTTCATTGCCATCATGATTGACAAGAAGAAGAATACTTGAGTTCAACATTAACATCGAAATTATCAATATTACTAACCAATATCCAATAATGAACAAAGTCATCATCATCGGATGCGGAGGCGTAGGCACTGTGGTAGCCCACAAATGCGCACAGAACCCGCAGATCTTCAATGAAATCGTGATTGCCTCGCGCAATCAAGCCAAGTGCGATGCTCTGGCCAAAACTATTGGCGCCAAGAACATCACCACTGACCGGGTCGACGCCGACAACGTGCCCGAGATTGTAGCATTGTTTAAGCGTCACAAGCCTGACCTGGTGATCAATGTGGCTCTGCCCTACCAGGATCTGGCTATCATGGAGGCTTGTCTGGAATGCGGCGTCAACTATCTTGACACTGCCAACTACGAGCCTAAGGATGTGGCTCACTTCGAGTATTCATGGCAATGGGCCTACCGCGAGCGTTTCGAGAAGGCTGGCCTGACGGCCATCCTGGGCTGCGGATTCGACCCGGGCGTGTCGGGCGTGTTCACTGCCTATGCCGCAAAGCATTATTTCAAAGAGATGGAGTATCTCGACATCGTGGACTGCAACGCTGGCAACCATGGCAAGGCTTTCGCCACCAATTTCAACCCGGAGATCAATATCCGCGAAATCACCCAAAATGGCCGCTATTACAAGGATGGCAAGTGGATCACCACTGGCCCGCTCGAGGTGCACATGGATCTGACCTATCCCAACATCGGTCCGCGCGACAGCTATCTGCTGTATCATGAGGAATTGGAAAGCCTCGTGCAGAACTATCCCACCATCAAGCGCGCTCGCTTCTGGATGACATTTGGTCAGGAATATCTGACGCATCTGCGTGTGATCCAGGACATTGGCATGGCTCGCATCGACGAGGTTGACTACAATGGCGTGAAGATCGTGCCTCTGCAGTTCCTCAAGGCCGTGCTTCCCAATCCTCAGGATCTTGGCGAACATTACACGGGCGAGACATCGATCGGCTGCCGCATCTCTGGCATCGGCAAGGATGGCAAGCATCTCACATATTATATCTACAATAATTGCAGTCACCAGGATGCATACAAGGAGACTGGCATGCAGGCTGTAAGCTACACCACTGGCGTGCCGGCTATGGTAGGAGCAATGATGTTCCTCCAGGGCAAATGGCGCAAGCCGGGCGTGCACAATGTGGAGGAATTTGATCCGGATCCATTCTTGGCTGAGCTCGCCGTACAGGGTCTCCCCTGGCACGAGATCATCAACGAGCCCCTCGAGGTCGACCTCCTCGACAATTAATTTCTCCC
>CAYTXF010000116.1:0-8341 GCA_964440745.1 uncultured Bacteroides sp.
CCTATCGGGGCTCACGGAGCCCCTCTCCTATCGGCCGCCTGACAACAGGGTTGATGTGCAGTTCGCTAATCTGCGTTAATCAGCGCAATCTGCGGTCGAGAACCCAAAAGCCGAAAAGACGGGCTCAAGAAGAGCGTTTTGTGGGTTAGCCGATCTTTGCTCCGGGGGCAACCGGGGCCGAGGGGCTGATCAGCACCAATGAACCGTCGGCATTCACTGCCGACAGCAGCATGCCCTGGCTCACCACGCCCTTGAGCTTCCTCGGGGGCAGATTGGCGATGAAGCAAACCTGCTTGCCCACCAGATCGTCAGGATTGTAATATTTGGCGATGCCCGACACGATTGTGCGCTTCTCCAAGCCGTCGTCGATCAAGAATTGCAGCAACTTGTCAGCCTTAGGCACCTTCTTGCACTCGAGCACTGTGCCTACGCGGAGGTCGCTTTTCTCAAATGTCTCGAATTCCACATCAGCGGCCTGAGGCTCGGCGTGCCAGTTGTTGATCTCATTCTGCTTCTTGGTATCGGCCAGGCGCTGAAGCTGCGCCTCGATTGCAGCATCCTCGATCTTCTCAAAGAGCAGTTCGGCCTTGCCCAGTTCTGTGCCAGCCGGCACGATGTCAGGCGCGCCAATCATGCCCCAAGAAATTTCCTTGAGATTGAGCATGCCGCAGAGTTTCTTCGACATGAAGGGGAGAATCGGCTCGAAAGCGATGGCCAGGTCAGCGCAAATCTGGATGGCCACATATAGGATTGTGGCTGTGCGCTCCATATCGGTCTTTGCCACCTTCCATGGTTCAGTCTCCTGCAGATAGCGGTTGCCGATGCGGGCAATCTCCATGGCCTTGCTGGCAGCCTCGCGGAAATGGAAGGTCTCCAATGCCTCGGTAAGTTCGTCCTTGGCCTTGCGGATGTCGGCAAAGGCAGCCTCATCGACGGGCTCCATCTTGCCGCAAGCGGGTACCACACCTCCGAAATATTTATGAGTGAGCACGATGGCGCGATTCACGAAATTGCCAAGCGTGGCCACGAGTTCGCTATTGTTGCGCTGCTGGAAATCTTTCCAAGTGAAATCGTTGTCCTTGGTCTCAGGAGCGTTGGCAGTCAGCACGTAGCGGAGCACATCCTGCTTGCCGGGGAACTGCTCGAGATATTCGTGGAGCCATACTGCCCAGTTGCGCGATGTGGAGATCTTATCGCCTTCGAGGTTGAGGAATTCGTTGGCCGGCACATTGTCGGGGAGTTGGAATCCGTCGCCGTAAGCCATCAGCATGGCCGGGAACACTATGCAGTGGAATACAATGTTGTCTTTGCCGATGAAGTGTATGATGCGTGTCTCAGGATCTTTCCACCAGGTCTCCCAACTATCGGGAAGCAGTTCCTTAGTGTTGCTGATGTAGCCGATGGGAGCGTCAAACCATACATAGAGCACCTTGCCCTCGGCGCCTTCGACAGGCACAGGCACGCCCCAATTGAGGTCGCGGCTCACGGCGCGGGGCTGCAGACCGAGATCGAGCCAGCTCTTGCACTGGCCGTAGACATTAGTTTTCCATTCCTGGTGGCCATCGAGAATCCAATGGCGCAGGGCCTGCTCGTATTCGTTGAGCGGCAGGTACCAGTGGGTAGTCTCTCGCATGGTCACTGGCGCGTTGGTCAGGGCCGAGCGCGGATTGATCAGGTCGGTAGCGTTGAGGCTGCTGCCGCATTTCTCGCACTGGTCGCCGTAGGCGCCGTCGGCTCCGCATCGCGGGCATGTGCCGACGACATAGCGGTCGGCCAGGAATTCGCCGGCTGTCTCGTCGTAAGGCTGCATCGAAGTTTGCTTCACGAACTTGCCATTGTCGTAGAGGCGACGGAAGAATTCGCTGGCAGTATCATGATGGATGGCGCTTGTGGTGCGCGAATAGATATCAAATGAAATGCCAAGGCCCTCGAACGAGTCCTTGATGATCTTGTGGTAGCGGTCCACTATGTCCTGGGGCGTAACGCCCTCCTTGCGGGCTTTCAGGGTGATGGGCACACCGTGCTCGTCGCTGCCGCCGATCATGAGCACATCGCGGCCCTGAAGGCGCAGATAGCGAGCATAGATGTCGGCGGGCACATATACCCCGGCCAGGTGTCCGATATGCACTGGCCCATTGGCATAGGGCAGCGCAGTGGTGATTAGCGTACGTTTATACATAAATTCGAATTCTGCTTTTATGGCGCGAAGTTACAAAAACTTTCCCACATTCCCTAATTGATTTCCCGTTTTTTACACCACTTGGCACTCAAATCGCATTTCGCGAGTATTGGGTCTGACAGGGTCGATAAGATTTTTTTGCAAACAAAAGGTTGCAAACCATTGTTATGTAGAAAACAAACCCAATACTATCATAACCTTTAACACACGATTCAGCTATGAAAAGGATTCTAACCGTCGTCCTGCTGGCCATAGCTACAGTAGCCAGCACGATGGCCCTCACTTACGAGGAAGCCTACGACTCGATCAAAAGCATGCCCAACATGCAAGGAGTAAGACAGAACAGTTATCCCAAAATCTCAAGCTTGGGCATAAGCAATGCCAAAATAGCCCTCAAGTTCGAGGGATTCGAGCCCGTGATGCCTGTGCCTGACAGCATCAAGGTCGAGCCTGTGGTGTACAGCGACGCGCTCCACGGCATAATCGCCTCGCTCCCATCATCGGAACTGGTCAAGGGATATCTCGACGAGCAGAGAATCTTCGTGGTCTATTCTCACCCGATCACATCGGTCAACAATAAGATATTCATAATCTTCGACAATGCCTTCGACGGCAATTCGGGGGTAATTCTGGGCGAGATCACCGATCAGGCCCTGGAGCAATTCACCCAGTCGCTGCTGGTGCGCAACGACAATGGCGGCATCAACCTCTATTTTCCGGTGTCGAGCATAAATTAGCGCGACAACGGGCACTATGTCGTCAGATTGTCACCTCACCGCAGAGTGCAGTGTTAAGATAATTGCGCACTGCGGCGGGGCTGAGTCCTATGCCAAATAAGAACATCATCTTGGTGATGGCGGCCTCGAAGGTGATGTCATGGCCTGGCACCACGCCCATCTCGGCCAGCAGCCCGGCGGCCAGATAGCGGCTGCGCACGGCCCCTGTTGGGCATTGCGTCACATTCAGGATGATCACCCCACGATCGAGAGTCTCCTTGATGGCTTTGATGAACCAATCGCTTGTGAGCGAGTTGCCGGCGCCAAAGGTGCGCAGCACGATCCCCTTGATGCCCGGTGTGGCCAGTTGGTGGCGCAGCACCTGCTCGGAGATGCCCGGGAAGAGGTCGATGCTCATCACGGCGTCGTCCATGGCCAGGCGCGGATTGAGCGGAGGATCTGTCACGGGATGCGACAGAGCCTCGGTGTTGAAATGTATGTCGAGCCCGATTTTGGCCAACTCGGGATAATTGTTGCTCTTGAATGCGTTGAAGTTGTCGGCGCTGCGCTTGGTGGAGCGGTTGCCGCGCCACAGATAGTTCTCAAACAGGATTGCTACTTCCTGCACCATGGGCTTGCCATTGGTGTTGCGGGCTGCCGCGATCTGCAGAGCTGTGATCAGATTTTCCTCGCCATCGGTGCGCACTTCGCCGATGGGGAGCTGCGACCCCGTGATGATCACTGGCTTGCGCAAATTCTCAAGCATAAACGACAGGGCTGAGGCCGTGTAGGCCATGGTGTCGGTGCCGTGAAGCACCACAAATCCGTCGTAATGCTCGTAATTGTCAGCGATGGCGCGGGCTATCTGCTGCCAATGCGATATGTTCATGTCGGAAGAGTCGATCGGCGGGTCAAACTGTATGTTGTCAATATCGTAATCGAGCATCTTCACCTTGGGCACATTTTCCATCAGATGAGTAAAGTCGAATGGTCTGAGCATCTTGGTGCTGATGTCCTCGATCATGCCAATCGTCCCCCCAGTGTAAATAATCAATAATCGTGGCTTCATGGTCAAGTAATAGTGTAATAATGGTAAATTTCGGTTAACTTGGCAAAGTTACGAAATCTTTCCCAAATCTAAGTGCACAATGGACTAAAATAGGAGGCGATTTTTGTGCATCTTGCCAATTTTTTGTAATTTTGTGATGAAAATAATAAGCCCAATCAATCTTTAAGTCAGCAATCATGAAAAAGATTTTGCTAATCGGCCTGGGCGCCGTGCTGTTAAGCTCAGCCTATGCCGACTCTTCGCGCGAGGATTACAAGATATATGTCGACGACCAGGGCGTAATGCGCCGCTCCGACACCCGGGAAGAGGTCTCATACTACGGCACTAACTACACCGCCCCCTTCGCTTATTCTTATCGTGCCCTCGGTTACTTGGGCAAGGACCGCAAGCAAGCCATCGATCGCGATGTGTATCACATAGCGCGCATGGGGATGAACGCTTTCCGCCTCCACCTTTGGGATGCCGAACTGGCTGACTCCCTGGGCAATCTCCTGGCCAACGACCATCTCGACCTGCTCGACTACATGATTGCCCAACTTGAGAATCGCGGCATCGATATCATTCTCACTGCGCAGACCAATTTCGGCAACGGCTATCCCGAGCGCAACATCGACACCGGGGCCTTTACCTACGATTTCGACAAGTGCCAGATCCATGATGACCCTGCGGCACAGGCCATCCAGGAGCGCTATCTCGATCAACTGGCTCGCCATGTGAATCCCTACACTGGCCACAGCTATGCCTCTGACAATGCTATCATTGCCATGGAGATCAACAATGAGCCTTGCCACTCAGGCACTAAGGCCGAGGTTACCGCCTACATCAACCGCATGGCCAAGGCTTTGCGCGATGCGGGCTTTGACAAGCCAATCCTTTACAATGTGACCCATAATCCGCAGGTGACTTCGGCTTATTACGATGCCGACATCGACGGCACCACATACCAGTGGTATCCCACCAGCTTGGTCTCTGGTCATGAACGCAAGGGCAATCTGCTGCCGGCATTCGACGAGTACACTATCCCATGGCGGGACACTATGCCCAACTACGATCGGCTGGCTCGCGTGGTGTATGAGTTTGACCCGGCCGACGTGCTTTATTCGCATCTCTATCCGGCTGTGGCGCGCGCTTTCCGTCAGGAGGGTTTTCAGTGGATCACACAGTTTGCCTACGATCCTTTGTCGCTGGCTCCCTATAACACTGAGTACCCAACTCACTATCTCAACCTTGTCTACACTCCGGCCAAGGCCATCAGCATGAAGATTGCCAAGGAGGTTGCCACAGAGGTGCCTCGCGGCTCCTACTACGGGAGTTATCCCGAGGATTCGTTGTTTGGCCACACTCGCATTTCTTTCGAGGAGGACTTGAGCGAATTCAATTCGCTCGAGAAGTTTATCTATTCCAATAATACTTCTACCTGGCCTGTGGCACCGGAGCAGTTGATGGAGGTAGCGGGTCATGGTAGTTCGCCAATCGTGCAGTATTCAGGCAGCGGGGCTTATTTCCTTGACAAAGTAGGCGACACGGGAGCGTGGCGCCTGGAAGTGCTCCCTGACATTGCCCAGGTCGACGATCCTTTTGGCAACACTGACCTCAAGGATGCGAAGATTGTGGCTGTAAGCCGCGAGAATGAGATGCGGATAGATCTGCCCGGCTTGGGATCGTCGTTCTTGGTGAGGGGAATAAATGAGGGGAATTCTCTGGAGGCGAAGGCTGTTGATGGAGTTGTGCGTGTCCGCCCCGGCGTGTATCTTTTGGCAAAGGATGAGAGCGAACTTGCCGAGGCACAGAAGGTAAAGACAGTTGCTGGCAATATTGGCTTGGCTGAGTATGTGGCGCCGGATTCTGACCCGATGCCTTTCACCTTGCTGGCTCCGATGGAGGCCGACAATGTATTGGACGTCAACATGGTGCCGGATGATTGGACATTCCGGTTCGGGCGCAAGCATACTTCTTGGGACGAGGCTCCGGTCTATATGCTGACTACCGAGCCGACTCAGGAGGGCATCTTGGTGATGCGTCGGTATGTGAGTGATAAGATTGGCAGAATTCCGGCTGAGATGAATCCGACTACCATCAATGTTCGCTTTCAGGCCTCTTCGGGCGATGTCACGGCTTCGCCGCTACCCGAAGGCACCGAGTTGGCTGTAGTCACTACCGAGGGATTCACCTATTCGGTGCCGGTGGTGCTTGATGAGAGGGGAGAATTCTCTGCCAGCATTGCTGCCTTGCAGCCGCGCAAAGGCGTGGTGATGCCGGCCCCCTATCCGTCGATGATGACGCGCGAGTATCCAGCAAGCAACAAGCCTGTCAAGGGCTACCGCGACATCCAGTTTGTGGAGCTCATCATCCCTCAAACCCCTGGCCATCCCCAGACCCTCCTGCCCGAGCGCATCTGGATCCAATAGCCACCAAGTCCCTTTTTTATGTAGGATTGGCGTAAATTAAAGGTAAATATTTGACCTGAGGGTGGGAATATATGAGAAATTTTTGTAATTTTGCGGTTGGGAAACCGTCAGTTCCGAACTGACCAGTTCGGAACTGACGGTTTCCCAACCGCGCGAGTTAGAAATTATTAATGTCAAAGCGTATTCTAAGATGAAATTTTATGATCGAGCCAAAGAACTGGCGACCTTAAGGAACCTGCGGGAAAGTGCTACAGAAAATGCACAATTCACTGTTGTCACTGGCCGTCGCCGTATCGGAAAGACAGCCCTACTGTTAGAAGCATACAAGGATTCTCCGATGCTTTATTTCTTTGTGGCACGCACTGCAGAAAAAACATTGTGTTTAACTTACGCTCGGGAAATAGCCGACAAACTGCAACAACCAATTCTGGGCACACCAGAAAACTTTGCCCAAATTTTTGAATATGTGATGAAGCTTTCAACTCAACAGGCTTTCACTCTTATTATTGACGAATTTCAGGATTTCATGAGAATAAACCCGAGCATATACAGCGAAATGCAGAAAATTTGGGATATGCACGAACGTGAATCCAAAATCAATCTTGTGGTAAGTGGTTCGGTTAACACTCTAATGAACAAAATTTTCACCGACGAAAAGGAGCCTCTCTTCGGGCGCCAAACCGGATTTATGCGTATCCGACCGTTTGCGCCGTCAGTTTTAGCTCAAATATTACACGAGCACAATGCCAACGCAACCGCAGAAGATTTTCTTGCTTTCTATGCTATTACAGGGGGTGTAGCAAAATATGTGCAACTCTTAGTTGATCGCAAATGCTATACATGTGCTCAAATGTTTGCTGAGGTTCTCAGCAGTGATTCTATATTTATTGGAGAAGGCAAAACTCTTCTGATCGAAGAAATGGGGAAGGACTATGCTATTTATTTCTCAGTGCTCGAGGCAATTGCTTCAGGCAAAACTACTCGCAATGAGATAGAGCAAGCGGTAGGGAAGGAAGTCGGAGGTTATCTTTCCAGATTAGAAGACACATACTCGCTCATCGAAAAGAAACAGCCTATTTATGAAAAGACATCCAACAAAAATGTCCGTTACCATATTATTGATAATTTCTTAGCCTTTTGGTTCCGCTTTATTTTCAAATATGGTTATATGCTTGAAATTCAGCAATATGATGGAGTAAAGCGTATAATTGAGCAAAATTTTTCACAATTCTCGGGGTTGACGTTGGAACGTCTGTTCCGTGAAATTATGATAGAGCGAAAGACCTATACTCGAATAGGCTCTTGGTGGGATCGAAAAGGCGAGAATGAAATCGACTTGGTTTGTGAAAATGAATTTGAGAAGACTGTCACGTTTTATGAAGTGAAACGTAACCCAGAAAAATACAATCCCAATCAATTGAGCCAGAAGATCGAGGCCTTCTTGAAGTCAACGCATCGATACGCGGGGTTCAACATCACCCAGGGTCATCTCTCCCTGGATGACCTTACTCCATTGTTCACAGCCCAATGATTATTAATAACATCTTCAAAAATTTATCCAACCTCTTAAAGTAAAGTTATGGAAGACTTTAATCTGATTACTCCCACTCTGCTTTTCTCAGCAGTGTCATTGATAATGTTAGCGTACACTAACCGTTTCCTTTCCTATGCCCAACTCGTGCGCACTCTGAAGGAGAAGGCTGATCAGGACGCTGATATGCTTCACATCACGCAACCACAGATTGACAACCTGCGCAAACGTCTCCAGTTGACAAAATGGATGCAATTCTTTGGTGTAGGCAGTTTGCTGGTGTGCGCAGTGACGATGTTCCTGATCTTCATCGGCCTGCGGCCTTGGGCCATTATCTCCTTCGGCTGCGCACTGGTCCTATTTATCATCTCCCTCTTCCTCTCAGTCTGGGAAATCACCCTCTCAACTCATGCCCTCACCATCCACCTCGACGGCCTC
>CAYTXF010000117.1:0-8298 GCA_964440745.1 uncultured Bacteroides sp.
ATTTTGTTGAGCTCATCGATGAGGAATTTGCGGCGCTCCACATATTCATTATATGTGTCAAGCATGTATTCTTTACTGGCATCAATCGAAGCCTCAGCCACAATCTGGCCGATCAGCGGAGGGCTAAGACGCGCTTGGCAGAATTTCATTACATTCTGCTTGAGCTGCGGATGCTTGGTGATCAGGGCTCCGATGCGGATGCCGCACTCGTTGTAGCGCTTTGATACGGAGTCAACCAAAACCACCTGTTCCTCTATATCGGGAAGATGAAAGGCCGAGATGTAAGGAGCGCCTGTGTAGCAGAATTCACGATACACTTCATCAGAGAAGAGGAATAGGTCGTACTTCTTCACCAGATCGCGGATCTGGAGCATCTCCTTCATTGTATAGAGATAGCCCGTGGGATTGTTGGGATTGCAAATGAGGATGCCCTTTGTGCGCGGGGTGATCAGCTTTTCGAACTCTTGCACCGGAGGCAGAGCAAAGCCCTGGTCGATGCTCGAGGGCACTGTCACAATCTTGGCACCGGCAGAAATGGCGAACGCCATGTAGTTGGCATAGGCCGGCTCCGGCACGATAATCTCATCGCCTGGGTCGAGACATGCCATGAATGCGAAGAGCACAGCCTCGGAGCCGCCGGTAGTGATAATGATATCCTCAACATCTACCTCGATATTGAATCGATGGTAGTATTCCTTAAGCTTTTTGCGCAGCGACATCAGACCAGCCGATGGGCTGTATTCCAGCACCGAGCGGTCGATATGCTTAAGGGCCTCAAGGCCTTCCTTTGGAGTGGGCACATCGGGCTGACCAATGTTGAGATGGTATACTTTTATGCCTCGAGCTTTCGCTTCGTTGGCGTAAGGAGCGAGTCGGCGAATGGGAGAGGCAGGCATGACTGTGCCGCGTTCTGATACATTAGGCATATTCTGATATTGTACGTGGTTGATATACTTATTGGAAACTTTTTAAGATTGCATCCGTAATTTGTCCGCAAAATTACAAAAAATTTTTAGAGATAACGTAAATATAACAGATATTGCTAACATTGTTGCCATAAATTTCACGATTTTGACGCATGATTTTCATTCTGTTGGGGAAGTTCCGAAAAAAATGAGTAACTTTGTAGACTAAATCGAAATAAATCAAACACGTTTCTTGAAAGGTATGAAATTCTGGATCACTATGTCGGCATTGGTTATGACTGCCATGGCCAATGCGGGCGAAAAGTACACAATCAACAACAATTGGATCTTCACGGGCGAGAACGACACAGAGGCGCAGTGCGTGGATTTGCCCCACACATGGAATGCGGCCGACGCATTGGATGATGTGCCAGGCTATTTCCGTGGGAAGGGCCATTACGCAAAGCGCATCGACCTGGGCGAGGAGATAGAGGGCAAAAAAGTGTTCCTGCATTTTGGGGGCGTCAATCAGGAGGCCCTCGTTAAGGTCAATGGTCAGGAAGCCGGCACTCATGCCGGAGGCTACACCTCATTTGTCATTGACATCACCCCATATGTAAAGCAGGGACGCAACGAGATAGAGGTGGAGGTTGACAACAGCCATAATTCCGCGATACCCCCGCTCAGCGCCGACTTCACATTCTTTGGCGGCATTTATCGCGACGTGGCTCTTGAAATTGAAGAACCAGTGCACATCAGCCATTCCGATTATGGAGCCTCAGGCGTGTATGTCACTACACCTACGATTCGCGAAGGCCGCGGTGATGTCGCCGCCAAAGTGCTAATTGACAATTTCACAGACAGCAAGCAGAAGGTTATTGTTGAGGCCGAATGCACCGACGGGCTCAACACACTGTGGCGCACGCAAAAACGCGTGACCATTCCGGCAAATGCGCTCATGCATGAGACAGAAATCGCAGGAGTGGTAGGCGAAGATGCCCTTAAGCTTTGGAGTCCAGATAATCCGAATCGTTATTCACTGACTATCAAAGTCATAGAAGATAATAAAGAGAAAAAAGTGTTGGATGAAGAAGTAACAGACTTCGGATTTCGATGGCATGACTTCGATCCTAACACCGGATTCAGCCTTAACGGCCGGCCCATGAAACTGGTAGGCACTAATCGCCATCAGGACTTCAAAGATCGAGGCTGGGCACTAAATGACGATTACCATGCTCAGGATATCAAGCTCCTTAAGGACATGGGTGGCAATTTCCTGAGAGTGTCGCACTATCCGCAGACACAATTCATGATGGACCTCTGCGATCGCGAAGGATTGCTCACATCAGTGGAAATACCTATTGTGAATGCTGTCACAGAAAGTCCCGAATTCCTTGACAATTGCAAGGCCATGATGACCGAGATGATTAAGCAGAACTACAATCATCCGTCGGTAATCATCTGGGCATATATGAATGAAGTGATGCTCGTGCCTCCATATTCACAAGGCACTGAAGAATACACTGACTATTGCGCTGAGGTGCATCGCCAGGCCCAAGAGCTTGACTCATTGAGCAAAAGTCTCGATCCAACTCGCTCCACAATGATACCCTTCCACAACAGCATCAAATCATATGAGGATGCGGATCTCTACAGCGTGCCAGATGTGATAGGATGGAACATATACGCTGGCTGGTATTTCGGTAAATTCCCCGACTTGGAAGGCTTTTTGGATGAGTGTCATGCCAACTATCCCGACAAGCCCACGATCATGACAGAATACGGGGCTGACTGCGACACTCGGCTTCACAGCAATGAGCCTGAGAGATTTGATTACACGATGGAATATGCCGACCTCTTTCAGGAGCATTATCTCAAGGCTTTGATGAATATTGACTACCTGGCAGGAGCTGCTCTTTGGAACTTGAATGAATTTCACAGCGAGGGTCGAGGGAATGCCAAGCCCCATGTCAACCTGAAAGGCATTGTGACCATGGATCGAAAGCCCAAAAACACATATTGGCTCTACAAGGCCAATTTTACTGACGAGCCCATGGTGGAATTCGCCAACGCCGATTGGACCAATCGTGCCGCGCAGTTGGATTCTCTCGGATTTTACGAGACAGAAATAAAAATTTACAGCAATGAGCCTAAGCTACAAGTGAGCAACAATGGCGAAAACCTGGGCGAGTGGCCAGTAGAGCAAGGAATGGCAAAGGGAAAGGTTAGATTGCACAATGGCACGAATCGACTTAAGGCCGATGGAGAGAATGCCTCGGCGACAATGAATGTCAATCTCCTGGGCATCCCATACGCATTGGACGACACCTTCACTGACATAAGCGTAATGCTTGGCACCAAGCGCATCTATTGCAATCCGGAGACTCAGGTATGCTGGATACCCGAGCAGCCTTACCGCAAAGGAAGCTGGGGATATGTGGGAGGCGAACCCATGAGGCCGAAAAACTGGTCAGGCACACTTCCCACCTCAGAAGTGGAAATCCTTGGCACTGAGGAAGATCCTCTGTACCAGACCATGCGCCGAGGCATTGAGGAGATGCGTTTTGATGTGCCAAAAGGCCGATACGCAGTGTACTTGCATTGGGCTGATCTCACCAAGGAAGAATACCAGAAGCTGGCCTACAATCTGGGCAATGATGCCGATCACGAAGAAAGCGATGATGCTATGGTGGTAAGCGTGATGGGTCAGAAGATTCCGGTGGACGTAAGGCGTCTTGTGGGCCGACAGCGCCCCTTGGTGATCAAAGTGGAGACTAATGTTGAGGCTGACGGACTTAACATCACCTTTGACCCAGTTAAAGGCCAGACCTTCCTGAATGCCATCAGAGTAGTGCGATTATAATAGGCGGGATAGCGCTTTTATCCCTCTCCTCACATACGATTTCGCCCTTTCCAGCGTTATTATTATAGGAAAATTCATGTTTGTGCACATTTGACGGGATCAAATGTGCGCAAATTGTGTTTAAACACCTCTTATAGGGCTTAAAACAAAGGTAATAGAAATGTCATACTCCATACAAATCAAGGGTGCCAGAGTCAACAACCTTAAGAATGTGGATCTGGAATTGCCTGGCAATAAATTCATAGTCATCACTGGTCTTTCCGGGTCGGGAAAGTCCTCATTGGCATTCGACACGCTGTATGCCGAGGGTCAGAGGAGATATGTGGAAAGCCTGTCGTCGTACGCTCGCCAATTTATGGGGAAATTGTCAAAGCCGGAATGCGATTGGATCAAAGGGTTGCCCCCAGCCATCGCAATCGAGCAGAAAGTTAGTTCCCGAAATCCCCGATCCACGGTTGGCACGAGCACAGAAATCTATGATTATCTGAGGCTCCTCTTCGCGCGCATTGGCCGCACTTATTCTCCAGTGAGCGGACAAGAGGTAAAGAAGCATAGCGCCGAAGATGTGGTGGCTGCAGTCAACGGTTACCCCGAAGGCACTCGCATGGCAGTGGTTGCGCCAATTGTGCTGCCTGATGGCCGCGACGTGCGCACTCAGCTTGACATCTATGTGAAAGAGGGCTATTCCCGAGTGGTCATGGATGGAGAATTCTTGGACATCCAGGAACTGCTTGGCGAAAAGAAGCTTCCAAAGAAAATAGAAGAGGCTGAGCTGCTGATTGACCGCTTTGCATCAAGCAGCGAGAAAGATGAGATATCGCGCATCACAGAAAGCGTGGAGACTGCTTTCTTTGAGGGTCGCGAACAGTGCTCTTTGCTTGTTTGGGAAGGGGGAGCCAAGCCCAAGCGCCTTGACTTCTCAAAACGCTTTGAGGCCGACGGCATCACATTCTTAGAGCCCAGCGACCAGCTTTTCAATTTCAACAATCCTTACGGAGCCTGCCCTGAATGCGAAGGATTTGGCCGCATTGTGGGAATCGACGAAAAGCTGGTTGTGCCCAATCCGGCACTCTCGGTTTATGACGACGCCGTAGTGTGCTGGCGCGGCGAGAAGATGAGCGAATGGAAAAAGGAGCTCATACATTTGGCTCCACATATCAGTTTTCCCATCCATAAGCCTTACGCCGACCTTACTAAGGAGGAGAAGGAATTGTTGTGGAATGGCAATTCGCGTTTTCCCGGCATCTGGGGCTTTTTCAAATGGGTGGAGCGCCAGCAGGCTAAGATACAGTATAGAGTGATGTTGGCGCGCTTCCGCGGCAAGACCACTTGCCATGTATGTCATGGCAATCGACTGAGAAAAGAAGCAGAATATGTGAAGATTGCAGGCTGCAGCATCACCGACTTGGTGAAGATGCAGGTCAAGGACTTGGCCCAATGGTTCCGTTCTCTCGAGCTTAATGCCACCGATGCCACAATTGCCAAGCGCTTGCTGACTGAGATTAACAACCGCCTTGGATTCCTGGAGCAAGTAGGCTTAGGTTATCTCACATTGGATCGACTCAGCAATTCGCTGTCAGGCGGCGAAAGCCAGCGCATCAATCTGGCCACCTCGCTCGGTAGCAGTTTGGTGGGTTCTCTCTACATATTGGATGAGCCCTCGATAGGCTTGCATCCGCGCGATACTCAGCAGTTGATTGGTGTGCTGCGCAAATTGCAGAGCATAGGCAACACAGTGATTGTCGTGGAGCACGACGAAGAGATAATGCGCGAAGCCGATTGGATTGTCGACGTAGGGCCTAAGGCCGGACGCCTTGGCGGCGAGATCATCTATCAAGGGCCACCCCCAAGCGGCGATAATCTTGATGCCAATATAAAGGCAAACAATCCTCGCCTTGACGAATCATACACGCTTAAGTATCTGAAGCATGAGCTGAAGATCCCTGTGCCTAAGCAAAGGCGCAAGTGGAATCAGTATATCCAGATCAATGGTGCGCGCGAGCACAATCTTAAGAATATAGATGTGAAGTTCCCGCTTGGAGTGATGACAGTGGTCACGGGCGTCAGCGGCAGCGGCAAGTCAACTCTGGTGAGAGACATTCTCTACAAGGCCCTGCGCCGCAAGATTGGCGAGAGCGGCGATGCTCCGGGCAGCCACAAGAGCCTGACTGGCGATATTCATCGCATCTCGATGGTGGAATTCGTCGACCAGAATCCCATAGGTGCCTCATCGCGCTCTAATCCTGCCACATATCTTAAGGCATACGATGAGATTCGCAAGCTTTTTGCCGAGCAGCAGGGTGCCAAGCAGATGGGGTTCACGCCGGCATTTTTCTCCACCAACACTGAAGGAGGCCGCTGCGAGGAATGCAAGGGAGCCGGAGAGATCACGATAGAGATGCAATTCATGGCTGACATCCACATTCCCTGCGAGGCTTGCGGAGGGAAGAGATTCAAGCAAGACATCCTCGACATCCGCTATCGCGGACAAAATATCGATGATGTGCTGAACATGACTGTGAACCAAGCCATCGAATTCTTTGGAGAGGATAGCGATGCCCAGGCTCAGCGCATAGCCAAGCGTCTGCTTCCGCTGCAGCAAGTAGGATTGGGCTACATCAAACTTGGCCAGTCATCGTCGACCCTCTCGGGAGGTGAAAACCAGCGTGTGAAGTTGGCGTATTTCTTGTCGCAGGAGAAGCCTCAGCCTTCGCTGTTCATTTTTGACGAACCCACCACAGGCTTGCATTTCTATGACATCAATGTGCTGATGGCATCATTTGACCGGCTGATCTCTCAGGGCCATACGATTGTGATCATAGAGCACAACCTTGAGGTGATAAAATGCGCCGACCATGTGATTGACATAGGGCCAGAAGGCGGCGATGCCGGAGGCCAACTTGTGGCATCCGGCACGCCTGAGGAGATAATGGCTTGTGAGAGCTCCTATACTGGGAAATATCTTAAGGCCTTGGGGGCAATGTCCTAGGCCAGGGCCAGAGCGTTCCAGCGGTCGTCGGCATTGCGAATAGCAGTGACGGTGACGGTGGCGCCGTCGCTTAGGGTGCCAAGCATGGTGCCTGGGATATAGACTCCGTCGACAAAGGCGAAGAGCTTGCCATTGCCTGGCTGCTTGATCTGCAGAGGGCCAGTAGCCTGGCGCAGCCATGGCAGATCGTTGCCCAAATCTGTGGGCTCAATCCACACCACTTGTCCGTGGTCGATTTTGGCCTTGAAGAGAGCACCGTTCTGCAAGCGGAAGTCAAGGCGGAAACGATGTGGCTTAACCCAGAACACTTCCTGATCGCAGCGAAGCTGCCAAGTGATGCTGGGCTTTCCGTTGAAGTTCTCTTTCTTTTCCCATGTTTTCACTACCACCACTGTGGGCAGGTCGGAATAGATGAATTCCTGGGCCTTGGCCTTGAATTGGTTGTACAGCATGCGGTTGTCGGCCGGTGCGCATTCTTTGGGGATGCGATTATACACATTGAAGTATTGGCTGCGTAATGGCCAATTGTTGCGCTGATGGAGGTCGCGGTAGTGTGCGAGTTCGGTCAGCGCATTGTTATACATGCGTCGGTCACACAGCATGTCGGCCAGTTTCAGACGTATTTTCGACAGATACTTTTCATTGTTCTGAGCTGCCATGACGGCGCCGCAAAGAAGGCCCAGCCTGAGGTCGAGGTTATCGACCAGATCTGCCAAGTCATCCCAGAGATAGAACTTCTCGGGCATCTTCAGCAGCAGATCCTTAAGCTTTTCTATAGCTTCTTCCTTATGGCCGAGCTTAAGCAGAAGCTGGGCATGATATCGGGGCAGATGGCAATTCTTGGGAAATTGCTCGATAGCCTGGCACAGCAGGGGCAAAAGCACAGGGGTGGGGGCCATGTCTGATGCATTAAGTTGGCGCACCAGAGCTGAGATTGTCTTTTCCACAAGGGAGTAGGGGGTATGGCCCTCTTCGCCCTTGCGTTGCACCCAGTCATCTTCCCTGAGATTCTGCAGATCCCAAAGGTTTGTGAAAGCGTTGATGTTGAATTCGCCTGCGGCTTCCTTGTCAATTTTTAGGGCTTCATTAAGGATTAGAGAATGCAGAAGCGATGGCCGGGGATTGTTAAGCTTCAAGTACTGGAAGAGGAGCTCTTTCTTTTCTTGCAGAGAACGGGGATTTTCCTTCAGAGTCTTGTAGATCTTCCAGCCTTTGCGCTCTGCTTGCGCCTCGGGGGTGAGGGATTTCAGTGCAAGTTCTACAGTCTTGCTGAGGACAGGATTCTGTGGTTCATGGGTTTGCCAAAGAGCGCGCATACGCTCAGCAATGGCCTCAGCTTCTTCCCCTTCAGAATTCTTGAGGTCATCATTGAGGCACCAGAATAGCGCTACGGCCTCATGGCGGCCTGGCATGCGGGCGTACTCTGCTTCCGCCATTACAAGAGCTTGTTGCAAGTTCCCCTGTTTGCGCATGGCATTGATGTCGTTGTATGGCATAATATGGTGGTTAAATGGAAAATACTGCGGCAAAAATAATCAAAA
>CAYTXF010000118.1:0-4889 GCA_964440745.1 uncultured Bacteroides sp.
CCATTGGGATTTGTCATCTCGTCGGAGAGGGCGCGCAGATTGTTGGCCGTGGCTTGCAAGTCGGCCATGAGCGAATCCACCGGGAGATTCTTGAGCTGGCCGGTGAGCATGCTCACATCATCGGTAATATCAGCCACGCTGCCGGTGATTGACTTCACATCCTGGGTGATGGGAGTGAGTTGGCGAGTGGCCATGGCGAGATTGCGGGTGGTTGCCTCAAGCTGGGTGGTGATGCCGTCGAGCCGGCGAATCGAAGCCAGCAGAGCGGGATCCCCCACCAGGGTGTTGATATTTAGCAGCAGTGAGTCGACCTTTGGCATAATGCTGGCTATGGCCGGCATCAGATCTTGGCCTACTGCCTCCATGAGGCCCGCTTGGTTCACCCCGATCAGGTGATCGCCCACCTTATGATTTGAGGTAACATCCTTGGCGAGGTCAAGCTGTATCGACGCTGTGCCTAAGAGGTCGCAAGCCAGGATGGCTTTGGAGCCTTGGGGCACTGCCAACTTGTTGTCGAGGCTCATCTCCACCAGGACATGGCCCGGATTGTCATATTCATACTCAATTGAGCGCACTTGGCCCACCTTGAATCCATTCACAGTGACCGGGGCCGATGTAGCCAATCCTTCGACATTCGTGAAAGAGGCATAATAATAATTAGAAGCCTTGAAGACATTCACCCCCTTGAGGAAGTCAATGCCGAAAAACAGGATAGCCAGGGCGGCTATCACACATAAGCCGATTACAATCTCTTTGTTAAATATCTTTTTCATAATCAAAACGTATTCCTGTCACATAGTTGAAACAATCAGTTGATAGTGGCTGTTCATTTCTTGTCGGCTGCCAGTTGGGCAAAATAGTCGTCGACGGCTTCATAGAGAGCCTGGGCGCATTTTTCCTGACCGGCCTTTGAGGTGAGAAAATCCTCCATCTTGGGATTGCAAATAAAATCGAGCTCTACCAGCACAGCGGGCATCGAAGTGGCCCAGAGCACCCAGAAACCGGCCTGACGCACATCCTTGTCGGCACGTCCTGCCGTTTTCACCAACCGCCCTTGCGCCAGAGTGGCGAATTTCACGCTCTGCTGCAAGTGCATGTTCTGTGATAGCTCGAATATAATGTACGACTCCGAAGAATCGGGATCAAATCCTTGATATGTGGCTGTATAGTCAGGTTCGAGCTCCATCACAGCATTTTCTCGCATGGCCACGCTTAGGTTGTTCTCGCTCTTATGCAACCCGCAGGTGTAGACTGAGGTGCCGTGGATGGAGGTGCGACCTTTGCTCTTTTTGTCGACCGAATTGACATGTATCGAGATAAAGAGGTCGCCATTGGCATTGTTGGCCACATCGGCTCGCTCTTGCAGGGTGAGATACTTGTCGGTATTGCGAGTGTACACCACATCGAGCTTGTCGGAGAGCTTTTTCTCGATCTTTTCGCCCAAGAGTTTGCCCACAGCCAAAGTGATGTCCTTCTCGCGGCCCTTTTTGCCCCGACAGCCTATGTCTTTGCCGCCATGCCCGGGATCGATGATCACGGTATGGCGCTCAGTCTCCTTGGCCTTTTTCCCTGAGCCATAAGCATTTGGCATAGAAAGGCAAAGCAAGAATAGGGTTAATATCAGGGCTGTAAAGCGTGTCATATCTGCAATTATCTTGCAAAATTAACAAATTTCCCTCGGATAATCATCCTTTTTGGAGGAAAAGTGAAAAAATTGCCATCTTTTTAGCCCAAAAGGAAAAGCCCTCACATGCATTGACGCCCAATGCAATTTTTTTAACCAAGGTTAGAATATCATCCCCCTTTTCTTGTTAATATATTAATTACCTTCCTTTCTTTTAATAATAGTGGTATTAGACTGAAGACTGAAGACTAAAGACTAACAAGACCAAAGACCAAAGACCAAAAATGAAACGCCTGACGCAATACATATTACTCGCCTTAACCCTGATGGCTTGCCGCAACATCGATGTGGAGCCTGTGCAAATATTGCGAGTTGACCAGATAATCGCTAACTTCCCCGAGATGAATGGCGATGAGAAGGAAGATGAAATGGGAATAATGCGACCCCAGCTCGACGCCATGTTCCAAGTAATGGGATGGCCAGCGCCCACTGAGCACGAAGTGGAATGGTGGGCGGAAAGCGATGTAGTGAAGATGTTTCAGCCTAAGGTCGACTCCGTATTCCCCAACCTTGACAAACAGGAATTCCAATTGGCCCACATCCTGCATAAGGCTCGCCTCAACCATTTGGGCTTGCCCGATAATCTGTGCTTTGGGGCCGTGGTATGGGGAAAGCCGCAACCCATCGTGCGAGTCGACAGCGTGGTGCTCATAGCCCTTAACCATTACCTGGGAGCCGACTTCGAGGGATACTCCCATTGGGAATATTTTCGTCGCACAGAAAAGACACCTCAACAACTTCCCTATGATCTGGCTGCGGCCTTAGTGGCAACTCAGTACCCATTCCATACGTCAGAGGCCCCTACTCTGCTCAATTGGATGCTCTACGAGGGCGCACTCGTAGAGGCTCGCATGGCCCTTGTGCCCCAAGCCTCGCTGAATCTCGCCTTAGGCTACGATGCCAAGCAGCTCGAATATCTCGAAGACAACACCCGGGGCATCTGGGACGATATGAAACTGATGAAAATCATCTATTCTACCGACCCCAACATCATCGACCGCTTCGTGGCTCCGGCTCCAGTATCACCCCTGGTCAACCATCGGGTGCCTGGCCGCGTGGGCCGCTACATAGGCTATAAGATCATTAAAGAATATCTGAAAAATCACCCTTCGACTGAGTTGGTCGAGATCTTCAAGCCCTCATTCTATGGCAGCGCGCAGACTCTAATCAACTCAGGATGGTAGGTTTACCGATAGGTTTTTGGCAAAAAATTTGGAATCAAGTGGCAAATACGCTAACTTTGCCATGAAAAACAAATATACCTACATATGTGCCAAAAACCAATTCTATTCACCATCTTTCTGATCGGATGCTTAGGTCTCAACGCACAGAAAATTAGCGAATACAAAGTGGCAGGTCCCCTGCCCCTGACCCCTCCGCTTATGTGCGACTCAGTGGATGCCCACGGAGCCAAATTTGAGACTAAGAGCTATCTTACTCAGAATGTCAACCTTAAATCATTGCGCCCCACGGCCGCTGCCATGCAAGCTGACACGTCGGCCACCATTGTGCTTGAAAATCCCGAGTCAGGACTTTCGCTTTATGTGCTTGAAACAAAGCTCAGAGCGCCTCGCTATGCCAAAGGCAAGTTGGAGGTGACGAGCCCCGCTCAGTTCCAAGTTCTGCTCGACGGAAAAGAAATCGCCACAAAGTCGACCATCGAAGACAGCATCACCAGCGCAAGCACATCCTCCACGCCTCTCACTCTGAAACCCGAAGTGGAATGCCTGTTTACCATCAAGATGCTTGCTGCAGCCGATGCAAAGACACAGCCTACGATCAAGGCCGAGTTCGTGCCAAATGACAAGGATGCAACCCCGATTCTTGCCTATGCAAGCGGCAAGCGCCCTCTGCGACAGTATGATATGATCCAGGGGCCACGTGCCAGCGAGGTCAGCATGTCGCCCGATGGCAAATACCTGATAATCAAGTATGCCGATCGATATGACAGTGAGAAGACCCGCCGCTGGGCCACCCTTACTGACCTGAAGACCGGCGCTGTGATTCGCGAAAATCTCCCCGTAGAATATGAATGGATGCCTCGCGGACATCGCCTCTACTACACCAAAGAGAGCGCCGAGGGCCACGATGTATACCTGGTGGATGTGCCCACCTATCAAGAGACCTTGATAGCAGAGAATGTGCCTGAGGCCGATTTCTCGTGGAGTCCGGCAGAAGACTACCTCATATATTACAAATACGATGCCGGCGAGCCCAACGATGGCCCGCTGCGCAGATACAAGGATCCTGACGACCGCATTCCCGGCAATCGCGGGCGAATGACTCCCATCAAATATGATTTGAGCACAGGAATCTCCCAGCCCTTAGTATTTGCCAATCGACAAGCCTCTTTGGCCGATCTGAATTCTGACGGCACCAAGGCATTGATTTTTGTATCGGACTATGAAATCACCGAGTACCCGTTCTATTTCCAGACTCTCTTAGAGATGGATATGCGCACCATGGCAGTTGACACTCTCATCAAGCGCGACCCACACATTACCGACGCGTGCTACTCGCCCGACGGCACCCAGCTTTTCATCACTGGTTCGCCAAGTGCTTTTGATGCCATTGGCGGCAATTGGGGCAATCACAAGCATCCGAGCCCCGAGGATGTGCAGGGCTTCCTCTATGACATTGCTACAGGCAAGGCCACCCCGATGACCAAGAATTTCAATCCGGCCATCCAAGGCGATCCGGTATGGAATCCCGGCGATGGCAAAATTTATTTCCGCACTCTCGACGGCTTTGACATCGGCCTTTGCCGTCTGGATCCCAAGACGGGAAAGATCGAGGACCTGCCACGCGAAGTGGAGTCGGTGCTGAAATTCACCATTGGCGACGAGCAAGGCGAATGGATTGCATACACCGCAGCAGGTGACCACACTGTGGGCCAAGCCTACCTCTATAATCAGAAGACTGGCAAACTCAAACTCATAGCCGACCCCTGGGCTGAATTTGCTCAGGACATCGAGACCGGGCGCACCGAGCCTTATGTATTCACAGCAAAGGATGGCACAGAGATCGACGGCTTCCTCACCTATCCTCCCGGCTTTGACCCTGAGCAGAAATATCCCATGATCGTATATTATTATGGTGGATGCATGCCCAGCTCGCATCTGATTTATGGCGTAATGGGAGCTCAGCAGTTCGCCAATCGCGGATATGTGGTGTATGTGATCAATCCTTCGGGCTGCACAGGCTA
>CAYTXF010000118.1:4989-8241 GCA_964440745.1 uncultured Bacteroides sp.
ATCACCTGATTGCCAATCTGGAAGCGGAAGTCGCCCTCTTCGAGCACCCATTTGCCATCGGCGCCTACAAATGCCAAGTCACGTGCCGGAATCTTGAGCTTCACTTCATGGCTCTCACCCGGATTGAAATCGAGCTTGGTGAAGGCACGCAAGCGGCGACCATCGGGCACCTGTGATGCCACCAAATCGCTGGAGAAGAGCAGCACTGCTTCCTTGCCAGCCACATTGCCGGTGTTGGTCACGCGCACGGTGAATTCGAGCTCATCCTCGGGAGCGAACTCAGTCTTGTTGAGACGCAAGTCGCTGTATTCAAATGTGGTATAGCTGAGACCGAAGCCAAAAGGCCATTGGCTTGCCACCACGGCATTGTAGTCGTAAGCGCCGGCCATGGTCTCCACCTCTTCGCTCACCTTATAGTCGTAGGTAACAAGCGAATTGATTTCCTTTGGATAAGTGAAAGGCAGCTTAGCGCTGAAATTGGCATCGCCGCTGATAAGATTAGCCAAAGCGTCGCCGCCATAATTGCCGGGGAGAATGGCATCGATCACGCCCTTTGCCAGAGGCTCGATCGATGCAATCAGACGCGGACGACCCTCATTAAGCACAAGCACTATGGGCTTGCCGGTCTTTGCCAATTCTTTCACAAGCTGAGCCTGATTGGGCGAGATGTTGAGATCTGTTAGGTTGCCGGGGGTTTCGCAATATGAATTCTCACCGATGCAAGCCACGATCACGTCAGCGCTACGGGCAGCCGCCACTGCGCTTGCGTATTCGGGAGTTTCCTCCTCGTAGTAAGCTCCACGGTCCTTATACTGCACGCCTGGCACATATTTCACATTGGCAGCACCGTATTTGTTGGCAAGTGCTTGATATATGGTGTTGTAAGCGGTAGCGAAACGATTTGTCTGTTCGCCCTGCCATGTATAGCTCCATCCGCCATTGAGACCACGCATAGTGTTGCCATTGGGACCAGTGACAAGGATCTTCTTGCCCTGAGCTATTGGGAGCACGCCATCATCGTTCTTAAGCAGCACGATGCACTCCTCAGCGCCCTTGAGAGCAGTCTGAGCAAATGCTTCGCTACCGAAATCAGGATAATCGGTCCACTTGGTGTTGGGCTCGTCAAAGAGGCCAAGACGCACCTTCATGCGCACCACGCGCGAAGCAGCGTCATTGATGCGATCCATGCCTACCTTGCCCTCATCTACGAGTTCTTTCAGGAGGTCGCAGAAATCAGTGCTATAGGGATCCATGGTCATGTCGATTCCGGCATTGATAGCCTTGCAGATGGCATCTTTCTTGTTGGCAGCCACTTTCTCGCGTTTCCACAGATTGTCGATGTCGGCCCAGTCGGTGACGATCACGCCGTCCCAGCCCAAATCAACCTTGAGCCATTGGGTGAGAAGCTCGGCATTGGCATGCATCGGGGTGCCGTTGACACTGCCTGAGTTGACCATGATCGACAGGGCGCCAGCCTTAATGGCTGCCAAATATGGAGCGAAATGCTTTTCGCGCAGATCTTGCGCTGAGATGTAAGCCGGGGTGCGGTCCTTGCCAGAGAAAGGCACGCCATAACCCATATAATGCTTCACGCACACTGCTATGTGCTTATTATCAATGTGATTGGGATTATCACCCTGGAAACCTCGCACAGCGGCAGCGCCCATCAGCGCATTCACAAGAGGATCCTCGCCGTAGTCCTCGTAAATGCGGGGCCAGCGGGGGTCGCGGCCCAGGTCGAGAGTGGGCGAGAAAGTCCAGGGACAGTCGCTCGCACGCGTTTCGTAGGCACAAATCTCCGCGGCAACTTTTGCAATGTCGGTATTGAACGATGCGGCAACCGAAAGGTTTTGCGGGAAGAAAGTTGCGCCCGTGGTATATGTGGCGCCATGGTTCTGATCAAGGCCATAGATGGTAGGCACGCCAATGGAATCCATCGACCGGTTTTGGAGCGGTTCGATGATCGTGTACCACACCTCGGGAGTCTGCGAAGTGCCGGGCACATTGAGGAACGAGCCAACCTTGTATTTGTCGATTAGCTGTTCCAGCGCTCCGGGATAGAATTGGAAAGTGCCTGTGCTATCCATCATGCCCGGAATCTGGATTTGGGTCATCTGCCCGATTTTCTCTTCGAGTGAAAGGCGGCTCATGACCTCTTTCACCTTAGCTTCCACGTCCTTGTCGGCGGGAATGGCAGCTTTGTCGCTTCCGGCATTGCTGCCCGAGCAGCCACTCAGCATAAGAGCTAAGGCTGCCCAAAAGATACTTTTTCTCATTTGTATTGGATATTTATTTATGGATTTCCTTGGCAGGAATCAGTCTTCTACTCTTAGCACTCTGATTCCTATGTAATTTCTATTCTTCTTCAAATATTCGTCGAGGCTGATGTCGCTTATCACCACCTTGCCTGCCGCGCTGCTGGCATGCATGAGTCGGGGCTCGCCTCCCTGATCCTTCACAATGATGCCGACATGGCCAGAATCCAAGCTCTTGTCTTTAAGGATAAAAGCGATGAGATCGCCATTGCGCAGCTCTTGCTTGGTCGACTTAGAGCCCACATCAGTGGTCTTTATATAAGGGAAGCGATGGCTGCGATAGCCCATCTCCACAGTTTTGATGCCAGCCAGATTGGCGCTGTCGGCCAAGGCTTCGTATTTGTCAGCATTTGCCGACATGAAGTCGAGAGTCTTTATGACGTAGGCATAATGGTCAAAGGTTGGAGTCACATCCTTGATCAAGCCCATGTGCATGTTGTTGACAGCCCAGTCGGATAGATAATGCAGACGCGAGGGATAGCCGTTGAGTTCGCCGTTTCTATAGCGCAGGCGCTCGAGATTGAACACATAGTCGCGCCACGAATTTCGGCGCTCCCCTACCGTAAGGGCCACAGCCACGGCAGTCTCCAAGAATGTGGTGCAATCGAGCTCATCGAGGTTGATGGTCAGCATTTCGGGCTCGCCTTCGAGGGTATGAGCCACATAAGGGGTGCCCAAGAAAGCCTTTCCGGCGGCTGCCACGCGGTCGCCAGGGGTGGATAGGCGCATGTTGGCGACATCGGCCAGCAGATTGTTGAGACGTGTGGTATCGGTTGCTTCGTTGTGGAATCTTATCTGTGACATGTCGATGGCTTGTGCTTGCAAAGCCATCACCATGGTGATTGAGGCTATGAGTAATTTCCTTATCATAATTTTTCTGAAGTTTTGGCAAATATAGCAAAATTATTCGAAATGTACAATTTAGTTGGCTCTATTC